>CAZTRG010000048.1:0-5964 GCA_964615885.1 uncultured Planctomycetia bacterium | reverse complement strand
GTGGGGCGGGGAACACTGCTTCGGAATCTGGGCAGCACCTCCCCTAAGCAATCAGAACCTCGCGGCCTGCCGGACCCTGCTGTCCAGGCAGGCCGCGGGGTCTTGCTTCCCGGCCCCCAGTCCATACGTATACGGTATACGTTACCCCGTGCAACGCGGTGTAAAGCGGTGAAAGACTTGCAAGAGTGGGTTGATGAGCCTACGTTGTGGCGTAAGGACTTATGACCGCGCCGCCTCTTGAGGTGGCCTGCTGGAATCGGTGGGTTTCAGCGGTATCGGGCTTGAGGCTGAATCAGCCAATCGCCATCCCAGGAATAGCCATCCCAGGATGGGTGGGGGAGCCAGGGCGCTTCTGATAGCTCGGGGCGGTACTGCAGGCCCAGCTCCCCGGCTTTCTCCCTGTCGGCTTCGGCCAGGAACTGGCTGCCGAGGTGGTTCCAGGCCATGCCGCGGAGCATGTAGGACAGGGCGAGCTTCGGCTGGATATTGATGGCCTTGTTGAGGTCAGCCATGGCCCTGGTGTGCCGGCCCGTGATGAGGTAGGCGAGGGCGCGTACGTGGTAGGCATCGACGTAATCCGGCTGCAGTCGGATGGCCCGGCTGAACTCGGCAATGGGCTTGCTGAAATCCCAGCTGTCGGGGTCCCTGGCAGCCATCTTATCGAAGAGGGTCTTGCCCCGGGTGTAATGGCCCCTGGCGGGGGAGGTGGAGCAGGAAGCGCACAGCAGGGCCACCACCAGTGCGAGATTTGTAAGGGATCGGGCCAAGCTGGGGGTCCTTTTCAGTGAGTTAAGGTCCCTGTTATGTTAACTGGCCATCCCCCTGCCGCCAGTCAAAGTGAAATCTCCATTGGATACACGGTACAGGCACATTATGAATGATGTACGAGGTACTTTTCTTCGCGGGAGGCCCTATACTAACGCTGATGACCATGGCAGATAAGGCAGATCACCAAGAGGATCCCGAGCTGGAGGGGGAGCAGGCTGAGGCCGCGGAGGCTGAGGGCGAGGAGGAGCTCTCAGAGCTTCTTCCCGCCAGCAACAACCGGGCCGGCTTCATCAGGAAGTGCGTGTCGGTGGTCTGCGGACTGGTTCTTCTGACCCTCGGGTTCGTGGGAATTCTGTTACCCGGGATCCCGGGTACTCCTGCCTTCCTGATCGGCCTGGCCATGGTCTCCGTTGCCAGCGACCGCTTGCGGCGCTGGATCAATTACCGCGATACGCGGCTTTCGCGCAAGTGGAGATTGTTTCTGCGTAAGTTCCAGTAAGAGAGGCTGTCTTCTGATTTGCCGTCCTCTTATCCGCTAAATGTATCGATCTGGCCGGGCTCCTGGCCGTAGGATGGTCCTGCAATGATTATTCAGTACCTGCAAGATGATGTCGTCTTCTATACCTGCATTGTCTTCTCCATCGTGGTCTCCGTGGTTCTTCATGAGCTGGCTCATGGAGTGGCGGCGATCTGGCAGGGTGACCGCACGCCGATCGAGCTGGGGCACATGACCCTCAACCCCATGGTGCACATGGGGGGGATGTCGCTCGTTGCAGCCTTTGTCATCGGCATGGCCTGGGGCGCGATGCCGGTCTCTCCGCATCGATTCAGGCATGGCCGCCTTGGGGACGTCCTGGTCTCCCTGGCCGGCCCGGCCACCAACGCCCTGCTGGCATTCCTGGCGCTGGTGACCCTGGGGCTTCTCTCTGCATCAGAGCCGGCCCCGGGGCTCGAGACCAATCTTCGCCGGCTGCTCTGGACCCTGGGGTATTTGAATATTGTCCTGGCGATCTTCAACCTTGGGCCGGTACCCCCCCTCGATGGTTCAAGGGTTTTGAGCGGCATCAGCTCGCGGTACCGGAGATTCGTCGACGGGCTGGAAAGCCCCCAGAACCTGTTCTTCGGTTATTTCCTGCTGATCATGGTGCTCGAGCGAACCGAGTACGGTCTCTGGGGATTCGCCTTGGACCTGGCCAGTGGCTTTGTAAACTATATCCAATCGCTGCAGCTTTGAATGAAGGATAGAGACTTACCAGCTATGAGACAATTTTCTGCTTTTTCACCAGTGCTTCCCCTCCTGGTGCTTTGTTGCCTGCTCCAGCCGGGTGAATCCCGGGCCCAGTCTTTCGACCAGCTGAAGTCGGCGAACTGGCACCACTGGCGCGGCCCGGCCGCCACCGGGGTCTCAAAGACTGCGAAGCCGCCCTTGAGCTGGAGCGAAGACAGGAATATCCAGTGGAAGGTTGCATTGCCAGGCAATGGGACCTCGACGCCGATTATCTGGAAGGACAGGGTCTATCTCCTCTGTGTGATCGACACCGGCAAGGTCGACCCCAGCCTGCCGAAGCCCGAGGACCAGCCCAAGCGCGTGTTCGGGATCACCTTTCCCAAT
Source organism: uncultured Planctomycetia bacterium (assembly GCA_964615885.1). GTDB lineage: Bacteria > Planctomycetota > UBA8108 > UBA8108 > UBA8108 > UBA8108. Next base: position 3,584 of record CAZTRG010000048.1, on the reverse strand, counting down.
AGCGTGCAGCGCTTCGTGGTGCTCTGCCTTGACCGTAAGAGCGGGAAGGAGCTCTGGCGCAGAAAGGCGGGGGAGGGGATCCCGCACCAGGGACACCACGGCGACAATGATTTCGCCTCGGCCTCACCGACCACCGACGGTGAGCGCCTCTACTGCTGGTTCGGCTCCGCGGGCCTCTACTGCTATGACCTCGATGGAAAGAAGCTCTGGGAGCGGAATCTCGGCAAGGCGCACATGGGAGCAAGCCTCGGGGAGGGCTGCTCGCCTGTGGTTTACGATGGAAAGCTGGTGATCGTGCGCGACCAGGCGCGCCAGTCGTCTGTGCATGTGCTCAACGCAAAAACAGGCAAGACGCTGTGGGAGAAGAAACGCGAGGAACCCAACGCCTGGGCCACCCCCGTGGTTGTTCGCCACAGTGGGCGGACCCAGGTCGTCGTGCCCGCCTCGAAGATGGTGAGATCCTATGACATCGAAAACGGCAGCATCATCTGGCAGTGCAGCGGGCTGACCGGCAACGTGATTCCCTCGCCGGTCATCAGCGGGGATCTCGTCTGCTGCATGAGCGGCTACCAGGGCTATTCACTCCTGGCCCTGCCCCTGTCAGCGAAGGGCGACATCTCGAAAACCGAATCCATCGCCTGGCGCAAGAGTCGCGGAACACCCTATGTGCCCTCCCCGGTTGAGTACGACGGCATGCTCTATTTCACCCAGTCCAACCGCAACATCCTCACCTGCCTGGCCACACAGACCGGCGATGTGGTCATCGACCGGACCCGGCTCCCCGGCCTGTCGAATATATACGCCTCTCCGGTGGGTGGCGATGGCCGGGTCTACTTCATCGGCCGCAGCGGCACCACCCTGGTGCTCAAGCGTTCGAAGAAGCTCGAGGTGCTGGCGACCAACAAGCTCGATGAGCGCTTCGACTCTTCGCCCTCCCTGGCCGGGAACCAGCTCTTCCTGCGTGGGCGAAAGTTTCTCTACTGCATCGCAGAACAGAAGTGATTCTAAAGAACCATCTCATGAAGCAAAATTCGACGAGCCCTCGATTCTTCCTCCCGGCTTTCCTGTTGCTCCTGGCCGCCGGGCTTCCTGTTTTTTCAAAGGAGCGCCCCAACATCGTTCTTTTCTTCATCGACGATATGGGCTGGGGTGATTTCTCCTGTTTCGGCAACAAGGATGCCAGCACTCCCCATATTGACCGCATGGCCGCCGAGGGCATCCGCTTTGAGCAGTTCTACGTCAACTCACCGATCTGTTCGTCCTCGCGCACGGCCGTCTCGACCGGCCAGTATCCCCAGCGCTGGAAGATCACCTCCTACCTGAGCAACCGCGACCACAACAGCAGGCGCGGCATGGCCCAGTGGCTCGACCCGAAGGCTCCGATGCTGGCGCGCACCCTGCAGCAGGCCGGCTACGCCACCGGGCATTTCGGTAAATGGCATATGGGCGGGCAGCGCAATGTTGCTGATGCCCCGGCCATCACCGCCTATGGCTTCGATGCATCGCTGACCAACTTCGAGGGAATGGGGCCGAAGCTGCTGCCGCTGGTGCTCAAACCCGGGCAGGAAAAGCCCGGCAGGAGCTGGGGCGATGCCGAACGCCTGGGGAAGGGCTACCGGTGGATGCTGCGCTCGAAGATTACCGAGGGCTTTATCGATGAGGCGATTCCCTTTATCAGGAAGGCGCGGTCAGCGAAGAAGCCCTTCTACATCAACCTCTGGCCGGATGATGTCCATAGCCCGTTCTGGCCCCCGGTTGATAAATGGGCCGATGGCAAGCGAGGGCTGTATCACTCGGTGCTGCAGGAGATGGACCGCCAGTTCGGCAAGCTCTTCGACCTGATCCGGGGCGATGAGGCTCTGCGGAAGAACACCCTGGTCCTGATCTGTTCAGACAACGGTCCTGAGAAGGGCGCGGGGTCAGCCGGGCCCTTTCGAGGCTTCAAGACCCACCTCTACGAAGGAGGTGTACGGTCCTCCCTGATTGCCTGGGCCCCGGGCCTGCTCAAAAAGAAAGGCCATGTCGACCGCGAGACGGTCTTCTCAGCCATTGACCTGGTGCCGCCCCTGCTGGAGATCGCCGGTGTCGCTGCGCCCCGGGGGGTGAGCTACGATGGCGAGTCTCTTCCGGGAGCGCTGCTGGGGGAAGGCGGCTCCCGCAAGGCGCCGCTTCTTTTTCGCAGGCCCCCGGACCGGGATGCCTTCTACGGCGACAACGCCCTGCCCGACCTGGCGATTCGCGAAGGAAAGTGGAAGCTCCTCTGCGAGTACGATGGTGCTGAGCCGGAGCTCTACGACCTGTCCACCGACCGCGGCGAGAAGCAGAACCTGGCCGCTCAGCATCCGGAGCTGGTCGGGCGCCTGTCAAAGACGCTCATTGCCTGGCACCAGTCGCTGCCGCCGGATAAGGGAGCGGATTTTGTCCGCAAGCCCCGGGCCGGGAAGAAGAAGCAGAAGTAATTCTTTCCGGGCTCAGGCCAGGATGTCGTTCACAACCTTGCCGTGCACGTCGGTCAGGCGGAAGTCCCTGCCCTGGTGGCGGTAGGTCAGGCGCTCGTGGTCCACACCGAACTGGTGCAGGATCGTTGCGTTCAGGTCGTGAATATGGACCGGCTTGTCGGTGACGTTGTAGCTGAAGTCATCGGTCTCACCGTAGACAATCCCGCCCTTGATTCCCGCTCCGGCCATCCACTTGGTATAGCAGCGGGGGTGGTGGTCCCGGCCGTAGTTCTTGTTGGAGAGCCCGCCCTGGCAGTAGATCGTTCTTCCGAACTCTCCTCCCCAGATCACCAGGGTGTCATCCAGCATGCCGCGCTGCTTGAGGTCCTGGACGAGGGCGTAGGATGGCTGGTCGACGATGCGGCACTGGCGCCGGATATCCTTGGGCAGGTTGCCGTGCTGATCCCACTGGCGGATGAAAATCTGGGTGAAGCGAACCCCACGCTCGGCAAGCCGCCTGGCCAGCAGGCAGTTGGCGGCGAAGGTGCCGGGCATCTTGACCTCGGGGCCGTACATCTCGAGGGTCTTCTTGCTCTCGCCTGATATGTCGGTCAGCTCGGGTACAGAGGACTGCATGCGGTAGGCCATCTCGTATTGCGAGATCCTTGCCTGGATCTCGGGGTCGCCGACTGCTGCGAACCGCTCCCTGTTGAGGCGGCCCAGCTCTTCGAGCATCTTCCTCCGCATGGCGTCCGACTTGCCGGCGGGGTTCGAGAGGTAGAGGACGGGGTCTCCGGCTGAGCGATGGCTCACGCCCTGGTGGCGGTTCGAGAGGAACCCGGCTCCCCAGAGACGTGAATAGAGGGCCTGGCCACCGAAGCCTCCGTTGACTGTAGAGTGCAGCACCTTGAAGGCCGGCAGGTTGTCATTCATGCTGCCGAGCCCGTAGGACATCCAGGCCCCGGCGCTGGGCCTGCCGGGAAGCTGGCTGCCGGGCTGGATGTAGGTGATCGCGGGTTCGTGGTTGATCGCCTCGGTGTTGACTGTCTTGATGACGGCGAGATCGTCGACCATCTTGGCCGTGTGCGGCAGGAGCTCGCTGACCCAGGCGCCGTTGGAGCCGTGCTGGTTGAACTTGAAGATCGA
>CAZTRG010000047.1:0-8948 GCA_964615885.1 uncultured Planctomycetia bacterium | reverse complement strand
CGGTTGGAGAGCTGCTTGCCCAGATCGGCAGAGTCAGTATCCAGTTCGGGAGGCTCTACGCCGGCAAGCTCAGCGGCCAGCTGGTAGAAATCACTGCGCTTCACCGGGCAGCCATCGACGGCGAGATAGATCTCCCCGGCCCGCCCCCCGGCCGCCGCCGCGCTGACCGCCGCTGCGGCATCCTCGATGTGAATCCAGTTCATCCAGGCCGCGGCTCCAGCGCGCAGGCGCTCCCTGAAACCGGGGCGGCGGAGCCAATCCAGGGGTGAGCGCCCGGGGCCGTAGAGGCCGCCAAGTCGAACGACCAGGGCAGCCTGCTCCTTCAGCAGCAGCCGCTCAGCTTCCCGGATCAGGGCCGGCCGCCCTCCCCCGGGCTCTGCCGGGCTCTCTTCATCAAGGACCTCGCCGGAGGTTTGCGGATAGACCCCGGTTGAGGAAACATGGACGAATCGTTCGAGCTGAGCGCCTAGCTGGTGGAGGCAGGTGATGGCGGCATCTCGAAAAACGAGCTCTGCATCGCCGTCTTTTCCGGGAGCCGCCGCATAGACGGCCACATCCCATTTTTCTTCCAGCAGGGGGTTTTCTGCCGCTGTCTGGAGGTCGAAGACGGCAGAGGGGATTCCTGCCTCCTGCAGCTCGGCAGCCCGTTTTTCACTCCGGGTCGTGCCGGTAACAGCGAAGCCGAGTTCCTGGAGTCGAGGGGCTAGACGCTGCCCGAGATAGCCACAGCCGATGATCAGAGCTTTTTTCACCTTGGTATCCCGGAAAGTCCTGGCGTTCTGACACGCCCACATCCGGCCTCCGGCCGGATCATTTCTTATTGAAGATGAGGATGTGCTGGCGGGGCAGAAAGCTGCCCTTGTTGGCGGCATAGCTGAACCCTACCGCCTCGAGCTCACTGGCCATCTGCTGCACAGTGGTGCGGTGCAGGGGCTTGATCGGGATGCTGGGATCTTCACCCCGGTATTCGACCAGCACGACCCGCCCGTCTTTTTTCATCGCCTTGTGGATGCCCTTCATCACCGGCACGGGATTGGAGATCTCGTGGTAAACATCGACCATGATCAGCAGGTCAATACTGTTGGCGGGGAGCTTCGGATCGGTTTCCGTACAGAGGATCGGTACGACATTGCTCACCTTCTGCGCGCTGGCACGGCGCCTGAGCAGCTCCAGCATCTGGGGCTGGATATCGACGGCAAGAACCTTTCCGGTGGCGCCGACGCGCTGAGCCATTCTCAGCGAGAAGTAGCCGTTACCGGCGCCGAAGTCGCAGACGGTCTGTCCTTTTTGAAGCTTGAGGACATCGAGGACCTTTTCGGGTTGCTCGTTCTGTTCGCGCTCGGGGCGGATGAGCCAGTCGGCCCCCTGGTATCCCATGACCGGGGCGATCTGCCGTCCGCGGTAGTACTCCCGGCCTCCGGGGAAACCCTTGAGGAGGCCATTCTCCCCGGCCCCGAGCTTCTCGCTCATCAGGATGTACTCGCCCTTGAGCCAGGAGGTGACCCGGCGCTGGGCTGACCATTCGGCGGCGCGCGCCAGGAGGGTCATCACCATTCCCTTCGATGGTCCCGACAGGGCATCGAGCGCACAGATAAAGACCCGGGACCGGTAGGGCCCCCGGTTGAAAAAGCCCGGGCTCATGGTCCAGACGACCGGGAAGAGCTGTGGTTTTCCCTTGTCGGCAACCTCGGCCCCGGCGGTCGCCCTCAGTGCAAAGGCCAGCAGCTGCGTTTTCTTTTTATCGAGCTGGTACTCCTGCAGCCGGCCCTCATGCCAGAAATGGGTGAGGGACTGGGTTACCTGGCCCCGCTGGTCCGGAAAGGCGACTGCCATCGGGGTGGATTTCTCCTGCGGCTTGCCGAGAGCTGTCCGGCCGGTCAGTGCAGAGAAACCTTCTGAGTCCGGCAGCGATCCGATGGCGCCGGCACCCAGCACCAGGCCCTTGCCGCTGCGCCCGGCTCCCAGTACCCAGGCCTCATCTTTTTTGGTCAAGGCCGCGGTGATCATGATGGTGCGGGCCCAGTCAATGTCATCCTCGCTGAGCTTGCCGGGGCTGACCGCGCGCACCTGGAGCGGCCCTGCTGCCTGGAGCTGCTTTGCCAGGCCCTTGCTGTTTTTCAGGGCTTCGCCATCCTCAACGAGCAGGATCTTCAGGCCGCCGGTGGCGGGTTGTGCCAGGGCGAGTGAAGGGAGCAGGGCCAGGGCCAGGATCCGGAATATCATTTTCTGAGCCTCTTGTTTACCGGGTTACTGATTGCCGGGAAGAAACGACAAGAGGATAAGGATGTCCAATGTTCCGGGGTGATGCAAGCGGGGATCAGGAACCCGGGGACGGGGGGAGGGGTTCCGGGCTCAGAAGCCGGGGTTGGGGCAGGAGGCCGGCTGCTCTTCCCACCACTCTCTCCAGGTCCTTGCGTGGCGCTCAATCCAGTCCTGGGCTGCTGTTTCCCAGTCAAGCTGACGCCCTTCTTCTTTCTGGATCCGGGACTGGTGCTGCTCGATTTCCCTCATCTGCATCTGCCCGTCGATTTTCATCTTCTCAGCCCGCCATTTTCTGCTGATACGGGCCTCCCAGATTTCGAGGGTTTCCTGGAGGCTGACCTCAGACTGTTGCTCCCGTCGCAGGAAGGTCTGGCAGGCCTGGATGGCGCGGACCTCTGAGGGCCAGAGGCCGGCCAGCAGCTTGGATGCTTTTTGCGCTGTCCTGCTGCCGCCGCGGGTTTTTTTCTGTGCCGACTGGATAGCCATCGTCGAGATCCGGTTGCTGCTGAGGGGAGAGAGCAGATAAACCTGCAATATTATTTCTTCGTGCAATAGCGGCCGAAATCATTAGCAAAAGCGGCAGGGAATGCGCATCCGGGGGCAAAAACCTGCTCTTTGATCAGAAAAGGCTCTTCGGCGACCGATAAGATGGCCGCCCCCTGGCCTCAGCCGATGGAATCCGGCCCTGTCGCCGCGTCGAGGTACTGCAGCTCGTGGAGCTTGTGGTAGATCCCCTTGATGGCCAGGAGCTCTTCATGGGTGCCCTGCTCGCGGAGCTCTCCCTTGTGCAGCACGAGGATCCGGTCGGCCTTCTTGATGGTGGAGAGCCGGTGGGCGATTACGATCGAGGTTCTTCCCTTGAGCAGTTTACCGATGGCATCCTGGATCAGGGCCTCGGTGCTGGAGTCAATGTAGGCGGTTGCCTCATCGAGGATGAGGATGTCGGGGTCCTGGACCAGCGCCCTGGCGAAGACCAGCAGCTGTTTTTCTCCGACCGAGCGCGTTCCGCCCCGCTCACTCAGGATCTCGTCGTAGCCGCCGGGAAGCCTGCTGATGAAAGCATCCGCGTTGGCCCGGCGGGCGCAGTCAAGGAGGTGCTCCTCGCTGACGTCGGTGGAGTTCAGCACGAGGTTGTCGCGAATCGATCTCGAGAAGAGGAAGACATCCTGCAGGACACTTCCGATTCTTGCCCGCAGGTCGCGCTTGCGGTACTGGCGGACGTCTGTCTCATCGACAAGAATCGAGCCGCGCTGGGGATCATAGAAGCGGCTGAGGAGGTTGACGATGGTCGTCTTCCCGGAGCCGGTTGCACCGACGATGGCGACGGTCTGCCCCGGCTCCACGCTGAAGCTGACATCTTTCAGCACGAACTCTTCATCCTTGTAGGCAAACGAGACCTTTTCGAAATCGATCCGTCCCTGGAGCTTGCCGCCCGGGCAGGGCTGCTCGGGATCGGTGAGTGTTTCCGGCGTGTCGAGCACGTTGAAGACACGCTCTGCCGCCGCCATGGCTGATTGCAGGATGTTGTAGCGGTCGGCCATGTCGCGGATCGGCTGGAAGAAGCGGCCGAGGAAATGCCAGAAGAGGTAAAACTGGCCGAAGGTCAGGGTCCCCTCTACCAGCTGGGTTCCTCCCTGCCAGATCACGGCGGCGAGGACCACCGTGCTGAGGATCTCGATCACCGGAAAAAAGACCGAATAGGCCATCACCGACCGCAGGAAGGCAATGAGGTAGCTCTTGTTGACCGTTCGATGTTCTTCCTGGTGGGAGGCTTCGCGGTGGAAGGACTGAACGATCTCCATGCCCTGGATCGCCTCCTGGGTGAAGGAGTTGAGATGGGAGAGGTGCCCGCGCTGCTGGCGGTAGTACTTGCGGGCCTTGTTCCTGAAGATAAAGGTGCTCAGGATCAGCACCGGCAGGGCGCTGAGGGTTACCAGGGCGAGGATCGGGTTGACCCAGAGCAGCGTGGCGGTGATGGCGGTGAGGATGAGTACATCGGCAAGGAAGCCGACAATGCCGCTGGCAAAGAGCTCGTTGAGAGCCTCGATGTCGCTGGTGATCCTGGTGACCAGGCGCCCCACCGGGTTCCTGTCATAAAAGCTCAGGGGCATTTTCAGCAGGTGGGTGTAGATCTGCTGGCGCAGGTCGAAGACGACCCGCTGGCCGATGTGGGCCATCACGAGGCTCTGGGCAAAGCGCAGCACCAGGAGCAGGAGCGAGACACCGAGGAAAACAGACAGGAGGACGAGTATTTCGCTGAAGGCGCTCGCGGCGTCAGGGCTGCTTCCGAGGATGCTCTCCTTGAGAGGGCCATCGATAGCCTGCTGGATGATAAAGGGGCCGACGAGGCTGCCCAGGGTGACGGTAAAGAGCAGCAGGAGAGCCAGGATGATCAGGTGCCTGTGCGGCAGGGCGTAGCGCAGCAGGCGCCCCATGAGTCCGCGGTCAAAGGCTTTGCCGACCTTGAAGTCTTCGTGGAAGGAATGGCCCTGGTTTTTCTTCATGCTCACATGTCCTCCAGCTCATCAGAGAGCAGCTGCAGGCGGTAGGTTTCGGCGTAGAGTCCGTCCTTCTCAAGGAGCTCTTCGTGCGTCCCCTGCTCGGCGACCTTGCCCTCATCGAGGACATAGATCCTGTCGGCGTGCAGGATGCTCGAGATCCGCTGGGCGACCACCACGGTTGTGACCAGGTCGGTGACGCCGCGAAGCTCTGCGAGGATCTCCTTCTCGGTCTGCGTGTCGACAGCGGAGAGCGAGTCGTCGAGGAGCAGGATCGATGGCTTGACGATCAGGGCCCGGGCGAGCGCAGCGCGCTGTTTCTGGCCTCCGGAGAGAGTTACCCCCCGCTCCCCGACCAGCTCATCGTAGCCCTGGGGGAACTGGTCGATGTCTTTTTCCAGGCCTGAGATCCGGGCCGCGGAGAGAATGCCGTCCTCGGAGGGGTCATCGAGCCCGAAGCCGATGTTGTCGCTGATCGTCCTGGAGAACAGGAAGCTCTCCTGTGGCACGAAGCCGATGGCCTCTCGCAGGAGGCCGATCGGAAGCTGGTTGATATCGACACCATCGATGGAGATCTTCCCATCAGCCACAGGCAGCATTCGCGGCAGGGTCTTGATGAGGGTCGATTTTCCTGAGCCGGTGCGCCCGATGATGGCAACGGTATGCCCGGCCGGGACCTCGATCGAGACATCGTTCAGCACCTTCTTGCCATTGTAGGAGAAATCGAGGTTGCGGATGGAGATGGCTCCTTTGAGCTCATCGCCAGCCGCCCTCGAAGGCTCGGCCGGCGGCTTGATGCTCGATTCGGATTCGAGGATGGCCTTGAGCCGCACAACGCTCGCACTGGCCCTGTGGAACTGGTTGACCACCCAGCCGATGGAGATCATCGGCCAGATGAGCTGGAACTGGTAGCCGGCGAACTGGATGAACTGCCCGAGGGTGAGGTCGCTTCCCGCATCCAGGAGGTACCAGCCTCCCAGCAGCAGGAGCAGCATCAGCGACAGCTCGTTGACGCCTCCCACCAGGGGCTGCATCCAGGCCTGGATCCTTGCCGCGCTGAGGTTGTCATCGACGTACTGCCCGGAGAGCTTACGGAATCTCTCTGCCTCGGCCTCTTCCTGGGCAAAGCTCTTGATGACCCGTATCCCGGCGAAGTCCTCCTGGGAGAGAGAGCTGAGGTCGGAGAGGGTTTCCTGCGCCTTGAATACCGCCGAATGCACCCGTGGCCCGATCTTGCGGACCGAGAGCGTCAGCAGGGAGAGGGGGATCAACAGCAGCAGGGTCAGCTTGACGCTGATGGACAGCATCAGCGGGATCGCGATCACCAGCATGCAGGCGGTGTTGGCTGAGTACATGATGATCGGGCCGGCGAGGATGCGTACCCGTTCAACGTCCTGGGTGCAGCGCGCCAGGATGTCGCCGGTTTTCCAGCGGTCGTAGAAGCTCCGGTCAAGCCCCTGGAGGTGGGAGAAGAGCCGGTCCCGCAGATCGAATTCAACTTTTCGCGAGGCGCTGATGATGAACCATCGGATGGCAAAAAGGGTGATGCCTCTTATAAAGGCGAAAATTACGATCAGCAGGAGCAGGAACTTCAGGGCCTCGAGGGGAGGCAGGGACTGCACATCCTCTGGGGGACTCATGGCTTCCCGCAGCAGGTCTACGCAATTTCCCGTCAGCCAGGGAATGGCCAGCAGCGAGGCGATCGACAGGGGTGCCATCAGGATGCCGGCAAGGTAGCGGCGGCTGTATGGTTTCGCGAAGGGGAGTATGAAACGAATGCTGTTCAAGGCGCCGGTCTTTCCACCTGGGTTGTCTTCAGTGCGGGCATTCTATTCCTCCGGGCCTTGAGGGGCAGGCGATTTCCCTGAAAAAGGCACTGGGCTTATCCGCGGAGAAAATACTCCCGCACCTACCCTGGCAGTGCTAACATCAATTTCGACGGAGAGTTGTGGGCAATCATTCAGAATCATCGGGAAAAACCCCGGCCCGGGGTTTCGATACAGGGAAGGACACGATGGACCTGCATTCCTCGAAAGTGAAGATACTGCTCGCAGTCGGTATGATCGCGGTGTTGAGCTTGAGCTCCAGCGTCCGTGGAGCCAACCGTTTCCGGATCGAGGATGAGCAGCTGGCGATTGGTTCAACCGGCAACGTGGTGGAGGTGCTGGCCGATCTCGACCAGGAAACGGTCGGGTTTTCCATCCACCTGCGCTTTGACCCGAACCGCCTTCGCATTACCGAGGTTCGTGCCGGCACCGGCCTCGTTGCGCTGGAGCCTGAATTCAGTGATGGCTTCATTGATAACCAGAGCGGAGAGCTCGTTCACGGTGTCGTTCTCTCGCTGAGTGAATCAATTATCGAGAGCCGGATTGCTCCCGGCCAGGGAGTCGAGTTGCTGCAGCTGGTGGTTGACGTGGTCGCCGGAGAGGCCGGCAGCACGGTGCTTGACCTCGAGAATTCCAGCGGAAGCCCCGCCCGGCGCAATGTGATGACCGATGGTTCGGGAAACTCGGTAAGCCCGGCCCCCCAGCTCGTGGATGGGAGCTTGTCCTACCAGCAGCTGAACCCGGTTATCAAGCATGTTCAGAGTAATTCGGGTGCAGCGGGAGATCCCTTCCTGGTGGTGGGGCTGAATTTCAACCAGCCGGGCCTCCGGGTCGAGATCTGCGGCAACGAGGCAGATCATCAGCTGCTTGGCGATGGCCAGACCCTGCAGATTATTGCCCCGGCCTGTAATTCGGAGGGCTTTGCGCCGATGGAGATCTGTAATTCCTTCGGCTGCGTGACCCGGCAGCAGGGCTTCAACTACCTTGAGATTGCCGGCGGAGGCGATTTTATCCGGGGCGATGCCAACGGAGATGAATCGGTTGATCTCTCTGATGCGGTGACCATTTTGAACTACCTTTTTCTTGGTCTCGAGCTGCCGCAGGTCTGCCTGGACGGTCTCGATGTGAACGATTCAGGAATCATTGACCTAACCGATGCGATCTCCCTGCTCAGGTTTCTCTTCCAGGGAGGCTCTGCGCCAGCCCTGCCCTACCCGCAGGCCGGGCCGGATCCCAGCCAGGATGGGCTGCCTGATTGCGAATAAGGGCCTTTTACGAGCTTCCGGGAGCGGCCGGAAGGAAGGCCAGCACAATTTGCGTGCACCCGGTCAGGGTGCTATGATCGATCCTTCTGGGTCGGTGAAAAAAACGAAACAAAAGTTCTAAATAAATATCGAGGTGTCTCATGGGTAAGACCCGTTGTATGCAATCAGCGGCAATTGTGGGTGTGCTGATCGCCACGGTCAGTTTGATGGCGGCCAACAGCTTTGAGGTTACGGGCCGCAATATCGTCCAGGCTACGACCGGTGCGGAGATTTCGATTCGCGCAGATCTCGACCAGGACATCTACGGTTTCTCGGTCTCCCTGAATTTTGATCCTGACGACATCACGATCACCTCGGTTCGCCTCGGCAGCGCGGTCAGCCCGCTCGAGCCCGAGTTCAGCGCCGGGGTCGTCGACAATGAAACCGGCCAGTTCTCCCACGGAGTCGTTTTCGCCCTCAGCGAGGACCGTATCAACACCAGGCTGCAGTCAGCAGATGACCTCGAGGTGCTGGTTCTTGTTGTTGATGTAAGCAACACTCCCGGCTCAACGACGATCGACCTGGCCAACGGCAACACCCCGGGCCGCCTCAATGTCATGACCGACGGCCAGGGCAACTCGGTGTCGCCGGGGCCTTCTCTCAACGACGGCACGATCAACATCATCGATATGGCTCCCCGTATGGACACCTTCCTCAACAACAGCGGCGGATCCGGAACGGTATTTACCATCGTCGGCTCCAATTTTGAGCAACCGGATCTTACCGTGAGGGTCTGCGGCAATGACGCCGAGTACGAGGTTCTCGCCAACGGCCAGAGCCTGCAGGTGACCGCGCCGCGCTGCGCCGTGGTGGGGCCCGCCCAGGTGGAGGTCTGTACGGTGCGAGGGTGTGCCAGGGACTCAAACGGCTTCAACTACACCGTCGCTGATATCGCTCCCATTATCACCAGCGTGATCTCGAACTCCGGCCGTGCCGGCACAATCTTTTTTGCCGATGCCAGGAACCTCAACGATCCGGCTGCGATCACGGTCAAGGTCTGCGGAGTCGATGCGGATTTCAGGGTTCTGCCCGGAGGCGCCATCCTGACCACCCTCCAG
>CAZTRG010000046.1:0-4720 GCA_964615885.1 uncultured Planctomycetia bacterium | reverse complement strand
AGGGTATGCATCCGCTGCAGCTGACAACAAGTATCTTTATGTCGGAGCCAACTCTGCCAATATCCATTGCTTCGACCTCAAAACGGGGAAAGAGGCCTGGGTTCACAATGTCGGGACTGTCCTCAAGGCGTCCCCTGTGGTCGGAGATGGGAAACTTTATGTTGGCGAGGTGAGCGGGCATTTTTCAATCCTGCAGCTTGGGGATAAAAAGGCCGCGACCCTCAGTCGGGAAAAGTTCGCGCTTCCTGATGGCCGGCCCATGGAGATCAATGGGTCTGCCTGCATTGCCCGGGGGAAGGTTTACTTCTGCACCTCCATGAGGCTCTACTGCATAGGAAAGCCGGGGGCAAAGTCCACCGGTGAGAGCCTGCCCTGGCCTGCCAGCCCGGTAAAGGCTGAAGAGGGCGCCAGCGCTACCCACCTCCAGGTCCTGCCTGCGGAAACGATGCTCAAGCCGGGTGAAAGCCGGGAATTCAGGGCCCGCCTTTTTGACTCCAAGGGTAACTTGATCGGCAACTGCTCTCCCAAGTGGGAGATTTCCGGCCTGGATGCAACAGTGGATGCGGAAGGGAAGTTGACAGTTAAGGGAGGAAGCTCATTCCAGGGCGGAATGCTCACTGCGACCCATGGGGGAATCAAGGGTGCCTCGAGGGTCAGAGTGGTCCCTGAGCTGCCACTGAAAATTGATTTTGAAGACCGCAAGCCAGGCCTTGCCCCTGGAGGGTGGATCAGCGCCAGCCCCGTTAAGTTCAAGGTGGTTGACCTTGATGGGAACAAGGTGCTCAAGAAGCTCTCTGACAAGCCGAAGTTCATTCTTGCCAGGATGTATTTCGGAAAGCCCCTTGAGCAGGATTACACAATGCAGCTGGACCTGATGGGAACAGAGGAAAAGTTCCAGCTTCCAGATATGGGATTCTTTGTGAGCCGCTACAGGTTCGACCTTCTTGGTAACCGCCAGCACGCTAGAATCGTCGCCTGGTCACCCATGCCCAGGGTTGAAAAGAAGGTGAGGTTCAAATGGGACCCAAAGGTCTGGTACACAGCGAAAATGAGTGTAAGCCGATCCGGAGGCAAGGCCACGATCAAGGCCAAGGTCTGGAAGAGGGGAGCCGAGGAGCCCGAGGCATGGACGCTGGAAGTTGTCGATTCCACTCCTAACCTTGGCGGCGCACCGGGGCTTTATGCCTATTCCGCCGGGAGCACCGACAAGAAAATCGGCGGCGAAATCTTTTATGACAATATTGTAGTGACAGCGACCAAATAGCTGACCACTGAACAGGGGTCGGGGAGAGCCCGGGCCTTTTACCAGCATTGATGAAGGAAAGAATTATGCGCTTCGAGAAATTTAAACTTTACCCATTTCGGTTCCTGGCTGGGGCCCTGTTGGCTTGCCTTTCATTTGCGTACCTGTCCGGGTGCGAAGTCTTTTTTGATGCAGGCGCAAAAAAAGAGGCCCCTGCTGTGAAGGCTGCTGAAGAGGCTCCGGATAAAACTCCAGAGAAGGCCCCTGAAAAAGAAGCGAAGCCTGCGGGCCAGGCAAAGGCAGCTCCCCAAAGCTGGCCAACATGGGGCGGGCAACCCTCCCGGAATATGGTCAACTCATTTGCTACAGGGATCGTCTCGGAATGGGATGTCGAAAGCGGGAAAAACATTAAATGGAAGGCAGCCCTGGGTTCTCAAAGCTATGGGAATCCGACTATTGCCGATGGCCGGATATTTGTCGGCACCAATAACGAGGGCAAGAGGAATCCCGATATCGAAGGCGACAAGGGAATCATCATGTGCTTCACCGCCGGCAAGGGTGAGTTTCTCTGGCAGGCGGTACATGACAAGCTGACCCAGGGGAGGGTGAACGACTGGCCCGAGCAGGGGATCTGTTCCTCCCCGGCCATCGAGGGCGACCTTATCTACTATATCAGCAACCGCTGTGAGCTTGTCTGCGCAGATGTCAATGGGTTCAGGGACGGCGAAAACGACGGCCCCTATAAAGATGAGAAATACACCAGCAAGATCGATGGTGACTTCATCTGGGTTCTCGATATGCTCAACGAATTCGGAGTGTTCCCCCACAACCAGGCCACCTGTTCGCCCCTGGATATTGGAAACCAGGTTTTCGTTGAAACCTCCAATGGGGTAGAGCGAGACCACATTGCCATTCCCAACCCCCGGGCCCCCAGCTTTCTTGCCGTCAACAAGGAGACCGGGGAAATGGTCTGGGGCAGCAACGCCCCTCAAGACGGGATCCTTCATGGCCAGTGGTCCTGCGCCACCTACAGCAATGCCGGCGGAATCCCCCAGGTTCTCTTCCCGGGTGGCGATGGCTGGCTGTACAGTTTTGAGCCTGAGGATGGAGGGCTTCTGTGGAAGTTCGACCTCAACCCCAAGGACTCGAAGTGGGAACTTGGCGGCCTGGGCACACGGAACAATATTATTTCTACTGCAGTTGCGCTCGGTGACATTGTCTACCTGGCCGTCGGCCAGGACCCTGAACACGGGGAAGGGATCGGCCACCTTTATGCCATTAATGCCAAGGGCGCCAAGGGCGACATTACCGACACCGGGCAGATCTGGCATTACGGCGGTGAAGAGTTCAAGCGAACCATTTCAACCGCAGCGGTTGCAGATGGCCTCCTTTACCTTTCCGACCTGAGCGGCTTCCTCCATTGCCTGGATGAAAAGACCGGAAAGCCCTTGTGGGTTTACGACATGCTGGCGGCTGTCTGGGGGTCGCCAACGGTGATCGACGGCAAGGTGTACCTTGGCGATGAAGATGGCGATGTTGTTGTTCTCGAGCATGGCCCGAAAATGAAGGTTCTCTATGAGACCAACATGAACAACTCGGTTTACACCACGCCTGTTGCCGTGGACGGCGTTCTCTATATTGCAAACAGAACGGCCCTGTACGCAATCTCACCCAAGTAAACCCGGCAATCCATAAGGCTTCAGCTTGAACAATTTAACCAAGAGTGCACCAGCGAATCAGGACCAGGTCCAGGCGGCCTCCGATGAACTCGATGCCTGGGTTCGCGAGGTTGTTGAATGGCATTTCAATCCGGAAACCGGCTGCCCTTTCTGGCTGGAATACGCCTCTGACCTGGCCTGGGATCCCCGCGAGGAGGTCCAGTCCTTTGCTGACCTGTCCAAGTTCGATCTTTTTCAGGATGACTGGCTGAGAGGGGGCCCTGTTGAGCGCTGGGTGCCGAAAGGAAACGCCGGCAAGCCGGTTTATATTTTTGAGACCGGAGGCAGCACGGGAACCCCAAAGAGCAGAACCTCCAGTGAAGATTTCCGGCTCGATTATGAGATCTTCAGTGGCACCCTGTCTGACGAAAGCTTCCCCCCCGGGGCAGATTGGATATCTCTTGGCCCCACCGGGCCCAGGCGTCTCCGGCTTGCTGTTGAGCACCTTGCCCAGTATCGCGGAGGAATTTCATTCTGCCTGGATATGGACCCGCGCTGGGTAGTTAAGTGCCTTAAAAGGGGCTGGGTCGAGGGGGCGCAGGCCTATAAGGACCATGTGGTGGACCAGGCCCTTACTATTCTCAGGGCTCATCCAAATGTGAAGTGCATGTTCACAACCCCCAAGCTGCTGGAGGCTCTTTGCGAGAAGATCAACCTTTCCAAGGCGGGGATAACCGGCATTTTCTGCGGCGGAACAGAAATGGATAAAGCCTTCCACCAGAAGGCCTGCGAAGAGCTGGTTCCGGGAATTGATTTCGTCCCCACCTATGGGAACACCTTGATGGGCCTGGCCTGTAATCGACCCCATGTTCCTGGTGAGGGCTATGAAATCACCTACTACGCTCCGCAGCCCAGGGCTGCACTCCAGGTCGTTCAGCCGGATGATCCCTCCACGGTGGTTGATTACGGAGATGTGGGGCGGGTTAAGCTGACGACCCTCACCAAGGAATTTTTCGTTCCCGGGTTCCTTGAGAGAGACGAGGCCAATCGGTCAGAGCCGATCAGCGCCTACCCCTGGGATGGGGTCCAGGATGTCCGGCCCTTTGGCAGCCTTGAACAGAACGTTGTGGTCGGCGTTTATTAAGGGGCCATCCCGCCCATTACCTATAACCTGTCAATACCATTGGGCCGGGGTTATTATTCCGGTTTCCCGGACTTGAATGAGCCGGTTCGTTGTCAGCTTGAATGCCATGTCCTCCGATCTACTTGAACAACAGACCCAGACACGGATTGTATCGGGACCAGGGAGCCTCGGGCAGCTCGGCGCCCTCTCTGTCGAGCTGGGGGGTAGTCGAATCCTCCTGGGCTCCGATCGCGGAGTCGTTTCTGCCGGGCACGCGCAGTTCGCGCTGGACTCCATCCAGGCCGCCGGCCTCTCTGTAGACCTCTACGATGGGGTGGAGGAAAACCCCACGGCTGCGCATGTGAGGCAGGGCACCCAGAAAGCCAGGGAGTTCAAACCGGATCTTCTTGTCGGCCTTGGCGGCGGCAGCGCAATGGATTGCGCCAAGGGGATCAATTTTGTCTACAGCTGCGGCGGAGACATCAGCGATTTCCAGGGCATTGGCAAGGCCACCTCAGAGCTCCTGCCCATGATTGCTGTCCCGACCACCTCCGGGACGGGCAGCGAGACCCAGTCCTTCGCCCTTATTTCCGATGACCAGAGCCATCAGAAGATGGCCTGCGGGGACAAGAGGGCCGCCTTCAAGGTTGCCGTCCTTGATCCCTTAACCACCCTGACCCAGCCCGCACATGTGAC
>CAZTRG010000045.1:0-5957 GCA_964615885.1 uncultured Planctomycetia bacterium | reverse complement strand
CGCCGGCACCATTCGATGCTTGCGGCCCGGATCCCGCCGGGCCTGCTGACGAACTTGGCTGCGAAAGCTTTGACGCCTGTCCCTGAAGTCTTTTCAGGATCGGATGGTTTACAGGCAGGGCCGCATCGGAATAACCTTCGTGGGGAGGTATTCATCAAGATGCGCTATGTGACCCCGGCAATCGGACTGCTCGTTTTTTCCCTGGCCGCGCTTCCGCTTTGTGCGAAAGAGCAGGATCCTGCTGCCGGGCATCCCTGGCCCTCCTACGAGCATTACTCTGACAAGGAAATGGCGGCTCTCGCAGCGGCGGTGAGAAAGAGCCGGCCGCAGATGCATCGAGGGGGCTGGGAGTGGGACCGTCTACTGTCGCGGTTTATCGACGGGGGGCGCCGGCAGAAGAACGAGCTCAAGATCATCCGGGCGTACTTTCTCAGCATCCTCGACCGCTACCGGGAATCGAAACAGGACGAAAAAACTCCCACCCTCACCCTCTTCTACAATCACAAGTCCTGGGGCAGCGGCGGCCGCATGCGGATTTTTGCCGAGCTGGTTCGCCAGGGGGAGCTGAGCGCGGGAGAACAGGCCGAGTTCCGGGAGCTTGTCAGTCACAGCCTGCTGGCAAACTTTCCGGACTACTCCAGGCTCGAGCTCGGTGTCAACAACCGCCCCTACGGTATCAACTCCGGCCCGGCGATCGCGGTGCAGCTGTTCCCGAAGATGCCTGCGGCGATCCGGCACAAGCCCTGGCTCGATGCCCTCTGGGATGAGCTGGTCGAGTATGGCGATACGACCGAAACCAATTACTTTCCCTACGGGCCGCTCTACCTGCAGGGCCTCCTCGACATGGCGGAGGGGATGGGCAAGTTCGAGACCGAGCGCAATTTTCTCTACGCCCATGCCCGGCGTTACCTCGACTACGTTCACGGCGGCGGTGTGCGCGGCAACCCGAACTCGGGCGCACAGATTGTTCACGACCGCCCCCGGCTCTACGCCGATCCCTGGAACGCGGAATACTACTCGGGTGCGGAGAGGGTCAACGATGCGCATGTGTGGTACCGCCTTGCAAAGCATTTCAGAGACCCGGAATTCCTCTGGGCTTCGGAGCAGGCCCTGCTCGGGGGACGGCCGCCACCGGGAACCAGGGTTCCGGCGGAATACATGGAGGCCTACCGGCAGCGCTACGGCTGGTTCTTCAAGAGGGGAATCAAGCCCCGGGCCCCGGCCGGGAAATCAAAGATCGGCTACTTCAGCCCCTTGAAGTACAAGGCTCCCGACCGTCTGTACCTCGGCCCCGGCCGCCAGAGCGGCCAGCCCTTTGTTTCGTACTTTCTCTACGACCGCAACAACAACTACATGCACTGCTGCGACGATGCGGGCGGAAGGCTGTATGAATATTGCGTCGACGGGGCCAAGTTTCTGCACACCTCGGGAAAATATTCCAGCGGTCGCGCCGGGGTCGCCGAGACGGCCTACGACCTGCTCTCGGTGCTTTCTCCTGATATGGACTTCCCTGTCGATGAGAAGGGGAAGATGTCGACACCCTCCGATGGAACCTGGAAGCTGGCCTCGATGGCCGTCAAGCTCGCCCTGAATTGCCGCACGGGTCCCGACTCGAAAAACTGGTTCTACGATACTGAGATCGATCTCTTTCGCCGCCGGGACAATCCAAAACTGGGCTATGCCCACGGCAACATGGATGGCTACTGGTACCTGAACAATGACTATCACCTGAGATCGGTGCACCTGGGAAGCTACAAGACCCCGGCTTCTTTTCAGAATCTGCGCCTGGGCGGCCCGAAGGGAGAGAAGATCCTTGCGGCCTTCGACAGGGTCCCGGAAAACCTGGAGGTGATGCTCAAGCAGGGGGAAGAGTCGCGGGTCCTGGAGGGAGAAGAGCGTACCCGGGTCTTGTCGATTGTAGCGGACGGCAGGCGTGGGGGGAGCAGCCTGCGCCTCAATGTTCCCGAAGGCGTCACGCTGTCTCTGACACTCAAGGGACTGGACGAAAAATTCGACGCGCAGAACGAGTACACGCGGGTCTCGTATGATTTCAAAGGCCAGCAGGCCGGCTTTCGGCTCAATGAACGCACCTTGCCCATCTACTATCACTCCCTCTACAACCGCGGGGCGATCCTGGATCGGGATTCGCTCAGGGCGGAGAACAAGGGAGATGATTCCTTCGGCCAGTTTACCTACCGCAACTTCTACGGTGCCCGCAGCCGCTGGCCCCGGCAGACGGTGCTGACGGCAGAGGGGGTCATGGTCGTGCGTGATGAGTACAGGCCCTGCGCCGATGTGGATGGCTACCAGGCCTCTCCCTGCTGGCTCCTGATGGCCGAGGGCGAGCTCAGCCCTGCCGGGCGGAACTGGTTCGATGCCCCGGCAAGGGATCATGCCTGGTGGCAGAAGCAGAAAAAACGGGTCCTGCTCTACCTGCATCCGGGCGAGGGACTTTCGATCGGGCAGGTGGCGCACCGCGCTTCACAGGACATTGGCGGTGCTAGCCACAATGCCTTCGCCAGGGCCGTCGTCCGCGCCGGGAAACCACAGGTGTGGTTGAGTGTCCTGCTTCCCTTCAACGAGGGGCGTGATGCCGGCGAACTCGCGGGGCGGATCAGGACCAGCGTCGATGAAAAAGGCTCGGCCACTGCAACCGCCGGTAAGCTGCAGATAAAGATCAGCGCTGATGGCGCCTGGAGCGTGAATCGCCAGGTCTTCAGCAGGAAAATTTCTTCGATTCAAAAATAGTCTTACTGTTTTTCCGGGGGCATAATCGTTGCGGGCTTGTGTCAGGTAGTAACAGGAGTAAAAAAATGCATTCACCAGGAGTGCGTAGTTTCACAGCTGTCTTTGCTTGTCTTCTTTTGTTGGCCTGTCCCCTGCGACCGCAACTGGAGGCCGGTGCCTTCGTACGCGGAGACGCGAACGCTGACGGGGCTATCAACATGACCGATGCGATCTCCATCCTGAGCTTCCTCTTTCTCGGGGGTGACGAGCCGGCCTGTCTCGATGCCGCTGATACGGATAATAACGAGGTGGTTCAGCTGACGGATGGGATCTACATGCTGAATTTTCTGTTCTCCGGCGGCACGCCGCCACCGCCGCCCTATCCCGGCTGTGGTGAAGATCCGACGACCGATGAGCTGGGCTGCGCAGAATTCTCGCCCTGCCCCGATGCGACCGTGGTGATCCTCGGTGATGCAAATTGCGACGGGGTGGTGGACCGGGTTGATGGAGAAATTATCCGGGACCATGTCACGCACGGGATCGAGCTGTGCTGCAGGGTTGCGGCCGATGCAACCGGTGACGGGATCGTGAACGTCAGCGATGCAATCCTCATCCTGAATGTGCTGATCAATGCAGAGCCGGAAGCTGTCGATTGCGAATTGGCAGATTAGAAACCCCGCGCTGAAGGCCCCTCGTGCTAAGCTGTGAAGTCGCCCTCCCGCTGTCGCGGTGCCTGGGCCCCGTCACTTCAATTACCGCCCGCATGGAGGGTTTTAAAATGAGCAGGTCTTATCTGTCCCTGTTTTCGGCTGTGCTTCTCTCTCTGTCTGCCTTGATCACTTCGGTAGCTGCCGCGGATAAGGAGCCGCCGCTCTTTAAGTGGGACAAGGTTGAGATCGCCAAGATCGACATCGGCTACGGTGTGCAGCTGACGGATGTCGATGGCGACAAGAAGACCGACATCGTTCTGTGCGATAAGAAAACCATCCAGTGGTACCAGAACCCCAGCTGGAAGAAGCACATCATCGCCAGGGACCTGACCCAGCGTGATAACGTCTGTGTCACGGCACGGGACATCGATGGCGATGGCAAATGCGAGATCGCCGTGGGAGGACAGTGGAATTTCAGAGAAACCATCAAGGATGGGGCGGTCTTCTATCTCGTACCCCCAGAGGATCGCACCAAGATGTGGACGCCGGTCAAGCTCTACAACGAGCCGAGCACCCATCGCATGCACTGGATCAAGCACCACGCAGGCAAGTACGCGCTGACGGTGAAGCCGCTGCGCGGGCGTGGCACAAAAAACGGAGTGGGGCCCGGCCTGAAGCTGCTGGCCTACCTGCCACCGGCCGATCCGCGTGCCAAATGGAAGACCGAGCTGATCGCGGATTCCCTCCACCTGTCGCATAATTTTCACCCGGTGAACTGGGACAAGGATCCCGAGGAGGAGCTCATCCAGGCCGCCAAGGAGGGCGTCTGGCACTTCGATTACAGCGGCGGCAAGTGGAATTCAAAGCAGCTGACGAAGGACTTCGCCGGCGAGATCCGTGACGGCAGGCTCCCGGGCGGCAAGCGCTTCATCGTTACGGTGGAGCCCATGCACGGGACCAAGTCAGCCGTCTACGTTGAGCCCGCGGGTGATGGACTCTGGAAGCAGGCTGCGGTTCTTGACGAGAAGCTCCAGGATGGCCACGCCCTCGCCTGCGCTGACTACCTCGGCATCGGCTCCGACCAGGTCGTCGTCGGCTGGCGCGCGATGAACGGCGGCGGTGTGCCGGGGATCAAGTTCTTCACTCCCCTGGACAAGACCGGAACGAAGTGGCGCGAGCAGCAGGTCTCCGCCAAGGAGGTCGCCGTCGAAGATATCAAGGCCGCCGATCTCAACGGTGATGGCCTCGCCGACATCGTGGCCGCCGCCCGGCAGACCAAGAACCTTACGATCTTCTTCAGCAAGAAATAAAGGAGGCTGGGATGAGGGCGTGTCACCTGGCAGCGATCCTGGTTTTCTCACTTCTTGCAGCATCTTCGCCTAGCGGGCTGGCTGAGTCCCCGATCCTGGTGAAGAAGAAGATCGAGGGGAACTACGAGCTGGAGTGCGTGGTGGGCAAGGCGCCCTGGGGGTTCCTGTTGTTTTTCTCAGCTGATGAGAAGCTGTCCGGGTACGGCTACCTGAAGGTTTCAGCTTCTGCGATCGAGCTGGGCCATCACAAGAAGGGGAAATCGGTGACCTGGCGCCGGTACAAGCCTCCGGAGCAGAAGCTGCCGTGGAAGGTGCGGCTCTTGAAGAAGGGGAATTTTTTCCGCTTCCAGGTGGGAGACAGGACCGGCTGGATCCGCGGCCCAAGCGGCGAGTGGCTCGAAAGGTACGAACCGAGAGAGAGCTGGGTCGGCCTCAAGGCTCCCGGTGAAACAGAGCTGCGGTCGCTGACCCTGACGACTCTTCCCTGGCTTCAGCAGCTGACCCAGCCGGTGATTCCGCGCGGACCCGACGGCAGCTTCTACGAGAAGCAGGCGATTCCCGGTGCCTTGCTCAAGTTCAAGGGGAAGTACTACCTGTATTTCATGGCCGGGATGAAGGGGAACGAGGAGGGCTCCTCGCGGAGATCCATCGGCGTCGCCACCAGCCCTGATATGCGCAGCTGGAAGGTCCACCCGGCCCCGGTGGTCAAGAACGGCGAACCCAATATTCCCCACGACAATGTCTATCCCAACGGTGTCGTTCTTACCCCGGAGGGCAAGATCGCCCTGATGTACTCAGTCCAGAAGTACCCTGAATGGGTAGGCTTCGGGCTGGCCCTGGCGGACAATCCTCTCGGACCTTTCACGCACCACGAAGCCAACCCGGTCTACAAGCACTTCACCCACGCCCATGAATTTGATCTCGTACGCGTCGATGGCCCCGATTACCGCTACCTGCTCTTCTATGCCGGGTACACGCCCAAGCCCCGCACCGGCTTGTCGGGAGACCGCGGCTACCTCCTCTACAGCGATGACCTCGTCCACTGGCGCGAGGACAAGCGCAATCCTGTCTTCAGGCCCGAGACGCTCGACAACTGGGATGCCATCCATGTGCGCCCGCGGTCGCTGACGAAGCAGGGCGACACCTGGTATCTCTGGTACGAGGGCTGCAATACCTGGAAGCCCGAGGGCAGCGACCACCACGGCTGGTGGGACACCGTAGGCCTGGCTCGCTCAAAGGACCTGGTCAAATGGGAGTACTACCCGAGAAA
>CAZTRG010000044.1:0-3234 GCA_964615885.1 uncultured Planctomycetia bacterium | reverse complement strand
GTCAGATTGTAGTAGCCGTAATACCAGTTATTGACGCCCTGTTCACCCACCGGTGACCAGTCTTCCACCGAGTCGGCAAAGGGCGGCTCCTCGCAGGCATCGCCGCGTCCGTTATCATTACAGTCGGCCTGGTCAGGGTTGACCTCGGCGGGACAGGTGTCGCAGAGATTACCGCCACCATCTCCGTCGGTATCACTATGGGTTTCGTTGGCAACCAGGGGACAGTTATCGAGACAGTCGATAACCCCATCTCCATCCTCATCGCTCTGTGGCTGTGAGGCCGAGATGATCAGCCGGTTGTAGGAACCATCGGATCCATCGCTGGTATCTCCACCCGGCCCCACGGGAGTCAAGGCCAGGTCGACAATATCGCCCTCTAAAAGAGACCGGCAGACAACCCTGACAACTCCGCGGGAATCGTTGCCGGCAATGGTGGCGCGGTCAACCTCCTCACCATTGATAAAGAGAATACCGGTGGTACCCCCACCATTGGTATTCTGAGCCTGGATGCTCCAGGTGAGCCCCAGGTCACCCTCCCTGTCGCAGATCCAGCGGCGAATCGCCCAGTGCTCTTCACCATTGTTGATGCCGTTGGGATGGATAAAATCGGCACCGGACGCATTACCGATGGTCGTCCAGGGAGCATTGCTCGGAACGAGCCGCCAGTTGGTGCCTCTCCAGTGCTCGATCGGGTCGAACTCGATGAAATCATCCGCCTCGTAGCCGGGATCTTCGTCGAGAGTGAGGTTGTAATAGCCGTAGTACCAGTTGTTGGCCCCCTGTCCACCATCCAGGGCCCAGTCAGTAGAAGAATCCGCAATAGGCTGGCAGGCATCCCCCATGCCATCTCCATCCTCATCTTCCTGCCCCTCGTTGCTGACTGCCGGGCAGTTATCTTCACAATCATTGACCCCATCACCATCCTGGTCCGGAATCGCGTTGTCGATCGTCAGGCGGGTATAGGAACCATCGGCGCCATCGAGCATATTACCGCCGGGTCCTTCCGGGGTCAGGGCCAGGTCGACGATATCGCCCTCCCCCAGCTCAGAACAGACCACCCTGGTCACTCCCACATCATCTCCGCCGCCTACTGAAGCTGAATCGACTTCTTCTCCATTGATAAACAGCCGGCCTGTTGTGCCGGCACCATTGAGGTTCTGGGCGCGCAGGTGCCAGGTGATGGCAAACTCTCCATCATGATCACAAACCCAGCGCCGAATGGCCCAGTGCTCCTCGTTGGGAGCGCTGTTGGTGCCATTTGGATGAGATTGTTCCTGGGCGATCCAGGTCCAGGGGGCTCCCGTGGGAGCAATGCGCCAGCCATTGCCTCTCCAGTGCTCAGGCTCGTATTCGATAAAATCATCAAGTTCGTAACTTAAGTCAAAATCAGTAGTTAGGTTGTAATAACCGTTGTACCAGTTATTAGCTCCCTGCTCACCATCGGCCGACCAGTCATCGAATGAATCAGCAACGATTTCAGCCTTCACAGGCGAACCGAAAAAGAAAATTGCCGTCAAAATACAGCCGACTCTGAGAAAGAGCCCTGTATAGCTCTCTGAACTTGAAGATGAGCGCATACTCACGTTCCTTTCACATGGTTAAACAGAGGATGAACCCAATTCATCCGCACAATGTTTTATTTCTTAGACCCTGTACCATCAAAACCCAACTCGTTGCTTGAGATACCACTGCAAGGCTGCAAGCTGAATCTCACCCAACCGTCCGCATTAGAGCGGAAACCCCAATATAAGGTATCCACTGGCTTCACTCAAGCCCACTCTGCTATTTCAATTTGAAGCCTTCTCCCCTCCCTGGCCAACAAGCTCTTAACGCTCTTTACGCGGAATCGAGGGAGACGCAGCCTTTCTGCAATTCCAACCATCTACATCCATAAATTTATTTTCCTTAATAATTAGACAGGTCGTATCTGGACATCCCCGCTTTAGTAATAGAAAATAGAGGGTCGTAAATGGGTCGAAGATGCCCCTGGGGCTCTTCAAATGGAACGCTGGGTTTAAATAAACCCTTCAAAGTCAGAATCAGTCTTAAATTTGCTGCCAAATGTCCGCAATCAGGGTCGGTTGCCGTCCTGGCAGTTTGAATCTGCCTTCCGTGTCGCACGGAAGCGGAAAGGGTCGAAAGATGTTTACACGTTTCAGCTCCACGCTGAGAAATACCGGGAAGGCCGCGGCCTTCATCTGCCTTGCAATACTGCTCCCCAACAGCTCCGCCTACGCTGCGGATGTAGACGCCCTGCCCGATGCGGCAGACGAGGTCATCAATGTCATCGGCAACCTGCCTACCTATCACAACCGGGCCATCGGCGGGGTAGTCAATATCGACCGCCTGGATGCGACCTTCACCGTCTCAATCGACTTTGACGCCACCCCCGCCGACAGCGTCGGCAACCTCCGCGAGCTCATCTGGGAAACCGGCGGCAGCGGCATCGGGATTGGCATCTGCTACGAGCACCCGAACACCCTGGTATTGCGCGCCACTTCTAATCGAGCAGAGGTTGAAGGCCCCCCGATTCTCTCCGCGAGCGCCCAACTGACACAGGAGCAGATCGACGCGGGAGAGCTGGAGCTCGCCTGGACCTGGCAGTCAAATACCAGGCAAGAAGACCAGGTTATCTCCATCATCATCGACGGAGCAGTTGCAGCCATCGCCAGCAAGGCTCTCTATCCCAGCGGAACGATTGACTGGAGCGGCAGTAATGGCGGGTCCTTCGGCGGCGCATCGACCGCGGTCGCGGTCAACGCTGCCGGCACAGGCAACCTTCGCGCAAGAGCTTTCCAGTCAGGAACCATCAATCTCGAAACCGGACTGGCTTTCTACGTAGATACCAACTGGGTCCCGGCCGGTGCTGACACCGATGAGGACGGGCTCGACGATGGCTGGGAGCTGCGCTACGCAGCTGACCTCGCCACCCTCGGCGACGGAGATGCCGATGCTGACGGTCTCAGCGATGTAGATGAGCAGGCAGCGGGCACCAACCCTGTCGACGACGATACCGACGATGACGGCCTCACAGATGGAGCCGAGGGCGACCACGGCACCAGCCCGACCACAGCCGACTCTGATGGCGACGGACTCAGCGACGGCGCCGAGGTCAACGACCACGGCACCAGCCCGACCTCCGCTGATACCGACGAGGACGGCTACGCTGACAACGAGGAGCTCCTCGAGGGCAGCGACCCCAACGATGCCGACAGCTTCCCGGCGCAGTCGGTT
>CAZTRG010000043.1:0-17403 GCA_964615885.1 uncultured Planctomycetia bacterium | reverse complement strand
GCCCACGGGGTTACCTCGCTGCTGGTCAGCCTCTACCCGACCAGCTGGGCCAAGTCGCTGAAGGTGCTTGAGCGGGTCAGTGGATTCATTCGCCAGGGGCATGGGCTGGGGGTGGCCTTTGGAATCCACCTCGAGGGCCCCTTTGTTTCCCCGGCCAGGCCCGGCGCCTTGCCGAGAAGCTATTTTCGCAAGCCCTCGCTCAAGGAGCTTCGCCAGCTGCTGGCTGCCGGAGATGGGCTGGTCCGTACCATGACCCTTGCCCCGGAGCTCAAGGGAGGCAAGGGGCTGATCCAGCTCTGCAGGAAAAATGGAGTGGTTCCAGCCTTCGGGCACTCGAACTCTGATTACGAGGGAACCCGGAGGGCTATCTCGCAGGGGATACGCTATGCCACGCACCTTTTCAACGCCATGAACGGAATTCATCATCGCGCTCCCGGTGCGGTGACAGCCCTGCTGGAAGATCCGCGTGTCTCCGTCGAGCTGATCTCCGATGGTCACCATGTTGATCCGCCGGCGCTCAGGCTGGTTAACCGTCTGAAGAGCGAGGAGCGGATCATCCTGGTCAGCGACTCCATCGAGGCCTGTGGTCTTGCCGATGGGCGCCACCAGTTTGCAGGGGTTGATGTTTACCTGGAAGAGGGGGTTGTCCGGCAGAAAAACGGTACTCTGGCCGGCAGTGCCCTGACGCTGGAGAGGGCTCTTGAGGTCCAGGTGAAGCAGGCTGGGGAGCCGCTGGAGAAGGCGGTTCGCTACTGCACACTGAACCCGGCGAAGGCGGCTGGCATCTCCCGCCGAGCCGGAGTCATCGCCGTGGGAAGGAGAGCCGACCTCGTCCTTCTCGACTCCAAGTTCCGAGTAAAAGCAACCTGGCTCGGCGGCGCCCTGATGCACTCCAGAGGTCGTTTGCCCTTCAGGGGTTAGGACGTCCACCCTGGTGGGACAGATGGGGCTGGGCGTGGTAGTATGGATGTACCTGCTTCCTGGGCGTTGTCTGGAGATCTCTGCTGATGCGCAAACCTCTATGGTTGATCCTGGCTGCACTGGTTTTTTTAGCCGGTTGTGACCGTACATCGACGATTCCACCACGGTTGGTGATCAACGAGGTGATGGCTCGCAATGAGTCCTTCGCCGATTTCGAGTTCAACGGCCTGCCGCTGGACTGGGTGGAGATCTACAATCCCAATGCCGAGTCCTTGCGCCTGCAGGACTATACGCTCTCCGACAATATCGAGCGCCCCAAGAAATACCGCTTCCCGGCTAACCTGGTGATTGAGCCGGGGGGGTATGTCGTGGTCACCCTTGTCGGGGGCAATGACCTCGAGGCTGTCCAGGCAGCGCGCGAAGGCCAGGGTGAGCTCGATATCACCCTCACCTCCCTGCATGCTGATTTCGGGCTGAATTCGACGGCCGACTCGGTCTTTCTTTTTGCCGATGGGCAGAGAATCGACCGGATAGGAATTCGCAACCTGGCTGTTGATTCCAGCGTAGGACGGTTTCCCGATGGTGCTGATTCGATAGCCACCTCCTTTGCTCCGACTCCGGGGTTTTCCAATAACCCCCATGGAGCCCTGCAGCCTCGATTTACTGCAGGAGGTCAGCCCCAGCCAAGCCTGTGTAATGCTTCCGATGAAAAGGTAAGGGTGCGGTTTACCGTCCTGGCTGATCCGGACATCGCCTTGCCGGATGTCAGGCTGGAATTCATTGAGCGGCCCGGCTGCGATGCCGCCGACCAGGTTCCCCGTATCTGCCAGGCGCTTTTTGAAGCTGCGGGGGAGGGTGTGGGGCAGGCAGAGGTCTCCCTTGTCGAGGAGGTCCTTTGCCAGGGCAGCTCAGAACCCGGGGGAGGGGATGGGGACGTGGTGCAGCCAGGTTGTCCCCAGGAATCAACAGACGGAAGCTTCGGGAACCAGGTGGTCCGGGTCTTGACCTACGAAGCTCTCCTGCCCTCTGCTGATGAGATGGCTCCGGCAGAGACGATCCTTTGGAACCTCACGCTGGCCGATGAGCTTGGTGAGCTGCAGGTGTGCCGCTGCTTTTCCTATGGCGGCGGCTGCGTGACCCTGGTGATCAATGAGTACCAGGCGAGGAATATCGAGACGCAGAAATTCGTCTGCGAGACCTGCGAAGACAACCTGTCGGCAAGAACTCCGGATTGGATCGAGATCTACAACTATGGTGATGAGCCGATTGATATCACCGAGTTCGGCCTGGTTGGGCGCAACGCGGCGCGGGAAAACAACCTGGCGACCTGGATGTTCGGCAGGGATACCGATGGAGCGCCTGACCCGGGTTACCTGCTGGTCCAGCCGGGTGAGTGCCGGCTGGTGCTGGCCGATGGAGATGGCGGTGACATCCGGCGTGTCTACAGGAAGCTGGTTCCGGATGCTGATGGCAACCTGGTACCGGATATGAGCACCAAGTATTTCTCCACTCGCTTCGCGCTCAACCCCAATCGCCGCAGCGGCGCGGATGAGTTCGCACTGACAGCGGCGACGGGTGGTTTTCACGTGGTGATCGACCGCGTGGTGCTTGATTTCAGCGCCTATGCGGCGGCAAACCCCGGGGTCGATCTCGACAATGACGAATTCTTCCTGCGGGATCTCTCCGCCGCAAGGTTTCCAGACCTGGACTTCCCCGATGCACAGACCGCCCAGGAACGCTATGCCCCCGAGGCACTGGTTCCGGGGACAGTGACCGACTGCCCTTCACCTCCCGTCTCTCTTGATGACCTCGCTGCCTCCAGCAACAGGCTGGCTTGTGACAAGCCGCCTCGTTTTATTGAGGATGTGGCTGTTTTACCTGCGGCTGCCGGGGGCCAGGCGAGCGGGCGGCGTTGTCCGCAGGCCGGCCAGTCTGCTGTGGTGTTCAGCTATGTGGCCCTCGATGCAAACACCTCGGCTGCCAGGCAGGCGCAGGAGGGTGCCAGCTTCACTGCTGAGCTTGAATACCTGCACGAGGGAGGCAGCCAGGGCCTCCTGGATGAGATCTCAGGCCTCCAGGTTCGCCTCGCTGAGGGGCGCGCTGAGGAAACGCCACCCGGGATGACGCTCTGGGAAATCGAGGCGGTGGTCCCGCCTTTGCCGCCCGGGCTGGTCAGCTTCAGCCTGAGGGTCGTTGATGAAAGACAGGGCCTCAGCGTCATCTTTGATGAGAGCACGGCTCCCCGGCAAAGCCCTGAAAGCTCTCCGGCGGTTTCCTTCAGCTATCTCTCCGGCGGCATTCCCCCGGGAGATTCTGTGCAGGTCAGTGAGATCCTTCCTGACAACGAGACCGTGGAGCTGCCCGGCTTTGCCGGGTTCTCCTCTGACCGCTCCCCGAACTACATAGAGCTTCATTTCCCGCAGGATTCTGCGGCCGAGGTCTATGACCTCTCGGGACATTACCTCGCCCTTGAGCCGGGGCCGGATGATCCGCTGGCGAAGGCGAGAGAGTTTGCCCTGCCCGAGGGCATCGCCCCGGTTCCGCGCGGCGGCTTTCGCTTGCTGGCGCTTGGACAGGTTCCCCAGGGCCTCGATGTTGTCGAGATCCCCGGGCTGGATCTTGACCCCTGCTCGGGCACCCTCTACCTGGTAGGCCCTGATGAGCTGGGTAATTGTGTCGTTGACAGGATTACCTGGAGCTGTCCGGCCGACCCGGTACAGGGGCGTGAGGTTACCGCCGACCTGGCCTATGGCAGTGTCTGCGAATCGATCGGCACCGACATCCTGATCAATCCCTCACCGGGAGAGGTTAACGGCCTCGAGTCCCTGTTCTTCTCTGCCTTTCATACCGAGGCAGGCAGCGATGACCCGAATCCCTGTGTCCAATCGGGCTCCTTCCCTGTCCTGTCGGCCACTTTCTTCCTGGATAAGGCACTGATTGATTCACTGGGAGAAGAGGCGGTTGCAGAGGTCAGCTTCGCTGTAGAGGGCGCTACCATGCTTGGCTCTTCCAGCATAGCGCTGCTGGGGGGAGGCTACGATGCTCCCCCGGGATACGAGGCGGTCAGGCAGTCCAGTCCCTGTTCCTCAATGACCCTGGTGTTTCCAGCGTGGAGTATTCAGTTTCAATGGTCGATGCCTGCGGCAATACGGTCTCTCCCTGCGCACAGGGGCAGAAGTGCTTCAGCCTTGGAACCGCTTCGCAGGGGCTTCCGGGTGTCGTGATCAACGAGGCCAACAGGAACTCCGTCCTGCCAGGGAGTGGCGGCGAGGCCCGCCCCTGGCTCGAGCTCTACAATATATCCGCCGAGAGTATCGAGCTCGGCGGCATGTACCTTTCAGCACAGGCTGATGCTCCCCGTGCAGTCGAGCTTCCGCAGGGGACGATACTCCCCGCCGGCGCCTCGCTGGTGGTGCTCACCGATGGGGGGCCTGTCCTGCAGGGAGCCGGGGCTCCAGCGCATATTGTTGTTGAGCTTGGCTGGATTAAACGAAGGTTGTTTTGTCTCGACCCGAATTCTCCCTGTGATGATCCCAATGCTGCCGATGTGATTCGCAGCTCCTGTGGATTTGATCCTGAACGCCCGGAAGATTCCGCGCCGCCGGTCAGGATCTACCTGACCGACAGGGTCGAGGAGGGCTCCTGCCTGGTGGATGTATTCGGTTTCCAGTTTCCAAACCCCGATTGTGCGGATGGAACCAGCATGGGGCGCTTCCCGGATGGAGCAGAGGAGATTGTTGAGCTGGTGGAGCCTTCCCCTGGAGCGGGAGCAGCGCCGGTTACCTTTATCAGGGGAGATGCAGATGGGGATGGAGATGTTGACAATAGTGACCTGCAGCTGATCCTCGAGCTGGCCAATGGCCAGGGAGTTCCACCCGCCTGCATGGACCGCTACGATGTCGATGACAACGGCGAGATGAATATTACCGATGGAATCTACCTCTCGCTTTATATCAATTTTGATGGCCCTCCACCTCCTCCTCCCCACCCGGAAGAAGGAGAGGATCCCACTCCCGACGGCCTGTCCTGTACCAGGTGAGTAGCTGCGGGACAGAAGAGCTCGTTTTTTCGGAACATGGGACGGGTTTTATCGCCTTTTTCGGCCTGAAATTTTCTAACTGGTGCGGAACTGCCACGTTGCAGGTATTCTGATGCCGATACTTATTCTATGAGCGAATTACCACACAGAATTTTTATTCCCGGGCGCTGCGGCTTCCTCGTGCTGGCAGCCTTCCTCTCGGTTCTTCTCATATCCCCGGGCAGGCTCCGGGCACAGGCTGCTGATCTCGAGAAGAAGCTCGATGACCTGGGTGAGGAGGTTGAGAAGCTCAAGGCGAAGCTCAAGAAGCTCAAGGACGATAAGTCTGCTGAGAGCCTGCTGACGCTTGGCGGTGTGGAGATGATGCTGGGGGGGAAGGTCGAGTTCAACTTCCTGGCTCCGGAGGAAGATGTTTCCCTGCAGAATTTCGGTGCCGGCTTCACCACCGGGCAGGTGGATCCGCATCTTGAATTGCAACGACTGAGACTCTCTCCCACCTTCGGGCTCAACCGCTGGATCCAGGTCCAGTCGCAGCTTGATTTCGAGGCGATGGCGGGTGACACGGTCCTCAAGGAGCTGGTCGTACGCCACGACATACAGCCATGGTGGTGGCTTCGTTCCCGATTCCAGCTTGGACTTGACGACAGGTTCATTCGTCCTGCCCGCAGGACCAAGACCTATCCTCTCATCGGTAACGCCTTCTGGCGTGATGAGTCTCTTGCAGCGGTCTGGCAATTGACCTTCGGCCATAGAAAAGGGACTGCTGCGGGGGTCGAACGTTTCGCCAAGGAGCTCGGCAGCAGGGGCAGAGGTGGTGGCGGGGCCTTTACCGAGGGTTTTGAAGAAGATCTCGACAGCGCTGACCTGACGGGTGGAGCTGCCCTGAGGGGCCCCTTCGATTTCTCAAACAACTGGGGGGCCTTCAACCTCTTCCTCTCCCTGGGCCAGGGTTACCAGCTGGGTAACAAGGAGGTCGGCTTCGGCCAGGCCCGCTTCAATGACATCGTGCAGGATGACAGGGAGCTGGAGGATGATCTTGCTTTTGCTGAGCTGGGAATTGGTGTCGGCTGGCGCCGCAGTTTTGAGAAATTTGGCGAGTTCGGTCTTTCAGGCTTCTATTTCAATGACAATCTTCGCCAGGGATCGCTCGAATTTCTCCAGGGCGACCTGATGACCAACAGGGCACCTGATAATTCTGTCGAATCAGGCTACGGTGATTCCACCGCTGACAGTTCGAGCCGCCTCGGTCTTACCCTGGATTATTTCCTGCCGGCCTCCACCATCTTCCCGCGCTGGAGAAAGAACGTACGCAAGCAGGATGGCCTGCGCTTGGGCTTCCAGTACATCAACGGTGAAGATGGGCAATTGAGCCGCGATGGCTGGTTCACCCAGGCCTCTTACCGCTTCTCCTTCGGAAAGTTGCTGGCAGACCGCTATTTCCGCAGTGTCGAGCCGCTCTTGCGCTATGGTGCGCTTGATGTGGATGCGCCGGGTTCTGCCGGCCAGCCCTTCAAGTCACCCAGCCTGCCCGGCACCTGGGATCGACAGGCTCTGACCCTGGGTGCACTGGTTGAGGTTACCGGGGACGTCTTCATGAAAATGGAATATTCCATGCACTCTGAAGATGGCGGCGGGGTCGATGTCGACAACAACGAGCTGCTCATCCAGCTGCTGCTGACCTTCTAGTGGCCCTGTTTCGACCTTGCTGAGAGTCCTTCAGCCCCTGTGCTGCTGTTTCTTGACAAGCAGAGAACACCCCCCTAATATCGAGACAGGCCCGATGCTTTTCTTCTTAAAGCTACAGGGCTCATGGCGCAGTTGGATTACTTGACCGGCCGGGCAGCCTGTCGGTTTTCGGGGGACTTGTTTCAGCGAAGGTGGGTTCTTTAGTGCTTCAGGGCAGGAGCGATAACGGCCGGGTCTCCGGCGAAGAGTCTTGCAGTCGCAGCCCGAATTACATTCGGCGTTCTGAGACCAAGTATGAACTCAGCAGGGCGGAATTGTCCGTTCTCGAAGCTGAGATCTCCCGTCGTCTTCCTGTTTTCGAGTTCAACCGGGGCCATCCCTTTACCCACATCACAACGGTGTATTTTGATACCGCAGGCCTGGAGCTTTATGAGAAGGCAGCCAGGAGCTATGACGACAATCTGAAGATCAGGGTTAAGGAATATTACTACCTCGATTCCCATGACCGGGAGCTGGTATACCCCTATTGTTTTATCGAGCTCAAGCAACGCCGGGATGGCATGGTCTCCAAGCGGCGTTTGCGAATCGCCAAGGAATACCTGTCGGACTTCCTTCATGGTGAGGATCTTCGAGCTGAGCTCCGTCCGCAAACCGCTTCAGCCGCCCGGGATGCCGCAGCGGTACCGGATGATTTTGACAGGGCCTATGACGCCCTGCGGGAGAGGCTCTCGGAGACGCCCCTCAGGCCTGTCTCTGCGATCAACTACCGCCGCAGGGTTTACCAGCAGGATGAAAAGGACCTGCGGGTAACCTTCGATGACCGGATCACGGTTTATGAGCCCCCTGCGGAGCTCTATCGGCGAAAGGCGGCCCTGGTGGCCTCCAGGCTGGGCAGGCCAGTGGGCCGGACAGCAAAATTGATTGCCGAAATTAAGTGTAGAAATTTGTCAGCAGGTTCCTTCCCACACTGGCTTGAAGTTATACTATGCACTCTTGATGCAAGGTCGCTCTCAAAGTTTACGACGAGCGTTAACTTCATATTGAACAAGGACCAGGGACCGCCGCGGATGCCGGGACAGGACGGTGTAGCCGCGAGGGTTGATGGTCCAATGGAAAATTGAGTTGAGCCATGTCTGATTCTGTTTCAGTAAGTCCTGACCAGGACTCTGCGGGGGCCATGGAGCCCGTCTTTATTGACTTTGAGGGTATCGACGGCAGCGGAAAGACCACTCTCTCCAACCGCATTGCACAATATCTCATCGATTCTGGAATCCCCGTACACCACGCCAGGGACCAGGGTGTATTTCGTTCGGAAATATCCAGGGCGATTCGAGACCTGACCAGGGACCCTCGCTTCCTGCGTATGTCGGATGTTACCGAGTTCCTGCTCTATGTTGCCAGGGACACGCAGATGATCGACGAATACATTCGTCCCAAGCTGCAGCCGGGAAACCTCGTCTTCTGCGACCGCTATCTCTACAGTGCGATCACCCACTCCCATCATGCCAGGGGATTGTCGCGTGAGGGAGTTGACAAGGTCCTTGAGCTGGCGGCCAGGGATCTCTGGCCTGACCTGGTGGTCTATTGCGATGTAGACCCCCTGACCTCCCGTCTGCGCAAGAAAATCCAGAAGGTGCGGAACAAGAAGAAGGCGGGTGATTTCGGCCGCAAAGGACTCATGGGGATCGGTTTTCGCGAAGAGATGCGCAAGGGCTTTCTCGAGCTGGCGGAGCAGGATCCCGATAACTGGCTGGTTATCGATAATGCCAATTCAACCATCGAAGAGTCATTGCAGCGGATCTTCAACCGCATCAAGGAGGTCCTGGTACGCAAGGGCTATCCGGAAATCCCTGATCCCTGCTGGGCAGAGCTCAGCTCTGAAGAAAAACCGCTGGGCGAGTTCGCTGCCGGTACCTTGGAGATCTGCAA
The DNA here is from genome assembly GCA_964615885.1 of uncultured Planctomycetia bacterium. Classification (GTDB taxonomy): domain Bacteria; phylum Planctomycetota; class UBA8108; order UBA8108; family UBA8108; genus UBA8108. Next base: position 8,828 of record CAZTRG010000043.1, on the reverse strand, counting down.
GGAGGATGATGAGGAGGGGCGGCGGGTGGCCCTGACTGAACATTTCTATTCAGAGCTCGACCGGCTTTGTGAGGACGCGGCGGGCTTTACTGCTCTCTTCAGCTCCGGGCTGGACACTCCCGAATCCCATGCTCTGCGGGCCAGGGTCAAGGACCGGGAGCCGGGTATGGTTGCCAAGGGGCTGGGTGGCCTGCGTTCGGAGGAGGCCATGGATCTTCGCGAAGAGCTCAAGGACGAGGTCCCTGTATTTGTTGCCGGCAGCCTCTCGGGAATGGGAAAAAATCCCCGTGCCTGCCAGCTGCGGCTTGAGCTCGCGGAGGTGGTTCCCGAGCAGATCGCCCTGACAGTTCGAGGCAGCGATTCGGAGCATGCCTGGGAGATTCGTGACAAGCTGAACGATACTGTCCCGAACGAGGTGTTGATGAGCCTGCGGGGTCTCGAGACCGAGCGAGCCTGGGAGTTGAGGAATAACAGGACCGGGAACAAGTACGCCCGGGCTCTCCTGGAGAGTCTTGGTGGAGTTGACAGCGAGGAGGCCTGGGAGCTGCGCGAGCGATTTTCCGATCAGTTCCTTCCCTGGGTGCTGATCAGCCTGAGGGGCTTGAGATCCGATCGCTCCTGGGAGCTGCGGGAAGAGCATGTATGCCGCGCTCCAAAAATCATCATCAAGACGATTGGTTCGAGTAACGATCCCCGGGCCTGGGAGGTACGCAAGGCCTCCAAGTTCTACGCCAAGGAGGTTCTTGATTCTCTCAGTGGCCTCGATTCCGGAGATGCATGGCGTCTTCGAATGGAGCTGAAAGACAAGTGGCCCAATACGGCAGTTTCAAGCATTGGAGCCGGTGCCCAGTCCGAGAGAGACTGGAAATTCCGCTGGGACATGCTTGAAGAGCATCCCGGCAACCACCTGCTTGCCAAGCACCTGGTCAAGGCCCAGCTGAAGAGCCTCTCGAGGCGGGCCAAGGAGGAGGCCAGGAGGGAAGAAGGGGCTGTCTGAGTCGTATCCTGGAGGTCGTGCTGCCGGGAAGGGCTAGTGAGTGCAGCCTTCATCATCGCCATCGTGATGGTGATGATGGTGATGACCGGCCTCATCGCCCCCGTCTTCTGCCCGGTTTACCCTGTGGCTTTCCAGGTCATCTTCAAAGATCCAGCCGTAGCTTTCCTCCCAGGGGGAGATGGTGGGAACGAAGGGGACGGCCTCAGGATTTTCCTCCAGGAGCTCGATGGCGTCCTGCAGTCCGGGATTCATTCCGCCACAGTCTTCCATGAAGATTCGGCGCAGGTCCTCAAGAAAGCCGTAGTCGCCCAGGCGGGCGCTGGCAGCTGCGGCCTCTTCCAGGGCCCGCTCAGCAGCGGGCTTGCCAAGCTCCCTTGCGACTCTTGATCGCAGGAATTCCCTGATTTCCTCGAGGTATTCTTTTTCCTCGAGGATGCCGCACTCTCCCAGCAGGCTGTAGGTCTGCCGGCGAAGGTCCCGGCCGGGCTCTTCGTCGATCCATTCCATCAGGGCCTCCAGGGCAGGGACCCCGATTCTCAGCAGTGCAATCCCCGATGCCTGGGAGAGGCTCTCTTCATCCTCCAGGGAGAAGCTTCTCAGGAGGGTATGGATCGCTCCCTGTGAGCGAGACTCGGCCAGGATGGCAACGATCCAGAGTACAGGCTCCTCTTCTGCGAGGTTCTCATCGATCGCCAGCTCCAGGGCATCAGCCAGGCGCCCCTGGAAATCGCCGTCCTCGAGGGCCTGGTTAACGAGGCTGCGTACAGCCTGCTGGAGCTCCTGGCGGTCCTCGGTGAAGAGGCCGAGCAGCTCGGGCTCATCCACCAGGTCTTTCAGGGCGGGGCGGTTTAAGAGGTCATCAAGCTCGGAGTCAGGCATGGTTTCAGCTGCGGGCTCTGAAAAATCCAGGGCAGGCCGCGATCGGCGAATGAATTCTCTTATTCTTCGAGATCCTCGAGTTCTTTATCGAGGTCTTCGGGAAGACCGTCCTCTTCAGGCTCACCGTCTTCCCCTTCACCAGCTTCGTTGCTGGTGTTCTGGGCCGCCAGCTGGTTGGTGATGGATTCGATGTACTGCCCGGCCCTTTTTCGAATACTTCCATCTCCGTATTTGACCGCCTGCTGGGCCACAGCAATGGCCTGCTGGGGTTCATCTCCGGCGAGATCCGTGATCTTCGGCTCGTCGGTTTCCCACTGCTTGACCATGGCTTTTTCAGCCTTGAAAAACATCTCGTCGATTTCTTTTTCATGCTTCTGACCGTAGTCAATTTCAGCATCGCGGATTTTGTCCATGGCCGGGGCCCAGAGTCCGCTTGCATAGAGACTGTCGAAGGCCTTTACGTAGCTCTCAAAGCTGCCCTCTCTGCCCGTTTCGGCCTCCTTGGCCGCAGCCCTGTCTTCCTCTGCCCTGGCATGGACCTTGGCATAGAGTGAACCCAGCAACACAGCGCCTGGCTTGTTGTAGAAATGGGCTTCGATCTGTTGCTCGAGAGTGCCCTCTATCATGCTGGCGTTCTCCCTGGACTCAAAACGTTCTGACTGGCTGGAAAGGAATTTTCCGACCTCCGCACGTTCGGTGTCATATCTTTTCTTAAGGAGGTTTTTTCTCTTCTGGTTTTTTTCCTTAGCGATGGTGATGCTGTTGCCGGCGTTTGCCTCAACCTGTTGGTTGTTGGACTTGTTGCTCATGAACAGCAGGAGAACTGCGATGACGACTCCCAGTCCAGCTCCGCCAAGGATGAAGGGGTGGCTTTTCTTCTTCTCCAGCCCCTGGTAGGCCTGGTTCTCCTCTTCTTCGAACCGGTCTTCGAAGATGTCGCCATCATCGCCGCGGTCGATGAGCTTTCCGGAAAGCTGCACTCCGCTCCCGGATAATTTTCCCTTACGGCCCGCTCCAAAAGATTTCTTTTTCTCTGAGGGCTTGAACCGGGAGGTCTTTCCGGCTCCTTTCGAGGCCGCACCCTCGGTCTTCTTTTTGCTGAAGGACGGGGCCTTGCGCCCGGACCTGGTCGTGGCCTGCTCAGCTTTTTTCCCGCCGGCCCTGCTCCCGGATTTTTCGGAGGCCTCGCCGATTTTTTTCTTCTTGGGTGAGAACTTGATCTTCGGCCGCGAAGCTTTCTTGTCTTTTTCCGCGTCCTGGTTTTCTTCCTTCGGAGCGGCCGCCGGGGACGAGGCGCTTTGTTCGCTGTGGTTTTCAATCTTCAGGCTGATCTTCAGGCGCCGCAGGAGCTCAGGGACACTCTGGATCCGCTGTTCAGGCTTCTTCCTCAGGAGCTCCTGGATAGTACGGCTGAGCTCGGAGGTGATCCCGCTGCCCTTCTCGGCAGGGTCGGGAACATCCTGCTTCAGATGAGCCTTCAGGATCTCCTTGGGAGACTCCCCGTCATAAGGCAGCTCCCCGGTGGCGATCTCAAAGAGGGTACAGCCTAAAGAGTAGAGGCTGGATCTGAAGTCACCTTCTTCGCCGCGTATTTCCTCAGGCGATGCGTGCTGGGGGAAGCTGGCAACAACCGGGAGACCCAGGTCGGTTTCATCCGAAGGGGTGATGTCGATCTTGCCGCTGGTGGTGACGAGGATACGTCCGGTATGGAGGACAGGAGCCCTGCTGCCGGTCTCTGACTCCGATTCGTCTCCCATCATCTGGGCCAGCTGGATGGCGAGTTTAGCCACCTGGGGACCTGGTAAAGGACCCTTTGTTTCAAGATATTCAGCCAGCTTGATCCCGGGTTTCTCTGTCATTTTCGAAGCCTGTAAGTTGTTCCTGGTGGAGTTTTGAGCACCCTCGGGGGGATAAAGCCTTCCCCGGCGCCAACCTCTGCTTTTTAAGCGGCTCCTTGCTGGTTCTTAAGGGCAAATCGACCCATGTCATTCGCCCGGAAGGAGCACTTTCGCTCTTAATTATGATACTACCTTCTCAAGGATGACCGAAGTCATAAAAACGAGGCTGACAATGCCGTTGAGGGTAAAAAAGGCAAGATTTACCCTGGAGAGGTCTCCTGCCTTCACCAGGGACTGTTCGTAGGCAAGCAGCACAGCGACGATGCCGGTTCCAAGCCAGTAAAAAGTTCCAAATTCGGCCTGGAGTCCGAGGCTGAGGAGCAATCCGACTGTCAGAAGGTGAAACAGGCGGGAAATGAACAGGGCCGCTGGCAGGCCAAGTTTTGCAGGGATCGAATGGAGCCCTTCCCGGCGGTCAAAGTCGTAATCCTGGCAGGCGTAGATCACATCAAATCCTGCTGTCCAGAAGGCGACCGCCAGCCCAAGGAGGACGGGCAGGAGCTCAATTTTTTCGTGAACAGCCACCCAGACACCGACGGGAGAGAGCCCAAGTGCAAGTCCAAGGAAGAGGTGGCACAGCGAGGTAAATCGCTTCGTATAGGAGTAGCCCAGCAAAACAAGGAGCGCAAGCGGGCAGAGATAGAGCGCGAGGCTGTTGATCCACCAGCAGCAGAGGGCAAAAAGACAGCAGGCCGTGATGGTCGCCCCGGCCATGAAGGTGCGCGAGAGCTCGCCGGCGGGTACTGCGCGTGAACTCGTTCGCGGGTTCAGCCGGTCAACCCGGGCATCGGCAAGACGGTTGAAGCTCATGGCTGCTGTTCGCGCCAGGACGCAGGCCGCCACAATTTTTGCCAGCAGGCTCCAGGAAACCCCTTCGCTGCCGGCCATGAAGAAGGTGGCGAGAGCGAAAGGCAGGGCAAAGATGGAGTGGGAAAACTTGATCGATTCGAGGAAGGTTCCTAGCTTTCCCCGTCGACGCGATTCACCTTTCTTCAGTTCACCCTGGTCCTCGTCCCGGATCGTCATGCCGTCTCATTCTCCCCAGCGGTCGATCAGCTGGTTGTCGAGCTCCAGGGCATCCAGGATGCGCGAGACGATGAAGTCGACACTGTCCTCGAGAGTCTTCGGAAGCTGGTAGAAGGCGGGTGAGGGAGGCAGGATCACCGCCCCGGCTTGCGAGAGCTTGAGCAGGTTCTCGAGATGGATCGTGGAGAAGGGGGTCTCGCGCGGCACCAGCACGAGCTTGCGTCTCTCCTTCAGGCAGACATCTGCTCCCCGGTGGATGACGTTGATGGAGACTCCGCTGGCTATGGAACCGACGGTACCCATCGAGGCTGGAACGACCACCATTCCCTGGAAGCGGAAGGTCCCGCTACAGAAGGGAGCGTTGAAATCCTTCTCGGGAATGAGCTCGAGCAGCTCCCTGTTGACATCGCCCCAGGGATCCGTCCCCGCCTCTGCGGGTAGCTCCTGCTTGATAACCAGCCGTGCAGCGGAGCTCATGGCGAGCAGCACCCGGTGCTCGCTCTTGAGCAGGTGCTGGACCAGCTTCTGCGCGTAGACAATTCCGGAGGCGCCGGTGACCCCGACGATGACCGGGAGCTTCCTGCTCTCTGTGGTGCTTGTTTCTTTTTCAGTCATCAGTTCGCTTCCCTTGAAGGGTCTGTCTTTTTTTCGCCTGCTTGCCCGGCAGCTGTGTTTTGCAGGTGCCAGAGGATGGATCGGTCTTTACAGGCCGCCTCGTTTTCACCTGACAACAGGATAGCCCGTGGATCGGGGTCGTCGAGGAAATCCTCCACCTGCTTCTGTTGTCCCGGGCCAGGCAGCCAGTCCAGCAGCTTCGCCAGCAGCCTGAGGTAGTTCTCCAGGCTATTATCCGATTTGAGCACCCCCAGGCACGAGTAATCGAACTCATCTTTATCGATTTTGAGCACCGTGGGGGGGGCCTTTGAATAGATCCGGAGCTGGAGCGAGAGGCCTCTCAATTCCGGATCATTGAGACGCTCGACAAGCGCCTGGAGCCTGCGCTGGTATTCTTCCGGCGGCAGGTTCTCACGCGGATCCTCGAGGATGGAGCTCCCCAGCGGGCTTGAGGCGGTGTCCTCTTCCTCCGGGGGCAGGTTTTCCGGCAGAAGGGCTGTGGCCCGGATGGCCCCTATCCCTGGTCTCTGAAGGGACATCTCCTTGCCACCCGGGGCCTGCAAGATCAATTCCTCCTCGTTGAAATCGAGGCCGGTTGTTCGCCGGGGGCGCGGCAGGTTTTCGAGCTCCATGCTGGCTACGATGTTGCTGCTTGCGCCGAGGGCTTCGATCGTTGCCGCCAGCTTTTCAAGTCTCTGGTGGCTTTCCCGGTTTGCGAGAATACCCCCTCCATAAAGTGCCCTTGGTATGGCCTCGCTACGATGCAGTCCCAGGTCATCCTGGAGAGCAACAGCGAGCTTCTCTGCTTCCAGGACGGTGTCCGGCGGCAGGAGAAGGGAGTAGAGCTGCAGATCTTCATCGGCTTCCATGAGGTGCCTCTTCAGTCTCTGCGCGGCAGGCGAGATGGAGAGCAACAATCCCCATTGTCATCAGGTGATGCCGCACCGAGTCGAAGCCGGCCTTGCGGATCAGCTCCTCGAGCTCCTGCGGCCCCGGGAACTCTCTCACCGAAGCGGGGAGGTAGGAATAGGCCTCCGCTCCCTTCGAGCTGCGGGAGAAGAGCCTTCCGAGCCACGGGAGGATGCGGCGAAAGTACAGGGCAAAGAGGCTGCGCAGGACAGCTCCGCGGGGAGGGGTGAATTCCAGCAGGGCGAGCCGTCCTCCGGGCTTGAGAACCCTCCTGAGCTCGCGAAGGCCCGCCTCGAGATCGCAGAGGTTCCTGATTCCGAAGGCCACCGTGGCGCCATCGAATGTTTCATCCGCAAAGGGCAGGTTGAGGGTGTCTGCCAGGATGAGGGTGCAGCGGTCTTCTTTTTTCTTCAGCCGTTTTTGTTCTCCCAGGCAGACCATCTCAGCACAGAAGTCGGCTCCGATGACGTGGCCTCCTGCGTCCCTGTCGACATACTGGCTCAGCTCAAGAGCGAGGTCTGCCGTTCCCGTACAGGCATCGAGAATCAGCTCGTTGCCTCCAGGCGCCAGCTCGCGGGCCGTGCGCCTGCGCCAGCTGCGGTCCCTGTTGAGGCTCAGCAGGTGGTTGAGAAAGTCATAGCGCCTCGAGATGCCTGAGAACATCCCCCGGATCCGTTCACGGTCTTTCGATAAATCCACGGCTGCAGGGGCTTGTTTTGTTGAAGACTTGGACATTGGGCTGCGTCATACTTAATGCGGATTGCGCAGGAAGCAAGTATCCTAACCCATGGGGAGGAAACATCCATGCGGCAGGCTTCGGCACGCTCGGTCGGTTTTCAGCAATGGCTGAACATTTTTTCTCTGCCGGCGGCTACAGCTCTTCTCTTCGTTCTCTTTTCAGCAGCCACGGTCGGCCTTTGCGCGCTGGAGGTGAAACGGGAGGATGATCCCGCAGTCGCGAAGCTCGGCGGAGTGGAGTGGCTGGGTATTGAGAAGGGACTGGCCGATGTTCGCCAGCGCTACAAGCCCGCACTGGTCTGGTATTCCGGCAGCTCAGGCAAAGATGACCTCGGCCTTCTCAAGCGGCTGGATCATTCCTCGTTTCGCCGGCTTGTTGAGAAATATATCCTGGTTCGCCTCACCCCCGATGACCTGAAAAAGGCCTATCCCACCCGGCCCGAAGGTCCCCGGGCAAGGCGGGCAGCAAAGAGAAAGCCTCCCCTGAAGCCCCTTCCGGCGCTGGCCGGCGCCCCCACGGTTTCCGCTGAACTTCGCCTGCCGCCCGCAGACCCGGCCCTGGTAGTCCTCGATTTTCGCGAACGTCTCATCGAACGCTACGACAGGGAGCTTCCCGGCAAGGATGCCCTGAGCTCCCGTCTCAAGAAGATCCTCAAGATCAGCGATTACTATGCCCGCCAGGGCCTTCCCTTTGAAAAACTCCTGCTGGAGTCAAAAGAGGCCCTGAAGCTCGGCAACAGGAGGGTGGCCGTCCTCAAGGTCAGGGATCTCGAGAATCCCTCCCTGCGCAAGAGGATGGACCCTGTCCTGCAGTCCTGGGTCGACAAGGTGATACGGGATTACAGGCAGGCCGCCCGCAAGGCCCTGGAGAAGGCCATCGCGCTGGAGAAGGAGGGCGACAAGCTCAAATCCGACAGTGGGCTGAAGTACACCAAGGCGATCGATGCCTTTGAGAAGGTGTCAAAGGATTATCCTTTCAAGGACATCATGGTCGAGGCGAACCGCCACTCGGGCGATATTCTCCGGAAGATGACGGCTTTCGGTAACAATCCCTTCCCGAGGTAGACTGGAAACGGCAGCCAATGACTCCAGGTTCTCCATCGCGCGCGGAAGACGGTCTTCCCTCAACGGAGTCTGAGAATCCCGTATCGAGGGGCCTCGATTCGAGGACGGCCCGTGAGATTGTCGGAATTATCCATGCCGAGGACCTCAAGGCCTGGGAGTCCCTGGACTCTGAGCTCGACACCATCGCAGAGGTGGTGGATGTGGTGGCGGCTGCTTTTGACAGTGGGGGCAGGCTCATCTATCTCGGTGCCGGAACCAGCGGGCGCCTTGGTGTGCTCGATGCATCTGAATGTCCACCCACCTTCGGTGTCGAGCCGGGGCTTGTGGAGGGCTTCATTGCCGGAGGTGACCGCGCCCTGCGCAGCGCTGTTGAGGGGGCGGAAGATTCTTCAGAGGACGGCTCCCGGGTCATCAGCGAGGCGGCTGTTGGAGAGCGGGATGTGGTCTGCGGTATTTCAGCCAGCGGCCGGGCTCCTTTTGTCCAGGGTGGCCTGGAGGAGGCCCGGGCAAGGGGGGCTGTGACCGTGCTGCTTGCGGCCGACGGGAGCCTGGCGGATGCGTCCCCGGGGCCCGGGTGGGATCACCTGGTCATCATTGATACGGGGCCTGAGTGCATTGCGGGCTCCACCCGGATGAAGGCGGGGACGGCCACCAAGATGGTTCTCAATATCATCACCACCGCAGCGATGGTTCGCTGGGGG
>CAZTRG010000042.1:0-4614 GCA_964615885.1 uncultured Planctomycetia bacterium | reverse complement strand
GGGTTCTTCAGCTGGAGCTTCCTCGGCGGGCTCTTCAGCTGGAGCTTCATCGGCGGGCTCTTCAGCTGGAGCTTCATCGGCGGGTTCTTCAGATGGAGCTTCCTAAGCGGGTTCTTCGGCTGGAGCTTCCTCGGCGGGTTCTTCAGCCGGAGCTTCCTCGGCGGGTTCTTCAGCCGGAGCTTCCTCGGCGGCTTCTTCGGCCGGAGCTTCCTCGGCGGCTTCTTCGGCCGGAGCTTCCTCGGCGGCTTCTTCAGCCGGAGCGGTTTCCTCTTCGGGCTGCTCGCCCATCTCGGTTTCGTCGTTCACTTCTTCTTCATCCATCATTCAAACACCTGTAACTTTCCATCCGGCTGGAATACCAGGGCGCTGGCGCGGCCCATGTAGACCTGCTGGTTCATTCCTGTATCAATCATGATTACGCTGTTAGCGAATCGTCCTTGAATCCTGAGAGACGGTGGCTGCGTGTGCCCGATCACGATCCGGTCCACGTCCTGGAGCCCCAGGATCTTCTTCACCTCCGGCGCGAAGGCCTTTTCGTCGCCAAGCGCGAGGCCACGATACCAGAAGGGACCGTCACTTGCGAACAGCAGACTGGTATTCTTTATTCGCTCGAGGGTGGCGAAGCTTGCCGCCAGCTTCGGATGCGGAACACCCCCGGCGGCCCTCTCGCCGGCCAGCATCAGGAAGAGCTCGTGGACACCGAGAGAAAGGTCGAAGACACCGAGCTTTTCAAGCTGGTCGGTGGCCTTGAGGAAGGCTGCCAGGTCGGCCTTCACCGAGCTGTTGAGCTTGTCCGGATCGATGGCCGACACCCTGGGGCTGATGCCTCCATGCACGAAGAGGTTGCGGTCCTTGAGATAGACCGTGTTGCGAGTCACCAGCCAGGCACCGATCTTGCCGCGCAGCGAGAAGGCCTCGCGGTGGGCGAAGAAGCCGGGCGGGAAGTTGGTGTTGAAGTTGGCGGCGGTCACCTTCCCGGCAACCTGGGCGTAGTAGTTCGAGCGCAGGAGCCCGGCGGAGGTTTTGGGCAGCCCGAGAATAGCGGCCTTCTTCCTGGCTCGCAGGGCCGCAGTTTCATCTGCGGCGAAGGAGGTGTACTCGCGCGGGTCGACATAGCGCAGGTCGCCCACCAGGTTCATCACCTCGTGGTTACCGATCAGGGTGGTCACCTCGCCGCCCGTTTTTTTGGCCTCGCCTTCGAGCTTCATCAGGAGCTCAACGGCGGAGCGGGAGCCCGGTCCCCTGTCGAAGATGTCGCCGGTCTGGACGAGCTCTTTCTTTCCGCCGATCCACTTGAGCTTCTGGTCGATCAGCCCGAGCCGGCCCAGCAGCTTGACGAAGGATTTATAGTCGCCGTGGATGTCGCCGATGGCAAAACGCACGGCGGTCTTGGAGGCGGGGAGCTTCTTGGTGCTCTCCTGGGAGCGTGCCGGGCCTGCGAGGGAGAGTGCAAGGACGGCAAGTGTCAGCAGAAGGTGTTTTTTCATGGTTCGCACATGTTACCCGCGCAGCGGCCGCGAGGGAAAAAACCCTCGAAAAAAAACTGCCTCAGCTGCCGCGTTTTGCAAGCGCCTGGCGCGAGAGCTTCCTGACCCACTCATCCTTGTCCTGGAGTGCTGCCTGCAGCAGCTGGTCTGCTGCCTCGCCGGTGGCCGCAGCGGCAATCCTCACGACCGCCCGGCGGGTCAGCGCGAAGGGGTGGCGGGCCACCTTCTCGAGGTAGGGCAGGGCGGCGGGCCCGATGCGCTTCAGCGCGGCCTCCGCACGCACCCGGTTGGTGTTGCGCTGGCGTGAGAGCTCGCTGACCAGGCGGAGGATCTCAGCCTCGAGCTTCGCCTCGATGGGCTCGGCCTCCTTGCCGGGCTCTTCTTTCTTCACCGGCTTCTTCTTTTCTTCGGGCTTCGGGGGGATGGAGCCGGGCTTCCCGGCGGTCTTTTTTTCGGGGGAGCCGGGTTTTTTGTTCTCCGGTTTTGCGGCGGGCCGCCTGAAGTCGCAGCGCGAATCGCGGCGCAGCAGCCGGACGCTGGCGGCATCGATGGTCAGCGAGCCGCCACCGGTGAAGCTGATCCTGACCGGCCCGGCGGCGGGCAGCTCGCCGGCGACCTTGCCGTGGATGATCCGCCCGTTGTGCAGCTCGATGGTGTCAGCCGGGCAGTAGCCGGGGGCACTGACAAGCAGTATGGCGGTTATCAGCAGGGTTTTTTTCATGGTTTGTCGGGTCCTCAAGTCTCTTCTTTAATTATAGAACGCTCCTGCCCAACTGTCCGGTTGGAAAAGAAACCCGCATAAAAGCGTCGTTTCCAGGCCGCCGGGGGGGTGCTCAGTTGCCGGTTTCGAGCCGGACCCGGATCCCGGCGGCGGCCAGGTCAGCCTTGATGCCGGGGATGGTGAAGCCGAGGAAGTGCACCATGCTGGCGATGAGCGCGGCATCGGCCTCTCCCTCGGTGAGCACCTGGGCGAGGTGCTCGCTGGTGCCGGCCCCGCCGCTGGCGATCACCGGGATCTCCACCGCGCGCGAGACCATGCGGGTGGCAGTGAGCTCATAACCATCACGGGTACCATCGGCATTGATCGAGTTGAGGCAGATCTCCCCGGCCCCGAGCTCCTCGGCCTTCCTGGCCCATTCGAGCATGTCGATGCCGGTGTGTTCGCGGCCGCCCTTGACGACGATCTCGTAGCCCGAGGGGATCGAGTCGCTGGCGCCGACCTCCAGGGCATCCATCCCCAGCACGATGCACTGCTTGCCGAAGGCGCGGGCTCCCTCGGCGATGATCCCCGGGTCGCGCACGGCCAGGGAGTTGACGCTGACCTTCTCAGCGCCGGCCAGCAGCACCTCGCGCATGTCATCGAGGTTGCGGATGCCGCCGCCGACGGAAAAGGGAATGAAGATCCGGCGGGCAACCTCCCGCACCATCTCGATATCGATGGGCCGGCCTTCGGCCGAGGCGGTGATGTCATAGAAGACCAGCTCGTCGACGCCCTGGCGGTAATATTCCTCTGCCATCTCCACCGGCTCGCCGACCTCGACGTTGCCCTTGAACTGGACGCCCTTGGTGACCTTGCCGTCGCGGACGTCGAGACAGACGATGAGTCGCTTGGAAAGCATCAGGGACTCCATCGGAGAAAATTATCAAGCAGCCGCAGCCCGGCCGGGCCGCTCTTCTCTGCGTGGAACTGAACGGCAACGAGGTTGTCCTTCGCCACCGCGGCGGTGAAATCGATGCCGCCGTAGGTGGCGGTGCCGAGCGACACCCCCGGGTCGGCGGGCTCAACATGGTAGCTGTGGACGAAGTAGAACTGCGAGCCGGCGGCGACGCCCTCGAGCACCGGGTGGGCAGCGGTGAAGTTCACCTCGTTCCAGCCCATGTGGGGGACCTTACGCTGGATGCCTTCGGGAAAGCGGAAGCGAACCGCCTCTCCCTCCAGCAGCCCCAGGCAGCCGGTGCCGCCGTCTTCCTCGCTGCTGGAGAAGACCACCTGGCAGCCGATGCAGATGCCGAGGATCGGCTTGCCGGCGGCGTGGGCATCGCTGAGCGCCGCGGCGAGGCCGAGGCTGGCGAGGCTCTCCATCGAGGAGCCCGCTGCGCCGACACCTGGGAAGATGATGCGCTCAGCTGAGCGCAGGACCTCGGGGTCGCGGGTAATTTCCGGTTCATGGCCGAGGTGGCGAACGGCACAGGCGACGCTCGTCAGGTTCCCGGCATCGTAGTCGACTACGGCGATCATTGCTGTCTCAGGCTCCCTTGGAAGCGGCACATTATACAGGCAGCGGCGGCGCCCGTCCGGAAAAAGGCTCCACCATGGGGGCCGGGGCAGTTAGCATGCGCTGCATGAAACACAGCGATGGAGCCGATGATGGAGGCGGAAAGAAACGACAGGGCGCCGCCCGCGGGCTGCACTCAAGTGTTCACGAGGTATTCAGAGATGATGCCATCTGGGTGCTCGACAAGCCGGCGGGGGTGCTGACCCATCCTAACCAGCCGGCGAAGAAGGCCTCCAACACCCTGCTGAAGGGGGAGTTTGACTACAGCGATGAGTGCTACCGCCTCAACATGCCGGGCGTTCCCGAGCGTGTCTGGCTCGTACACCGCCTCGACCTCGATACCAGCGGCCTGATTATCTGCGCCTTCGATCCGGAGGCGGCGGCCATCCTCAAGCAGGCCCTGCACGAGCGCGAGGTTGAGAAGACCTACAAGGCGCTGCTGCTGTCGGCGCCGCAGCCGCCCATCGGCTGCTGGCGCGATGGCCTGGGCCGGGTTGCCCGCGGCAGCCGGGTCGAGGTGCGGGTGCGCGCGGGGCGCAAGGTGAACGCCGAGACCTCCTACGAGCTCGAGCGCACCTTTGCCGGCACCGGCATCTCCCTGGTTCGCCTGATGCCGCACACCGGCCGCACCCACCAGCTGCGCGTGCAGGCTGCATGCCACGGCGTGCCGGTCGCCGGCGACCAGCGCTACGGCGACTTCGAGGCCAACCGTTTCCTGGCCGAAAAGATCGGCCTCAAGCGCATGTTCCTGCACGCCTGGGGACTGGCCTTCCGCCACCCGCTCACCGGCCACCGCCTGAACTTTACCCGCGATTTCAGCTCCAGGCTGACCCTTCCCCTCGAGCGTCTCG
>CAZTRG010000041.1:0-3279 GCA_964615885.1 uncultured Planctomycetia bacterium | reverse complement strand
GAGAGGACTGCACCATGTCTCCCGTTTCAAATTCCCAAATCACATCACCCGGCTTCAACTCTTGCCCCAAAGCCGAACAGCAAATAACCGCCGCTGGAAAAATTGAAATGAAGAGTTGTTTCATTATGCCTTTCGGGCCGGATTTTACTAATGCCCCGGGGAAGTTGCTAGTTGATTTTTTGCTCTGGTGTGCAGTGAATCGCGATTCGAAAAAAATACTTTTACGCGTAAATTTTCGCTATGGATTCCGCGGAAATTGCTCCGTGGTTGCTCCAGCAAAAATTCTGCTAACTAAAAAGGGGTGAAAAATGGAGGAAATTTAGAAGTTGCGCTCTGTCCCAAAACTGGCGCGCTACCAAACTGTGCCACGCTCCGACGGCCAAAGAGCCTAATAAAATCATGCTTTAATAGCAATCACCGTGTTCATGGATAAAACCAATCATTGAGCCTCTATAGACATATTCCATTCTATAAATTTTTTCTTTTCGGATAAGTTTTTAGTTTATGCAAAAAGAGTTAGATATAACGGAAAGAAATTGCTTCAGAAAACATTCAGGTAGATATTTTTTTGTTGAAAACAGAAAAAAATCTTGCATCTTTTCAACTTCATGAGAGTTTTGTTCGCTTTTGCGACTTGTGAGATCAACAATTAAGTCAATCTTCACGCTAATCTGCGTTCTGCAAATAGGCGTGTTATCGATGTCTGTTGTGTCGCCGGAGTTGCACTTCTTTGCTTTTCACCCCGATGGCACAAGTCAATCAGGCTATGCTTGTGCGGGTCATAGCAATAGCGAAACCCCAAATGATGAGAAGCCACCGGGAAACAACCAACATTGTCCAGTAGATATTTATTCCCAAGGGCTAATCCTTCCTGAGTCTGACATTTCTTCAAATTGGGAGTACGTTAATTATGTAGAATTTAAGTTATCTTTAACTAAGATTTCACTTCCTAATATCAGCGCTAAACTAATTAAAGAGCGCGCTCCTCCTTTAAGTTAGTTCTTCAAATCGCGGTTACCGATTAAAGTATCTGGATATAAGCATAGGATTATCTCCGGAACATACGATCGGCAACTCGCCTCTTCAAACTGCAGTTTAACAATTAATTAAACTGCAGATTAATCAGACAAAAAATATATCATGAATACCTGTAGTTAGGGTATTTATGGCTAACTTAAATTAAATGAAAAACAAAAAAACCTTAATTGGTGGCTCTAATTACGAGCCCATAAAACAAAATTTAAGTAGAGGATTTACCTTAATCGAGCTTTTGGTGGTTATTGCAATAATTGCAATATTAGCTGCTTTACTTTTACCAGCCCTCGGAAAAGCAAAAAGCAAGGCAAAGCAAATAAACTGTTTGTCGAACATGAAACAATTGGGCCTTGGGTTTATGCTTTATTCGGATGACTTCAACGGAAAGTTGCCGATGACTGCTCACCAAACCTCCAACCCAGACTATATTTGGATCAATACTCTTTCTCCATATATAGGTGAGGTTGACACAATTAGATTATGCGGTGCAGATCCTCAAAACAAAGCAAGAAAGGAAAATGGTGGCACAAGTTATATTCTGAACGAGTCCATAACCGTGCCATTAGTGAACGCATTTGGGAAATTGGTTGAGCCTTTACCTAAACTTTCTCAACTCAAAAGCCCTAGCTCTACTTTTCTGCTGTTTGAAGCTTCAGACAAATCCGGGGTTTCTTTGTTTTCAGATCATTCTCATTCACGAACTTGGCACATTGGCGGGTGGAAAAGTGTTATTAACGACATTCAGCCTGATCGACATAGATTGGGTAAAGCTGCTGAGGACCGATCTGCAGGAAAAGCAAATTACCTTTTTGCGGACGGTCATGTGAAGTCAGTTGATGCGCGCATCATCAAGTCCCTGATTGAGGATGGAATTAATCCATCAAGTCCCTCTAACTTTAATCCATAAAATTTAATAAACTTAAGTCTAAAATGAATAAATATATACTCTTTAATATCACTCTATTGCTAGTAATTGCTTCACCTAATATTATAAATGCACAAGAAAAAGAAAAATGGTCCAATGGGCACGGTGATTTATCTGTTAATCATGATGGCTCGGAATGGTCTTTTTCATTCAGGCATGAAGATGCCGTCGACGACCAAACAGCTGTTTTAAATCAGAACAGCAAGGAGATAATACCGGAGGATTCTAGGTTCAATTTTCTTGGTGATGCAGGCGCGCCTATTTGGATTATTCCGCAAGTAGCCCAGCCGGAAATTTTGTTTCTTGGAATGAATGCAGAAAGCACTGGAAAAGGCGTTTTCAGGGAAGATCATTTCAATCTCGAGTTGACCAGCATTCATGCTCCCGGCGACTTCTTTATTTGGAAAACGAGTCTGAACGAAATTGACGTCGATATTAATTCATCAGATGGGATCACTGAGTCAGATAAAATGCAGTTTCCTGCTAGAGCGCATTTCCACAAAAATTGGGGTTTTAATTCCCCGGGCACCTACAACTTAGGATTTACGGCGAGCGGTGTTCTTGCAGATGGCGGACTGACTACAAAAAGTGAAGAGTATATCGTAAAATATGAAGTGAATGTTCTTTCTGAAGGAGAGGTAGATTTAGAAATAGTGTATGAGGATGGAAAGTTAGGGGCAGAGGTTCTTGCCGCCGTTCATGATGATCACGGCGATCATCATCACGATGGTGTAGTATACCCAGTCAATGAAGTTGCGCTTCGAGTGAAAACGAAATCCGTAACGCTTGTTCCCAATGATCCTGATTATGGATTTCTGGGGAATCCGGGTGAAATTGTTTATGAGTTGCCTCAGTATGAAGAAAAGGGACTACTGTTTTTTGGGATTGGTGCTGACGAGTTGGAAAAGGGAGTTTTTGTAAATGACCAAGTACAGGTAAACCTTAAGTCGGTCGAGGGGCCAGGGGGTGTTTATCTGTATGCACCGGATTTATTTGGGCCGCCTAACGTGATGTTCAACTCTGCCGATGGAATTAGCGAATCGGACACGTTTGTGATGAAGGCGGGAGCGCATTCGCATCAGTCGATGGTATTCAGTGAAGCCGGGATTTATCGAGTTGGCTTTGATATTTCAGGTAAGCTTGCTGCTAATGGAGATGAGATAAGCAGTGAAAAATTTGAGTTACTCTTTGAAGTTGAAGAAGTGACTGTTTTGTCCGAAGGCGAGGTAGATTTGGAGATTGTGTATGAGGATGGAGAGTGGGCTGCCGAGGTGCTAGCGCAGGCTGTTGAAGATGGCGATGACCACGGTGATGACCAC
>CAZTRG010000040.1:0-5976 GCA_964615885.1 uncultured Planctomycetia bacterium | reverse complement strand
GGATAGGCGTACTCGATAAATGGGCCGGTGGTCAGGGCCAGGCGGTAGACATAGCTGTTCTCCCCGGCGAACTGGATGCTCGAATTGGGCTTCGCCGGGAAGGAAAAGACCCGGACAAAGTAGAGTCCTGCTGAGGGAGCGTGAAAGATAATCCTGGGGTCGATCTCCTGGTCGTCATCATTCTCAGCCAGGATGAATCCGGCCGAGGAGGTTACCTGGAGGCTTGCATCCATGGGCGAGGCGAGCACCCTGTTGGCAAGAAGGTCGGCCACGAGCACAGCCCCTGCCTCCAGGCTGACGGCTATCTTGTCCACCTCGCCTTTCTTTTCGAGTCGCCCATGCACGACCACTCCTGTATTTTCCAGGTGCAGGGAATCTTCTTCCTTCCTCCCGGCCTTATTTTCAAGGATGCATGGCAGGCTGCTGACGAGGAATGGCCTGGGGCTTGAGGCCCCGGCGGAGTTATACAGTCGCAGCCAGTAGATCCCGGGCTCTGCATCGCCAGGAACGGATATTTCGAGCTTTCCCTTTTCCTTGAGCACCTTGCAGCTCACCCCGGTCTCGCCCTCGGCTTCATTCCTGATCCAGGCTTTGGGGGGCCAGGATGGGAAATTACCAAGAGCTGTGACGGTGACAGTGTCTGACCTGCTGCACCCTGCCGGGAAAAACCCACCCAGGCTGGGCGCTTTTTCTTCTGCCCTTGCGCTGCAGGCGAGGGCCATGAGGAGAAGCGCGGCCCAGGTTGTAGTCCGTTGAAGTTGCATAGGGTCCTGCTGCAAGCCAGGGTGCCTGGCTCTGAATCAGCCCATCAACTCACGGATGGGAGTGGGGTCGCTGACCAGGTGAATAGGACGGCCCTCGGGCGTATAGAGGATCTTGTCGGGGTTGATTCCAAGCTTCCTGTAGATGGTCGAGGCGAAGTTCTCAGGTGAGAGAACTCTTTTGGAGGCGCTGTAGCCCTTGCGGTCGGTAGCGCCAACCACCTGGCCACCGGGGGTTTTCCCGCCTGCGAAAAGGACAGACATCGCGTTTGACCAGTGATCTCTTCCTCCACGCTTGTTGATCGTCGGTGTGCGCCCGAACTCTCCGAGGCAGATCACCATGGTGGAGTCGAGCATTCCCCGCTCGTCAAGATCCTGGATCAGGGCAGCGAGCGCCCTGTCCCTGGGGGGCAGCATGGAGTCAAGTGACTTGAAGATGTTTGTATGGTGGTCCCAGCCTCCGTCGTAGAGCGTGACAAAGGGGACTCCGGCCTCCACGAGCCGCCGTGCGAGCAGGGCTCTCTGTCCAAAGGAGTTGCGGCCGTAGAGGTCCCGGGTAGCTGCAGGCTCACGATGGATGTCAAAGGCCTCCTGGGCCTGCACCGAGGTGATCAGCTCCTGGCCCTGCCTGAAGTACTCATCGTAGGCTCCGACCGGGTCACCCGCCGACTCGTCGCGGATCCGCAACAACTGGTCCACCTCGCGCCTGATATCCTGGCGGCTGGAAAAACGTGATCCATCGAGTCCCTTGGGGAGGGCGACATCCCTGACGCGGAAGGCCCCCTGGTTGGGGTCATTCTTGACGACAAAGGGAGCATGTTTTGCGCCCAGGAAATTAGGACCGCCAGAGCGTGACATCCTGCCAAGGGAGAAGTAGGCCGGCAGGCCCTTGGGCGCGCCGCGTTCACGGGCAGTGACCGATCCCAGGCTTGGATGGAAGCTGACAAAAGCTCCGCAACTTACCGGGATGCGGGTTGGGGCACCGGTCATCATGTAGTGGTTTCCGGCCCCATGGTTTCCGTGGTCATGCCGGATCGAGCGGATGATCGCCATCTTGTCGGTCATCGAGGCCAGCTGTTTCATGTGCTTTGAGAACCGTACCCCGGCGATCCCCGTGGGGATGGTTTCATATTCCCCCCTGATCTCCCTGGGGGCCTCCGGCGTGGGGTCGAAGGTTTCGTAGTGCGTGGGCCCTCCGTCAAGCCAGACGAGTATGCAGCTTGTCGGCGTGGCTGCCGGCTTATCTTCGCTGGCGGCAAGGCTTCTGAGGCGAAGAGCGCTGGCCAGTCCACCCCCGAGGAAGGATCCAAGGCCCAGCTGCAGGCAGCTGCGCCGGGTCAGGCCTTCGCAATTAACATGCTGATTCAGACTTGCGGGTTCTTTCATGTGGGCACCTCGTTAGCCTTTGAAGAGGAATTCCGGGGTGTTCAACAGGGCCCAGAGCAGGTCCTCAACAGCGCCTTTTCTGTCCTTAACAGGAGCCCCCGCCGGGGGGATTCGGGCAGAGCAGACGCGTATCTCTTCGTCTTGTGGGTATCTAGCATAAACGAGCAGGTACAATTCTTCTACGATTTCCTCTGGTGACATTTTTGAAACAGCCAGCTCGGCGGCCCGGCTTTTTTCGTTTCTTATTTTCCTGTCAAGGTTTGGGGCGTTCATCAGGTGGAGAGCCTGGACCACGGTAGTATCCTCAATTCGCATGCACGGAGGGTCCTGGTTAGGGTCAGGCCGCCCGAATGTGTCGAGGAAATTAGAGCTGGTCCGGTGTGTCCACAGCTCCGCCGCCCGTGAACCCGGTGGCATTGCGGAGAAATTTTCAGGGATCCCGGTGATGTCACAGACTCCATCGAGGAGCACCTCTGCTCGCAGTCGCTGGCGGTAGTGCCGAGAATAATTTCTCGTGTCAGCCAGGTTGCGTTCGGTGGGGTGGCTGCTGAGGGAGTAAACCCGCGAGGCAAGGATAGTTCTCAGCAGCGCCTTGAGGTCGTAGTTCAGCTCGCGGAAATGGACTGCGAGGGCCTCGAGGAGCTCCTTGTTGCTCGGTGGATTACTCTCCCTGATGTCGTCAACCGGCTCGACGATTCCCCTGCCCATGAGGTCGGCCCACACCCGGTTAACCATGACAGCCGGGAAGAAGTTGTTCTCCTCTGCCATCATCCACGTCGCCAGCGCCCGGCGGGGATCCGTATTTGTTTTGAGGGCGGGAGCTTTCCCGAAGAGTGGGCGGGGCGGGAGGACCTCGTTGGTCCGCGGGTGCCGGACCTCTCCTGAGCTCTTCGTGAAGATGAACTCTTCGCTCCCGGAGATGGGAGGCGAAAGGCCGGTGCCTTTCCGGCCGACCCGCGAGAAGTAGGCCGCGAGGGAATAGAAATCTTTCTGCCCCCAGATCTCGAAGGGGTGCTGATGGCAACGTGCGCACTCCAGGCGGATGCCGAGGAAGAGCTGGCTGAACATGGTGACGAGCTCTTCGGGGCTTCTGCGGTCGCGAAAAACAGTCACCGCTCCATTCCTGAAGGTGCTCCCCTGTGAGGTCAGCAGCTTATGGACGAAGCGGTCGTAGGGTATGTTTTCCCTGAAGTTCTTCCGCACCCAGCGGTCCAGGCTCCTGACCGCCTTGATACCAACCCGGTAGGGGTTGGGTCTCAGGAGATCGACCCACTTGTTGGCCCAGTGGTCGGCATATTCAGGCCGGGCCAGCAGGTGCTCGACAAGCTCCCGGCGTTTTTCCGGGGCCTTGCTGCCGAGGAAGGCTCTTGTCTCATCCGGCCTGGGAAGCCTGCCGATGACATCGATATAGGCTCTCCTGAGGTATTCGGAATCTTCACATTGCGAGGATGGCTTGATCTTCAGGAGCTCGAGTTTTTTCCAGACCAGCTCATCGATAAAATTATTTCGTTCAAGGGAGCTGTAATACTCCGCGGGAACCTCGCCCGGAAGCGGGATCGAGACCGAGCAGGTTGCGAATTTTCCCATGTAGCGGGTCATGATTGCCGCCTCTCCGGGAAGGGGGCCGGCCTGGACCAGGCCGGTATTGCCTGCCTTTGCGATGGGTGCCTCGTTGGACTGGTAGGCAGCCAGGCGGGTGACATCTTTTGAGCTGCCGTCAGAATAATGTGCCATCACGAGCAGCTGCTGGCTCGAGCGTGGAGTCATGATGCGCTTGGTGGGAAAGACGCTTACCTTCTGGAGCTTCGGGGCTTCTGCCGGAGTGCGCGGAAGCCCTGCTGAGATCCAGCGTTCCAGGGTCTTGTAGTGTTCGCCCCCGGGTTCGATCCTTCTGCCGCCTCCATGGGCTGCAAGGGCTGCAGCCTTACGAAGCAGCAGGCTGCTGGCTGGCGCGGCGGGAAAGACCCTGCGGCCGCGTCCTTCGCGAACCAGTGCATCGAAGTCAAAGTCGTGGTCAAAACCCAGCAGCGAGAGCTGGAAGCCGTTCTGGCCGCGTTGTTTACCATGGCAGCTGCCTGCGTTGCAGCCCGTCCTGGTCAGGATGGGCTGGATTTCCCGTTCGAAGGTGACGGGGAGGTATTCTTCGCCCCGGCTGATCTCCACAGGGATTCTCACCTCCAGGTCTCGATGACGGATGACCACCTCGCTTTTTCCGCTTCCAAGAGCTCTCAGGAGGCCTCCCTTTTTTGCCTCCAGCAGGGAGGGGTCGGCAGACTGGAATTCGGCTTCCCGGGTCAGGTCGATGACCTGTTTGCCTTCCTTGCTGCTTACAAGAACCTGCTGGGAGCTGTGATGACCATCGAGGCGGACAAGAGGGGGAGTGATGATGAGCGTGCCGCCCTCATCCGTTTTGCCCTCAAGGCTTAGCAGCAGGAAAAAGATGAAAAGAAAGCATCTCATACAGACCAGTTTATGCGACTGGAACACCCCGATGCAACTGGTGCTGCAGCAAGCATCCGGCCTGGCCGGCAGTTATTCCCCTGACTGAAGAACACCTCGGGTGGCTTGCTGTCCCTCTCCTGGCGGAGCACCAGGACCTTCATCAACTCTTCGAGAACGAGGCCTGTCCCTTTTTTTCAGAGCGGCTGAGCTCCAGGTCGGAGAGGGCTTGGAGCGGAAGCTCATCGACGTCCGACTTCTTCATGTTTCAAGCGCCAGGCCCTAGCGCTTTGCGAGGTCTTTGATCACTTCGAGGAAGTGTCTCGGGGGCAGCGGTGCCTCCCAGTGTCCAGGGGTGAGAATGACAGTGGGACCGGCCTTCTTGAGATCCCCGAAGCTCATCTTGGCAGAGATCTGGTTCTCTCCCGGGTTGATGACGGGCTCATGGGGAGTGACGTTTCCAAGGCTCGCGCCGAGTTTTTTGCGGGAGGAGCTGCCGCGTCCCTTCTTTTTTCCTTTGCCACTCGATTTCCCCCGCGACCTCAAGGCTGTCTTGCCCGCTGATTTCTGCAGGCTCTTTGCGGTCCAGATCTCGTTGAGCTTGAAGTAGACCGGCTCGGTCGTATTGGCCTTGATGCTGAAGGAGGTGACCTCGGCTTTGAGGTTCTTGAAGACGAAGAGGTTTTTCTGGGTGTAATCACCGATCCGCTTGCCGAAGAGTTTCCAGCGTTCGGTCTCAACCTTCGGGCTAATATCGACCGCGTGGTAGCTTCTCTTGGAGAAGGCGTTCTTCTCAGATTTCTGGTTGACCACGAGGTGGCCGGACAGGCCGTTATCAAAGACCACGTGCTTTCCACCACCGGAGATGTTGATCCTGAAGAAGAGCCTGTTCTGGAAGCGCTTGTACTTGGTGTGGGCGCTTCCCAGCTTCTTCGACAGCAAGGCGGCATCGAGTCCCAGGCCTTCGTACTCCTGGTATTTCCTGGCCATGAAGTAGAGATAGGCATCCGGGACGACACTGACCTGCATTTTTACGCCGCTTTTCGTCGCCGATTTCACCTGCATCTTCAGGAGCCCTTCGATGTACTTCTCGATGGGAGACTTCGGCGGCTTGGGTGCAGCCAGGAGGCTGCAGGCCGGGGCCATGCTCAGAAGGAGGGCAATGATTATTCCGCAAATGGGCGGGTAGGACCTTAGCTTCGTTTTCGCCACGGTGAATTTCTCTTTATGTCCGGCTGTCTGAAGAGGCCTTCTGCCGGCAGGTTACTTGTATCCTACTTTTTTGAGAACTCTCAGGAAGTCCGTCGGCGGCAGAGCCGGGTCCCAGTTCCCAGGAGTCATGACGATGGTCGGACCGTTGACCTGCAGGGCCGCCCAGGAGCCCTTGCTG
>CAZTRG010000039.1:0-25865 GCA_964615885.1 uncultured Planctomycetia bacterium | reverse complement strand
CGCGCCAGGAACATCGGCTTCTGCGGCATGAGCTCCCGCGTTGATGAGGCCGGCTGTGAGCTCATGGCCGAAGCCCTCCGCCTTGATGCCGTGCTGCGCTTTGACCTTGCCAGGGGCGAATACCACTCCAACATGATCCTGGCAGTAGCAGCGGGTGGACTCTGTCTCGTGCATCCCGGATCAGCCCCTGATCCATTCCTGCTCAAATCTCTCCGCTCGCTCTACCAGGACCGGATCCTGGTCCTCAACCAGGCTGAGAAGGACACCTTTGCGGGAAACTGCATCGCCGCTACCGAAAAGGACCTGCTTTTCAGCCAAACAGCGGAAAAGTACCTGCGTGAGGTCTCCCGTACATCACTGGAGGACTGGGGATTCAGGATTCATTTTCTCGATGTCAGTGAATTTGAGAAGGCCGGGGGAAGTGTTCGCTGCCTGGTTGCAGAGATTTTTTAACGCCCTGCCGGCTGGAAATAAATTCCCCCAATAAATTTATCTAATACAATCTCAGGGCTGCGGGCGCATTGCAGCTATGAGTTCACCTATGTTTATCCGAAAATATACAGTCGCCCTTCTTTTCTTCGCCAGTTTCGGAGCCCTGCTGAACAAATCCCAGGGCCAGGAGGCGGCCTCACCGCCGCCTGGGGACCCCGCTCCGGAAGCAGAAGACAAGAAGGCTGTCAACACAACCATCGTGATCGGCCGGCGGATGGAAGATTCCATCTTCGACGTGCCCTCGACTGTAGAGTCCCTCTCGGAAGACTTTCTTCTGCGCAGGAGAGCCTACCGCACCCTTCCCGAGGCCCTCGCCGAGGTGCCCGGGGTCCTCGTCCAGAAGACGGGTCGCGGCCAGGGCTCACCCTACCTTCGCGGCTTCACGGGTTTTCGAACCCTGCTGCTGATTGATGGAATCCGTCTCAACCACGCGGCGATGCGAAGCGGGCCTAACCAGTACTGGGGTACCGTTGACCCCCTGACCATCGACCGGATCGAGATCTTCAAGGGGCCCTCATCTGTTCTCTACGGCAGCGATGCCATCGGCGGGACCGTCAATGCCATCAGCAGGAGCCCCCTGGTAACAGGCTCTCCCTCCCTGGGCGGGCGGCTCTACCACCGCTACTCCAGTGCCGAACAATCACACACCTCCCGGGTTGAGGCCGAAGGCAGCTTCAACACCCATTCAGCAACTCTGCTCGGGATCAGCTCGCGCGATTTCGGCGAGCTACGGGCCGGAGGAAATACCGGACGCCTGCCCGGAACGGACTACGATGAGTTTGACGGCGATGCCAAGATGGTGTTCTACCCATCGGATGAGCTTGAGGTGGTTTTAGCACTGCAGAGCTTCTCGATGAACAAGGCCCCCAGGACCCACTCAACAAACCTCTCTCGCAGCTACCGGGGCACCACCATCGGCTCAGACCTTCGTCGCGATTTCGACCAGGACCGCCGCCTTGCCTACCTTCAGGCACACTGGGAACCGGAAGCCGCGAACCTGCTCAACCGGGCCACCTTCAGCATCTCCGTGCAGCAACATGAAGAGGCAGAGTTCCGGGTCCGGTCCAACGGCAAGCTCCGGCACCAGGGATTTGAGGACACGGTGTTTGGAACCTTCCTGCAGGCCGAGACCTCCTCCCGCATCGGCCAGCTCACCATGGGGGCAGAGTATTACCGCGACTCTATCGACTCATTTTTCAGTGAATACGAAGTGGATGGCTCTCTTGGAGTTCGCCGTCCCAGGGGGCCGGTCGCCGATGATTCCACCTATGATCTCCTGGGGATCTATATCCAGGATGTCTTCGATCTGAGCGAACGAGTCGAGCTCACCGCCGGCGGGAGGCTGAACTACGCCAGTGCCGATGCCCAGGTCGTAGATCCGGATCCCACCGATGCCAATGTGATCGACCCTGTTTCAGATAGCTTCTCAGCTGCGGTTGGAAGCCTCAGGGCAACCTACCGGGTTGAGGATAACTGGAATTTTTACGGTGGCGTCTCAGAAGGATTCCGGGCACCCAACCTCTCCGACCTGACCCGCTTCGATATTTCCCGCAGCGGAGAGGTGGAGATCCCGGCCCCCGGCCTGGAACCGGAGGAATACACATCCATCGAGCTCGGCACAAGGTTCTCCATTGGCGAGCTCGATGCCTACCTTGCCGCGCACCATACCTTCATCGATGGCCTGATCGTGCGTTTCCCGGTGCCCGGGCAGACAATCGATGGATTGCCCGTTGTAACCAAGGACAACACCTCTGATGGCTTCGTTCGCGGCATCGAGCTGGGCGGCTCATTATTCCTGTCGGAACAAACGAAGCTCTTTGGCGCCCTGGCCTGGCTCGAAGGTGAAACCGAGAACCCCTCTAGCGGGATTGATGAGCCCCTCAGCCGCCTGATGCCGCTGACCGGCCTGCTGGGAATGCGCTGGACCTCGAAGGACCGCAGCTGGTGGGTAGAGGGAACCCTCACCATGGTCAGTGGGCAGGATAAGCTCTCGGCAAGAGATGCCAACGACACCCAGAGAATTCCGCCCGGAGGCACGCCGGGCTTTTCCGTCTACTCCCTGAGGGCCGGCAAAGAAATTAACGAGAACCTCGAGGTTTTCCTCGGCCTCGAAAACATCGCCGACAAGGACTACAGGCTCCACGGATCAGGGCAGAACGAAGCAGGGCTGAACGCCATCATCGGGCTCGACTGCAAATTCTGAGAGACCTGGCGGCAAGCCCCGCTTGCGCCTCCAACCCTCCATCTGTACCATGGGCCACTCGCTGATTTTCGCCGGGGGAATTTTTACCCGGCTGGCTGGAGTGATCACATGCAGGGCTACTGGCGCAAGAACGTAACGATCATGATCGTCCTACTGACGATCTGGGCCTTCGTCGGGCTCGGCTGCGGAGTTCTCTTCGCCGACTGGCTCAACCAGTTCAAGCTTGGCGGTTTTCCCCTGGGCTTCTGGTTCGCCCAGCAGGGCAGCATCATCGTCTTCATCATCCTGATCCTGGTCTATGCCATCCTCCTGAACCGTCTCGATGACGAATATGCCGGGCAACTAGAGGACGATCCCGGCGGGGCCGGGGAGTAAGCCATGGGAATCAAGGGCTGGACCATCATCTTCGTCGGCGCCTCCTTCACCCTCTACCTGGTGATCGCCTGGATCAGCCGGGTGCGCGACACCAAGGGGTTCTACGTCGCCGGCCGCGGCGTACCCGCCGCCGCCAACGGCATGGCCACCGCGGCCGACTGGATGAGCGCCGCCTCCTTCATCTCGATGGCAGGCCTGATCTCGCCCATGGGCTATGCCGGGTCGCAATATCTGATGGGCTGGACCGGGGGATATGTACTGCTGGCCCTGCTCCTTGCTCCCTACCTGAGAAAATTCGGTCACTTCACCGTTCCTGACTTTGTCGGTGACCGCTACGCATCGAACGTCGCCCGTTCTGTTGCGGTGATCTGCGCCATCTTCGTCAGCTTCACCTACGTGGCCGGGCAGATGCGCGGAGTGGGAGTCGTCTTCTCGCGATTCCTCGAAGTAGATATCAATGTCGGCGTCATGATCGGCATGGCAATTGTCTTCATCTACGCCACCCTCGGCGGCATGAAAGGCATCACCTGGACCCAGGTGGCCCAGTACTGGGTCCTGATCACTGCCTTCCTGATCCCAGCCATCGCCATCAGCATCAAGCTCACCGGCAACCCGGTTCCCCAGCTCGGCCTGGGAAGCGAGCTCATCACCGGGGACGGAAAAGGAACGGGGCTCCTGGAAAAGCTCAACCTGGTTAACGAAGACCTGGGCTTCAGCTCCTACACCACAGCATTTGGCGGCACGAACATGTGGAACATGTTCTGCGTGACCCTCGCCCTGATGGCTGGAACTGCCGGCCTGCCGCATGTCATCGTCCGCTTCTACACGGTCAAGAACGTCAAGGCGGCGCGCTGGAGCGCCTTCTGGGCCCTGCTGTTCATCGGCATGCTCTACCTCACGGCACCTGCCACCGCCGCCTTCGCCCGCTACTACATGATTGAGAGCATCAATGGAAAAACCCAGCAGGAGCTGCCGGAATGGTTCGAGAACTGGGAAAAGACCGGTCTCATCCTCTGGCTCGATAATGGCGATGGCAAGCTGAGGTATTCCAACAGGGGGGATAACGAGGTCTTCAACCAGGGCCGCCTGGCAGGTCCGGCAGCGACGATCGGCTGGGACAAGATCAAGGCCAGCCAGGGAGCCGAGCGAGAAGAAAACCGCAAGCTGCTCAACAGCCAGGCCAAGATTCGCGGGCCTGACAAGGACATCATCGTCCTGGCCACTCCTGAGATGGCGAATCTCTACGCCTGGATCATCGCGCTCGTTGCCGCCGGCGGCCTGGCAGCCGCTCTCTCCACCGCCAGTGGACTCCTGCTGGTGGTCTCCTCGAGCATCGCCCACGATGTCTACTACCGCATGATCAACCCCGAGGCATCGGAGGCGAAGAGGCTGCTGGTGGGCCGCGGCGTCATCGGCATCGCGGTGGTCATCGCCGGGCTCTTCGGCATCTATCCCCCGGGCTTTGTCAGCCAGGTGGTCGCCTTCGCCTTCGGGCTGGCTGCGGCCAGCTTCTTCCCGGTGATCGTCCTCGGTATCTTCAATAAGCGTGTTGGCACCATACCAGCCATCTGTGGAATGCTGGTCGGCATCGTCTTCACCGCCAGCTATATCATCGGCCAGGTCTACCTCGGCATGGAGCCCTGGTGCTTCGGCATCAAGGCGCAGGGGATCGGCACCATCGGGATGCTGCTCAACTTCATCGTCACCCTGGCGATGACCCCCCTGTGCTCGCCGCCGGATGAAAGAGTCTGCGCCCTCGTCGATTCGGCCCGGCAGCCTGAGACTCCGGACGATGCCTCCCCCGCGGCGGCGGATCACTGAGGCGATGCTCGGCCTGCGCTACGACACACCCGAAGGCTGGGCGAGCCGCGCACTTGAAGAGCCGGGTGCCCTGCTCCTTGACCATCTCTTCTGTGAGCAAAAAGCTGCCGCCATGGCGCTGGCGATTGCCCGGCGCCACGGTGAAGGGAAGCCCTCGCTGGTCAAGCTGATGGAAGAGCTGGCGGCGGAAGAGGAGGAGCACTTCGACCAGGTCGAGAAGCTGCTGGAGGACTATCCGCCCGCCACCCAGCCGCGCGGCGGCAACCCCTACGCCATCGGGCTCCGGCGCTTCATCCACAAGGACGGAAGAGCCAGCTTTCTCGATAAGCTGCTGGTCTGCAGCCTCATCGAGGCACGAAGCGCCGAGCGCTTCCAGCTGCTGGCGAAAGAATTGCGCGGCTCAACCCTGGGCAATTTCTACGAGGATCTCTACGCCAGCGAGGTCAACCACTACAAGCTCTTCGTCGAGCTCGGAGTCGACCACGCCGGCGAAGACCGGACCCTCGAACGCCTGGAGGAATTGCGCCGGTTCGAGGGGAAGCTCATCGCCTCGCTGCCTTCCGGACCTCGAATTCATTCGAGCTGAGCAGCGCTGTCGGGTGAAAAAGCCGCCTGTCTGCGGTAAACTGCCGCCTCGCGTTCGTTTCGCCCCCGGCCGGGCAACATCCCGAGAGAAGGTCTCTGCCATGTCTATTGTCGGTCTTGATATCGGTACCACCGGCGTAAAAGCGGTCGTTTTTCGTGAAGACGGAACCTTCCTCACCGCCCCCTACCGTGAATATGACCTCGAGAGCCCGAAGCACGGCCACCTGGAGCTGAACCCGAACGAGGTTCTCGATGCGGTTCGGGAGGTGCTCGGCAAGGCCGCCGCGGAAACGAAGGATGACCCCATCCGCTCACTGGCAACCAGCACCCTCGGCGAGGCGATGGTGCCGGTTGACGAAAACAACAAGCCGGTCGGCAACGCCATCATCGGCTTTGATGCACGCGGACAGGAGTCCGTCCCCCTGCTCAGCGAAAAGCTCACCGACCATGTCGTCTTCGATATCGCCGGCCACAGCATCAACAGCTTCCACTCCATCTTCAAGCTGCTGTGGCGCCGCGACCACGACCACGACACCTTTTCCCGAACGAAAAAATTCCTCTCCTTCGGCGACTTCATCCAGGCCTCGCTGGGGATCGAACCCCACATCGACTACTCGATGGCCTCCCGGACCCTCGCCTTTGACGTCAAGAAGCTTGACTGGTCACCGGAGATCCTCGACGCGGTAGGACTGTCCTCCGACCTCCTGCCCCCGGTCGCAGCACCCGGAACGAACCTCGGCAGCATCGGCGCCAATGATCTCGGCCTGCCGCCGGACTGCGTGGTTGCCGCCGGGCTCCACGACCAGCCGGCCGGCATCCTCGGAGCCGGCATCCAGCCGGGCGAATCGATGCTCGCCACCGGAACCGTGATCTGTCTCGGCGTCTATCTCGAGGGACTCCCGGAGGGCCAGGCCATGGTCGAGAACAACCTGTGCTACTACCCCACCCTCGGTGACGGTCAGTACATCTCGATCGCCTACAACTTCACCGGCGGCTCGCTGCTCAAATGGTACCGTGACAACCTCGCCGGCGACGAAATCCCTGAAGCTAAAGACTGCGGCAAGGACCCCTACGACATCATCTGCTCCGGCCTGCCGGAGAACCCGACCGATCTGCTCGTCCTGCCCCACTTCGCCACCACGGGCACTCCCTGGCTCGATGACCGGGCGCTCGGAGCGATCCTCGGGATGCGGCTGACGACCACGCGCAAGGAGATCGTCAAGGCCATCCTCGAGGGTTTGTTTTTTTAGTTTAGGGTGAACAGCGAGATCTACTCCCAGGCAGGAGTCGACATCCAGCTCTACAAGGCCATCGGCGGAGCCGCCCGCTCAGAAACCTGGATGCAGATCGCCGCCGATATCCTCGGCCGCCCGGTTGCGATCCTCGCGATCAGCGAGGTCCCCGGGGTCGGCGCCGCAGCCACAGGCGCGCTGGCCGCTGGAATCCTGGCCAACGAAGGCGAGCTCAAAGATTTTATCTCCAGCTGCTCAGAGGTGACCAGGGTGCTCGAACCTCGTGAGGAACAAACCCGCCTCTACGACGAACGCTTCGCGATCTACCGCGACCTCTACCCCGCTACCAGCGACATTACCCACCGGCTCTTCTCACTTGGCGAATAAGGCCCCGGGCCGAAAAGAACGCAATTACGTGTTTTTCCCGCATCGATAGCCTCTGGATGAGCTCCGAACTTGTCGATAGGATGAAGGATTGTAGTATGCTTCCTGCAATGCCTGAATACCGTCGGCAAGCCGCCGGACCTTTTGTAACCCTTTCCCGGTACTTTTGACCTATATGAGCCCTTCAACCAACGGACAGCTTTCCTGGCCGGACCTTACAGAACAGGCCGCCGAAGAGATCGACATCTTCGAAACCGAGCTCAACCGCTTTCTCGACGGCCAGATGCCTGAGAAGGTCTTTCTCGAGTTCCGCCTTCGCCACGGAGTCTACGGGCAGCGCCAGGATGGCACCCAGATGCTCCGCATCAAGATCCCCCTGGGAATCCTCACCGCCAGGCAGTGCGAAGTGCTCGCCGACCTCTCGGAAGAATACGCCGACTCGATCTCTCACATCACCACCCGCCAGGATGTGCAGTACCACTTCGTCGACATCCTCGACACCCCGAATATCATGCGGCGGCTGGCATCCTGCGGGATCACCACCAAGGAAGCCTGCGGAAACACGGTACGCAACGTGACCTGCTGCCCCGATGCAGGGGTCTGCACCGACGAGGTTTTCGATGTGACCCCGCATGCCCGGGCGATGGCCTATTTCCTGCTGCGCCATCCGGATGCCCAGAACTTCGGCCGCAAGTTCAAGATCTCCTTCTCAGGCTGCGCCCAGCATCATTGCGGACTCGCGCGAATTCATGACATCGGCGCCATCGCCGCCACCAGAGAAATTGATGGCGAGACGGTCGAGGGCTTTGCTGTCTACGTCGGCGGAGGCCTCGGAGCCGTTCCGCACCAGGCCCAGCTCTACAGTGATTTCGTTCCGGCCGGGGAAATGCTTCCGCTGTCCCAGGCGATCTCCAGGGTATTCGCAAGGCTCGGAGAAAAAAATAAACGGGCCCGGGCCCGTATGAAGTTCCTCGTCGCCAACCTCGGTATCGATGAGTTCCGCAAGAATATCGAAGAAGAGCTCGCCCGCCTGCCGGAGGACTCCCTGCGGGAAGAAATCATGGCGGAAGCCCACTCGCAGAAGGAGGAGCCCCTCAAGCCCCCCTCTGAACTAGATCTCGAAGCGCCTGGGCTGGATGACAGTTTCAGGAGCTGGCATCGCCATAATGTCCGTGCCCAGGCCCAGCATGGTTATTCCATGGTTACCGTGTCGCTGGCATTGGGAGATCTCACCGCCGACCAGCTTCGCGGAATCGGAACGATCTCGCGCAAATACATCAAGGACACCATCCGCGCCACCGTCCCGCAGAACCTGCTGCTGCGCTGGGTGTCCAACGAGGACCTGCCGGCTCTCTACAGCGACCTGGCCACGCTGCGCCTCGCCTCCCCCCTGGCCGACAGTGTCGCCGACATCACCGCCTGCCCGGGAACAGATTCCTGCAAGCTTGGAATCGCCTCTTCGCGCGGACTTGCCGGTGTCCTGCACAGGCAATTCACCGCAGATGCAGTAAGCGGTGAAGGAATGGGAGACGGCGACGGCGGCCTGCGCGATGACATCACGATCAAGATCAGCGGTTGCTTCAACTCCTGCGCCCAGCACCACATCGCCAATATCGGCTTCTTCGGCACCTCGAAGAGAAAATCCGGCCGGGTGGCTCCCCTCTTCCAGGTCATCCTCGGCGGCACCGCTGAGAACAATGCCGACTCCTACGGCCTGATGGTCGGCAAGGTGCCAGCCCACAGGGCCCCGGAGGTCATCGCTAAGCTGACCGCCATCTACGACAGCGAAAAACAGGACGGCGAAACGTTTCGCGACTGCATGGAACGGCTTGGAAAGGCCAGGATCCACGGCGATCTCGAGGAATTCAGCGAGGTCGGCGAGGCCGAGGCCGATTTCTTCGACAACCGCCAGCCCTGGGAATACATCAAGGAGGTCGGCCAGGGTGAGTGCGCCGGCGAGATGGTCGACCAGGCCGAGTTCATGCTCGACGATGCCGAGCGCCTCATCTTCGAGGCTTCCCTCCATCTCGAGGCAGAGAAAAACCAGGATGCCGCCAGGGTGTCTTTCCAGGGTATGGAAAAAGCCGCCGATGGCCTGCTCTCTACCCGTGGACTGCTGCTCTCGGACAACTACGACACCCATGCCGAGTTCAAAAAACACTTCATCGATAGCGGGGAATTCCTTGCCGGTGTAGCCGAATACTACGGCAAGGCCCACGACGAGGGTGACCAGGAGGTCTCCGCCGCGCGCTCTCGCCAGAGGGTTGAGGAGTCGAACCTCTTTATCGAAGAGGCCCACATCATCTACAGCCGCATGGCCGGCTCGCAGGTCAAGTAGAAGAGCCCCTCAATCCTTCGCCTTCGAACCGGCATCCGGCCTTGGAATCGCCTCGACAAGAGCCTTCCAGAACAGGCGGTCAAAATCTCCGCCGGTGCTTGCCCTCGGATCATCTCCCAGGCGAACCGCCACGATGCCGAGGCTGGGAACGACCCAGAGCCTTCGTCCAAGGGCCCCCTGCGCGGCGAAGAGGTCAGGCGGTGCTGAGGGCACCAGGCTCCTTGACCGCCGCTGCCCATTGGATGCCAGCGGCCGGGAGGAGCTGTTGAGCCACCAGAGGTAGCCGTAGGCCGGGTTCATCTTCTGCGAGGGCTTCACCGAGTCGGCCAGGTAGGTCTTGTCGCTGACGACAGCCTTGCCCTTCCAGTTGCCTCCGGCCAGCAACATCAACCCGATGCGCGCCAGGTCACGAGCCGTCGTCGCGAAGCCCAGCGTGTTGGCCTTCTTCTGTTTTACACCCGTAACCGACTCAATCCTCGCCAGGCGCCTGTCGATCCAGCGGGAGTCGGCCATCCCGAGCGGCCCGGTAAGCCACTTCTGCAGCAGCTCATTGGGACTCATTCCCGATGCGGCAGCAAGTACCTGCAGAGAACGCGAATAGGCCGGAGTATTGTACTTCCACTTCGTGCCTGCAGGGGCCTCGTACCCGAGGTCTATCTTCAACCCGCTGCTCATGGTGACCAGGTGCCGCAAGGTGATCTTCGCCTCTTTCTCGCGTGGAGCCTTTGACCATCCCTCCCCGAGATGCTTGTCAACCGGGTCACTTAGCTTCAGCAGGGCCTTTTGCCGGGCGATCCCCACCAGCAGTGAAACAATACTCTTCTGCGCCGAGGCGATGTCTTCGATGATCCGGCCATCCGCCCCCTCTCCATGGCGCAGGTAGAAATACCGGTTCAGGCGGCCCCTCTCATCCTTCGGCTTCGCCGGGACCTCCCAGTACTGTTCGGCAAGCAGTCGGCCCTGGTAGAGAATCACCACCGCCGATGACTTCCGCCGGCCGGCGAGGTCGAGCGCAGCCTTGAGCTTCACCAGGTCCCAGCCGGACTCGGCGGCCTGGACTTTCTCCCAGCTTCCCTCTGCAGGAGGAAAGTAGAGCTTTCGGACCGCTGCGCCCTCGAAGGCTGTGGCCTTCCCCGCACCGGTTCCGCCCACAAGGACCATGAAAACCGTAAACAGGCCGGGCAATTTCCACGTCGGTCGTCTTTTCATATTCTCCCTCTGTAAAGAAAAGCCCCTCCATAGTACCCCTTGAACCCCTTTCAGTAGAAGAACCGCCCAGCTGCTAATCTGGCTGCTGCTTGAACAGGAGGCCTTTTTGCTCTAATCTTCCCGCCTATGACATCTCTACCCGATCTCCAGAAAATCAACGTCAAGTTCGGCATCGACGCTCCCGCCGATGCTGACTGGGACTCGCTGCTGAATATTTTCAGCCGCTGGCGCCTGGAGGAAGGCGAAGAGATCCTCGACCTGGCCGATTACAGCCATGTGCCGGAAGCCCCCAGCATCATCCTCGTCAGCAAACGCTGGCAGCTGGGAGTTGACTTTGCAAGAGGCACCGGAGAGAAACGCGAAGGTGAGTGGCCGGGGCTCTTTTACGCCAGCCGCAAGGGTCTCGAAGGTGAGCTCGGCGCCAGGCTGAGCTCGGTAGCCGCCAGCGCCCTCGAAAAATTCCAGCGGCTTGCGGGGGAAAAAGAATTCCCACCGGGCGTGAAGGTCCTCTGCGGGGAGCTCGATATCGCGTTCAACGACCGGCTCCTCCTTCCCAACAAGGATGAAACGGATTCTGCCGTTCGCCCGGCAGTAGAAGAGCTCCTTACCCGCCTCTACGGTGAAGGAGGCTTCGAGCTTGAGCGCGAGGCAGATTCCGGAAGACGGCTTGCCTATTGTGCCAGGGCCACCGGGGACGATCTCGATCCGGCCGCCGCCCTGGAGAAGCTCAGCTGCGCCTCCCCTCTCGCAGCAGGTCCCCGATTCCTTCAAGCAGGAGCTTTAACTCGGGCTCCGAATGCTTCAAAATGGTGTAGCGATCTGAAAGCACGGAAACAACCAGCGCTTGAACCCTTGAGGCTAACGATGAAAACCCGCTATCTCCTGCCGGTACTTTTACTCTGCCCTGCCCTGCTTTCTGCCGAGGGGTGGAACACCTACCGCGCCGACAGCGCACGAAGCGGCTACACCGCTGAGGAGCTTCCCCCGGAGCTCTTCCTGCAGTGGACCTACCGGTCTCATCTGCCTGACACCGCCTGGCCGAGCTCTGACAGGCAGGAGTTTGACCGCGCCTTCCATACCGTGATCTCCGGCGGCCTGCTCTTCTTCGGCAGCTCTGCCGACCACAAGCTGCACGCGATCGACGCCGCCACCGGCGAAGAACGCTGGAGCTACTTCACCGACGGCCCCATCCGCCTGGCGCCGGTCTGCTCAGGAGGCCGGGTCTACTGCGTCAGCGACGATGGACACCTCTACTGTCTCGATGCGAAGTCCGGCAAGCTCCAGTGGAAAAGAAGAGGTGGACCCGGCGCGCGAAGAATCCTCGGCAACGACAACATCTGCTCGATCTGGCCGGCCAGGGGCGGTCCCGCTATTGCCGATGGCGTGATCTACTGGGCTGCCGGAATCTGGCCAAGTGAGGGTATCTTCATCGAGGCTCTGCGGCTCGATACCGGAAAGCGCGCCTGGCTCAATGACACCGATGGATTCCGCTACATGCCCCAGCCCCATGGAGGAGCTGATGCGGCCAGCGGGGTCTCCGCACAGGGACACCTGGTCCTCGACAAGGGCAGGCTCTATCTGCCGACCGGGCGCGCCGTACCGGCCGCTCTCAACAGTAGCGATGGAAAGCTCCAGTACTTCCACCTGCAGAAATACGGGCAGCTTGGCGGGGCATCGATCGTCGGGCTCGGCACCCACTTCTTCAACAGCGGCCGGCTCTTCACTGCCGCCAAGGGCGAGTCCCAGCTCCAGCTCGGCGGACCGGTGGCGCGGCTGGGAGAAAATCTCGCCGGCTATTCCAAGGGCGGCATCCACGTCTACCGCTGGGCAAAAAAAATAAAGAAAGACCGCAAGGGCAAGAACATCACAGTTACGGGAATCGAGCCCCTCTGGAAAATCGCCGGAGTGCCGGGCGGCACAGAGCTGATCTGTTCAGGCTCAGCCATTGTCAGCTCCGGGGGAAATGAGCTGGCACTGATCGACTCGAAGGGGAAAAACGTGGCCTGGAAGACAAAGGTAAAAGGCACCGCCTGGGGGCTCTCCTCCGCCGGAGGACGTCTCTACGTCAGCACCGACCAGGGCTATATCTACTGCTTCAGCGGAAAGAACAACAAGGAGGGAGCCACCGAGCCTGCGCGAAAACGGGCTCTTCCCGGGCACCTGGAGACCTACGCCGATGCCGCGGATGAGATCCTCAAAAAATCCGGCATCCGGGAAGGCTACTGTCTCGACCTTGGCTGCGGAGATGGAAGCCTGGCCCTCGAGCTTGCCCGCCAGAGCGCCCTCAAGATCTACTGCATCGAAGAGAGCCCCGAGCTGGTGGAAAAGGCCCGCAAGCGCCTCGATGATGCCGGCCTCTACGGCACCCGGGTCGTGGTTCACCAGGGCTCTCTCAAGAAAACGAACTATCCCAAGTACCTCGCCAACCTGGTGGTCTCCGGGCGGGCCGTAACGGGAGCGCCTGTAAAAATCGATGGG
Organism: uncultured Planctomycetia bacterium; assembly: GCA_964615885.1. GTDB lineage: Bacteria > Planctomycetota > UBA8108 > UBA8108 > UBA8108 > UBA8108. Next base: position 12,748 of record CAZTRG010000039.1, on the reverse strand, counting down.
GAGGAGCTGACCCGCCTGACCCGCCCCTGGGGCGGCGTCGTCGTAAGCGGTAAAGCCGGCGAGATGGACATTCGGCGCCGGGGAGCGCTGGCCGGGGCGGGAAGCTGGACACACCAGTATTCCAACCCCGCCAACACCTGCTGCTCAGAAGATGCTCTCGTCAAGGGGCCCCTGCGTGTGCTCTGGTTCCGTGATGCAGACCTGCCCGTGCCACAGCGCCATGGCCGTGGGCCCGCTCCTCTCTTTCACAAGGGCTACCTGGTCGTCGAGGGGCTCAACGCTGTGCGCTGTGCCGATGCCTACAATGGCCGCACCATCTGGGAGTACTCCCTGCCCGGAATCCTGAAAGCCTTCAACCAGGACCATCTCATGGGCACCGCCGGGACCGGCAGCAATCTCTGCACCGATGGAGACAGTGTCTACATCCATCAGAAAGAGATCTGCCTGAGACTCGATCTCGCCACCGGCAAGAAGCTCGGTGAATTCAAGACCCCCGCCACAGCCGGCGGGAAACCCGGAAAATGGGGATACCTCGCTGCCGTTGGCGGCAAGCTCTACGGCACCATTGCCAACTCCGAGCACATCGTGAAGTGGCGCTATCTCAAGGGAGAGATGAAGGATCTCCTGACCGAATCGAAAACCTTTTTCGCTCTCGATGGAAAGAGCGGGAAGCTCCTGTGGCGCTACGATGCCGAACACTCGATCAGGCACAACGCGATAGCCATCGGCGGCGGCAAGGTCTACCTCATCGACAGGAAACGAGCCGCCATCGATACGGTCAATTACCGCCGCGGAAAAGGAGAAAAGGACGCTCCCCATCCCGGTGGAACCATCCTGGCGCTCGATGCAGTAACAGGAAAGGTCGACTGGAAAAAGAGCAAGGACATCTTCGGAACCATGCTCGCCCTGAGCGCTGAGAAGAACATCCTCCTGATGGGCTACCAGCCGACCCGCTTCCGGCTCCCCTCGGAGGTCGGAGGGCGAATGGCTGTATTCCATACCACCGATGGCTACCGCGTCTGGGACCGGAAGGTGAATTACGCTTCCCGCCCCATGCTCAACGACAAGACCATCTACGCCGAGGGAGGCGCCTGGGATCTCAAGACCGGGGTGGACAGGGAGTTCAAGTTCAAGCGCTCCTACGGCTGCGGAATCCTTGCCGGGGGGAGAAACCTGATGCTCTTTCGCTCCGCCACCATGGGCTATTTCGATCTTGCCGACACCAAGAAGACCTACAACTACGGCGGCTTGAGGCTCGGCTGCTGGGTGAACGCGATCCCGGCCGGAGGAATCGTGCTGGTCCCGGATGCCTCAGCCGGCTGCAAGTGCAGCTATCTCAACCAGGCTTCGCTGGCACTTGAAACTGCTGACTGAACCCTTTGAAGGTGAAAACATCCGGTCCCATGAACGATAAAATCCGAAGCGTCTGTCCCATCATGATTCTCCTCGTCGCGGCAACCTGCACGGCCGCTGACCTGCAATTCAAGATCAAGGTCAACCCCGCCGGGATCGCACGGCGAAACTCTCCGACCAGCATCGTGCTGAGCCCCGGCCGGGAGCTGCCCGCAAGCTGGAAAGCTCCCGGAAAAGAACAGATCTCAGCCAGCCTCACCCCTGTCGACGGAGGCGAGGCTATCGAGGCCCAGGTCGTCACCAGCAAGACCTCAAAGGGGATCGAGGTCTACTGGATCGAGAAGAAGCTCGACCCCGGCAAAGAGTCGAACTACATCCTGCGCCTTGGCAAGGCGGCCAAAACGGACTCGGCCCTGTTCAGCTTCAAGGAAGACACTGCTCACTCCGACCTCCTCTACGGTAAAAAACCGGTGTGGAGGCAGATGACGGCCTATGACCCGTCCAGCAAAGGCTCCCTGCACCAGACCTACAAGACCTTTCACCACGTCTGGGGCTTCCATGGCGATGGCTTTATCACCAAGGGCGCCGGGGGACAATTCACCCACCACCGGGGCCTCTTCATCGGCTTCAGCAAGACTCGTGTTGGCGACAAGAGCTGGGATTTCTGGCACTGTAAAGGAGTCTCCCTCCGGCACGAAAAATACGATCGCGCGGCCGAGGTAATGGGCTCCGTGCTCGGCAGGACTCTCTCGCAGACCGGCTGGTACAACCCCGGGGGCAAGGTGGTCGTACGGGACTACCGCCAGGTGACCGCCTGGAGGCAGGTCGAGGCACAGGCACTGCTGGACTTCGTCATCACCATCGAAGCCGTCTCAGACGATGTCAGTCTCAAGGGAGACCCGCAGCACGCCGGCTTCCAGTACCGGGCGGTAGAATCAAAGTCCGGCAAGGGCAACAAGACCACCTACGTCCGCTCGACGGAATCTACCGGTGGAAAGAACGACGTCTGGGAAGGGGCTGAATGGATCACGGGCATCTTCCAGCACGGGGAAAACAACTATGCCGTCACCCACATGGACCATCCGAAAAATCCGCGGCCGACCGTTTACTCAACGCGAAACTACGGGCGCTTCGGAGCCTATTTTGAAAAAAACCTCAAGAAGGGCGAGAAGCTCGAGCTGCGCTACCGGATCTTCATCGTCGATACGAAGAAGCATTCGGATGTTTCGGTAACACGGTATGAAAAGAAATACTGGGACTATATCGAGCCCTCGAAGGTCACCGTTTCACCGGTGGGAAACTGAAAGAGAGAATCTGAATCATGGCTTACTGGCTGCTGAAGACCGAACCTGGAGACTACTGCTGGGATGATCTCATCGCTGACAAGGGCACCTTCTGGGATGGCGTCAGGAACTACCAGGCGCGCAACAATATGCGCGAGATGAAGAAGGGCGACCTCTGCTTCATCTACCACTCCGTCGGCCCGAAGGAGATTGTCGGGATCGCGCGGGTAACAAAGGAGGCCTACCAGGACCCGACCACGGACAACGATGCCTGGGTCTGCGTTGATATCAAGCCGGTCAAGAAACTCAAGAACCCGGTACACCTCTCTGACATCAAGGCTGACAAGCTGCTCTCACAGATGGCCCTGGTGAAGAACTCGCGCCTGAGTGTCTGCCCGGTCACAAAAAAAGAATGGGACAAGGCGCTGAAGGCCGCCGGTTCCTGAGCGCAGCCCGCGATCACTCCTCGGCCGGCGGCTCCTTCTTTTTTCCCTTCTCGAGCATCTTCGCCCGCAGGATGGCCTGGTCACCGATCTTGCGGCGAACCGCATCGCTGATGGCAGCGATATTCTCTGCCTGCTCGAGCCTGGCAGAATCAAAGAACTCCAGCTGGCGGCGGGCCTCTGTGCCCAGGCCGCTGACGCCGACACCGAGCAGGCGTATTCTCCGCTGACCGAAATCGACCCTCTCATCGAGAAGCTCAAGGGCGGCCTCATAGATCTCCTCGACCAGGCAGGTCGGTGACTCCAGCGAGAGAGACCGGGTCACCGTGTTAAATTTTTCATCACGAGCCTTGAGCTGAACTGTCCGCCCCCAGAGCTCCCTGGCCCGCAACCTGTTGGCCACCTTGTCGCTCATGCGAAAGAGCTCCCTCTCGATCTTCTCACGGTCGCCGGGATCGATGAACTCGCCGTAGGTCTTCTCCTGGCTGATGGATTTGACCTCCTGGTCTGTAACGACAGGGCGATGGTCGATTCCGCGGCAGAGCCGCCAGAAATGCTCGCCGGCTTCTTCCCCGAGGGCCTTCTGAAGGGGCTCCAGCCCGAGGTCCTGCATATCCCGAATTGTCCTGAGGCCAAGGGCTCGCAGACGCCCGGCAAGCTTCGGGCCAACACCCCAGATCTTCTCCACAGGCAGGGGAGCCAGGAATTCCTCCTCGGCACCCAGTGGAACGACCACGATGGCCCGGGGCTTGCGCAGGTCACTGGCAATCTTTGCCAGGTACTTATTGGAGGCCACCCCAACCGAGCAGCTAAGGCCCCCGGTCTCATCCTCAATTTTCTCCTGCAGCTCACTCGCTATGACCTCTCCCGCCCCGTAACCCTCTGCATCAAAGCTCCCCTGGGCAGCCGACAGCCGCGAGGCGGTCACATCGAGGAAGGCCTCGTCGATCGACAAGGGCTCCACCAGCGGCGTGTACTCCTGGAAAATCGAGAACACCTGGCGCGAGGCCTCGGCGTATCTCTCCGGCCGCGGACGGAGAAAAACCGCCTTCGGACAGAGGCGGACAGCCCGGGCAGCCGGCATGGCACTGTGAAGCCCGAACTTGCGAGCAGCATAGTTGGCTGTCGCAACGACCCCGCGGCCCTCGGGAGTCCCCCCCACCACCACAGGCCGCCCCTTCAGCGAGGGGTCGTCCAGCTCCTCGACGGAGCAATAGAAGGCGTCCATGTCGACATGGATGATCGTTCGCCTCGGTTCCGGCACAGGCTCCTCTCTGCCCTGCTGCAATAGGCCTTTTTTGATGGACACCCGGAGCGCTGTTTTCCTAAACTGTGCGGCCGCGCTCCTTCACCGGAGTGCATTTTATGCAGGGTAAGCTAAACAACAAGAAGACTTGGAAATACAAGGGACTCTCAAGGCGCTAAAACGCCGCTGAGAGTGCCGGATAACCGACCAGGAGATATTATGCCTCTCAATGAAGGCCTCGACAGGAAGCTCAGATTCGCCCTTGTAGGCGGTGGACAGGGATCATTCATCGGGGGCGTTCACGCGATCGCCGCGCAGCTCGATAGCCGCGCCGAGCTGGTTGCCGGCGCCCTCTCATCGGACCCCCAACGCGCGAAAGACTCCGCCGGGGATTACGGCATCGCACCGGAGAGAGCCTACGGCTCCTACCAGGAGATGATTGCCGGCGAGCTCGCACTTGATGAATCCGAGCGCATCGATTTCGTTTCGATCGCCACCCCCAACCACACCCACTTCGAGATCGCCAAGGCCGCGGTCGAGGCCGGCTTCAATGTTGTCTGCGACAAGCCCCTGACCTTCGACCTCGCCCAGGCCGAGGAGCTGGCAAGCCTCGTCGAACAGCACAAGGTCGTCTTCGCCGTCACCCATAACTACACCGGCTATCCCCTGGTGCGGCAGGCCCGCGAGATGGTCCAGTCCGGAGAGCTTGGAGAGATCCAGGCCATCCGGGCCTCCTATATCCAGGGCTGGCTTCGCAGCCGCCTCGAGGAAGAGGGCCAGAAACAGGCCTCCTGGAGAACCGACCCCGCCAAGAGTGGAGCAGCCGGATGTTTTGGCGATATCGGCACGCATGCCTATAACCTGGGGCGCTTTATCAGCGGGGTCCTTCCTGAAGAGATCTCCTGCACCCTGAAGATCTTCGCCGAGGGACGACTGCTCGATGATTACGGAACCGCCGTCATCAGGATGGAAAACGGCGGGCTGGCAACCGTCACCGCCTCGCAGATCACCCATGGCCGTGAAAACGATGTAGCCATCGAGATCGATGGAACCGAGGGAGCCATCGCCTGGAGGCAGGAAGAGCCCAACAAGATGATCGTCCGTAAAAACGGCGAGCCCCACAAGATCTACACCCGCGACCCCAACCACCCCATTGCCAACGACTCGCAGGTCAATGCCTGCCGGCTGCCGAGTGGGCACCCCGAGGCCTTCTTCGAGGCCTTTGCCAATGTCTACACCGCCGCCTTCGATGCGATGATCGCGCGGGCGGGCGGAGAGGACTTTGAGATGACCAACACGGTCTACCCCAACGTCCACGACGGTGCGGAGGGAATGCATTTCATCGAGCAGTGCGTGGCGAGCTCGGCGGAGAACGCCGCCTGGCTGCCGATGAAGCACGGTCTCGCACGCCGCTGCGCTCCCCCGACTCGAATCCATTCAGCCTCCAACCCCCGGCCCAGGGCCGGTTTTGAACCAGAGATGTAATCCAGATGGCTCTCGGTGAAGTCCTTCTTACCGCCAATGAAATCCAGAAATCCTTCGGTGACCGGACGATTCTCAAGGACACCTCCTTCACGATCCATGATTCCGCCCGCATAGGAGTCATCGGGCCGAACGGAACCGGCAAGTCTACGTTTATGAAGATCCTCGCCGGCTCCGATACGGAGTTCACCGGCGAGCTCAAGCACGCCCCCAACATCCGGATCGGCTATATCGAGCAGGAGCCCACCCTCGACAACGAAAAAAACTGCCGCGAAAACGTCGAGATGGGGCTCGAGCGCATTCGAGCCCTCATCGACAAGTACAACGAGGTCTGCGCTGACTACTCCAACCAGGAAGATGTGGATGCCCAGGAAAAGCTGATGGAAAAGATGGGCCGGATCCAGGAGGAGATCGAGCTCGTCGACGGGTGGGAATGGGAGCTCCAGCGCGACGTGGCGATGGAGGCCCTTCGTGTACCCGATCCCGAAACTCCCGTCTCCACGATGAGTGGCGGTGAACGGCGGCGGGTGGCGCTCTGCCGTGAGCTGGTCTCCTGTCCCGAGCTCCTGATTCTCGATGAGCCGACGAACCACCTTGATGCGGCAACCATCGAATGGCTCGAGGCCTTCATCGATAAGTACCCGGGCGCCGTCGTCATGGTCACCCATGACCGCTACTTTCTCGACAATGTCGCCAACTACATGGTCGAGCTCGAAAATGGAGCCCTCGCCATCTACGAGGGCAACTACTCAAACTATCTCGAGCTGAAGGCCAAGCGGCTCGAACACCAGGCACGCAGCGAGAGCCGCCGGCAGAAAATTCTCCAGCGCGAGCTTGAATGGCTCAACAGCACCCCATCGGCCAGGACCTCCAAGAGCAAGGCCCGGGTCAAGAACTACAAACAGCTCAGCGAAGATGGCCCGGCGGAAACTACCGGCAAGGTCAACCTCGTGATTCCACCCGGCCCCCACCTCGGCAACAAGGTCCTGAGAATCAAGGGCCTCTCCAAGGGCTATGATGGACGGGAGCTGATCAGGAACCTCGATCTCGAGATCGCCCCGGGAGAGATGGTCGGCATGACCGGCCCCAACGGCGTCGGCAAAACGACCCTCATCCGGATGATCACCGGCCAGGAAGAGCCGGACTCCGGAACCATCGAGATCGGCGAGACCGTCAAGATGACCTATGTCGACCAGACCAGGGATGAGCTCAACCCGGAGAAGACCGTCTATGAAGAGATCTCGGAGGGTCGCGATGTCATCATGGTCGGTGACCGGGAATACCACATCCGGGAGTATCTCTCGGGCTTCCAGTTCAAGGGCTCCGACCAGCAGACCCCGGTCGGTAAGCTCTCCGGCGGAGAGCGCAACCGCCTGCTGCTGGCCAAGACACTCCGGCTGGGAGCGAACTTGCTGCTGCTTGATGAGCCGACGAACGACCTCGACCTGACCACCCTGAGGGTTCTCGAGGAGGCCCTGGAGACCTTCGCAGGCTCAGCCATTATCATCTCCCATGACCGCTTCTTCCTCGACAGGCTTGCCAATTCACTGGTGATCTATGAAGACAAGCAGCAGCAGGAAGCCACCACCTGGCCGCGCGTCTTCAACGGCAATTTCGAGTACTACTTCGAGGTTCACCAGCAGGAACTTGAGAAGGCCGGCGTCAACCCCGGCAAATACCGCAAGACGACCTACCGCAAGATGCACAAGTCCTGAAAACCCGGGCCCTGCCTTAAATAAGAAAAAATCGTAAACCTTGCCGTTCCGCGTGGATATAGTATGAGCGCGACAGGCGCTCCTGCCCATGGAACCTCCGGTATGCTTGAACAGATAACCCAGCTGAAAACAAAAGCCCTCGAAGAGCTCGAGACGAGCTCCTCCATCATCGAGCTGGATGAGTGGCAGAACCTCTACCTCTCCCGCAAGGGGCAGGTCAAGACCCTGCTGAAGGCGATCGGCAAGCTCGAGGACCCGCAGGAAAAAAAAGCCGCCTACGGCGAGATCAACCCCCTCAGCAAGGAGCTCGAGCGCCTGCTGGAGGAGCGCAAGGAAAGCATCCAGAAGGCTGAACTTGACGCACAGATCGCATCGGAGAGAGAAGACACCTCGCTGCCGGGAACATCCCCAGTCCCGGGAACCATGCACCCGATCAATACAGTGCTCGAGGAGGTCTGCGCCATCTTCGAGAGAATGGGCTTCCAGGTCTGGGAATCACCCCACGTCGAAACCGACGAAAACAACTTCGAGATGTTGAACATTCCCCCGCATCACCCCGCCCGTGATATGCAGGACACCTTCTACGTCAGCGATGACGTGGTGCTGCGAACCCACACCTCCCCCGGGCAGGTCAGGGCGATGCGCGCCCTGGCCCCCGAGCCGATCCGGGTTCTGCTTCCCGGAACGGTCTACCGCAACGAACAGATTACCGGGCGCAGCGAGATCCAGTTCAACCAGGTCGAGGGACTGGCGATAGGAACGAATATCACCATGGCCGACCTGAAGGGAATCCTCGAGGAGTTCGTCCACCAGTTCTTCGGAGCCGGACGGCGCATGGTGCTGCGCGGCAGCTACTTCCCCTTTACCGAACCCAGCGTCGAGGTCGACATCGACTGCAATCTCTGCGGCGGCAGCGGCTGCAGCGTCTGTAAGAAGACCGGCTGGCTGGAGATCCTCGGTGCCGGAGTCGTCCACCCCGCAGTGCTCGCCAACGGAGGCTACGATCCGGAGGTTCACTCCGGCTTTGCCTTTGGACTGGGTATCGAGCGAATGGTCATGCTCCGCCACGGAATCAACGACATACGGCACTTCTATTCCGGGGACCTGCGTTTCCTCGAACAATTTGATTAGGCTCCATTTCAATAAAGCACTAGCACGATGCGTTTGCCTCTAAGCTGGCTCAAAGAATTTAACGAAACCGATCTCTCGGTCGAAGACCTTGCTGATCTCCTGACCCGGGCGGGACTCGAGGTCGAGGCGATCGAACGCATCGGCATCTATTCCGACAGGGTCGTCGTCGGCGAGATCCTGGAGGTCCGCCCCATAGCGGAAACAAAGGGCCTTCACGAGGTCGATCTCCAGCTCGGCGAGGGGCAGCAGGGAACGGCCGTAACCGGTGCACCGAACATCACCATCGATTCAACCGGGGCAAAAGCACCGGTAGCGCTCAGTGGAGCCATCCTGCTGGACTCCAAGTCCGAGAGCTTTGCCCTCACCGCGGTCAAGCCAAGAGAGTTTCGCGGCGTGCAATCGAGCATCGTCCTGTGCTCCGAGATGGAGCTGGGCCTCTCTGATGACCACAGCGGAGTGCTCCTGCTCGATGAGAAAGCTGAAGCCGGAGGCTCCCTGGGAGACCTGCTGGAGATCCCGGCGGATTGCGCCGCCGATGTCGTCTTCGAGATCGACATCCTCCCGAACTATGGTCGCTGCCTCTCGATCATCGGTATCGCCAGGGAGGTGGCCGCCCTCACACGAACACCCTTCAAGCTCGAGATCAAGGCTGAGCACCTGCCGGCAGACCCGGAGGCCTTCAAGGTCAGCATCGAGGACCCCGCGCTCGCTCCGCGCTACAGCGGGCTGGTTCTTGAAGAGGTCAAGGTGGAGCCCTCACCCGCCTGGATGCAGCGGCGGCTGGCACTGGCCGGCTTGAGCCCCATCAACAACCTCGTGGATGTCACGAACTACGTCATGGTCGAGATGGGCCAGCCCATGCACGCCTTTGACCTCGACAAGCTCCCGGAACAGGAAATCACGGTGCGAGCCGCGCAGGCGGGCGAGACCCTCTTTACCCTCGACCAGGAACCCGCAGGTGAGGATGGCGAAGGAGAAAAGCCGCGCGAGCTTGATGAATCCACCCTGCTCATCACCTCCGGCGGCCAGCCGGTCGCCGTAGCCGGCGTGATCGGCGGACTTGATTCAGAAATTTCTGACGGTACCGCCAGGGTGCTGCTGGAGTCAGCCAACTTCAACTTCATCTCGATTCGCAAGGCCATGTCAAAGCTGAAGCTGATGACCGATGCCGCCACCCGTTTCAGCAGGCAGATCGACCCGGCGCAGACCGTCACAGCGATCCAGCGGGCCGTTCACCTCCTGCAGGAAATCGGCGGGGCAAAAGCCTCAGGAGCGATCTCCGACTGCTATCCCGAGCCGGCTGAAACGCGGTCGCTGACGGTCCAGAACAGCGACATTACGCGAAACCTCGGGGTCGAGCTTGAGGATGGAGAGATCGCCTCAGCCCTCGAGCGGCTCGGCTTCACCGCCGATACGCCAGGAGAAGGAACGATACAAATCTCGATACCCGGCTTCCGCCCGGATGTCAGCCACAGCGCCGACATCGCCGAGGAGGTCATCCGGGTCATCGGCTTTGACCGCCTCGAGGGCCGGCTACTCAACGAGCCCCTGCCCAGCCAGCGCCGCAACGAGAGCTGGGAGCTGCGGAAAAAGATCCGCTCGGTACTTACCGGGTGCGGCCTGAGCGATGTGCTGAACTACTCCCTGACGACCCCCGAGGCGGAGGCCCGCCTGCTGGCCGGGGAGCCACCTGCCGATCAATTGCCTGCCTATGTGCAGGTCATGAACAAGAAGGAAAGCCAGGATCGCTCCTCCATGCGCCGGACCGTGCTCGGCAGCCTGATGGAAAATATCGCTACGAACCACCGGGAGAGGAAACGAATCGCCCTCTTCGAGATCGGCAAGGTCTACCACCCTGAGTACCCATCCCAGGGTGACGGTCCCGGAGATGAGAGGCTCCCCTGCGAGTTGCTCAAGCTCTCCATGGTCCTCAGCGGGCCGCTGAGCGATTCCTCCTGGAAAGATGCAAAGCCCAGGGAGGCCGGCTTTCATGACCTCAAGGGCATCACCGAGACTCTTCTCAAAAAGCTCCATGTCCAGGAATACGAGTTCACACCCCAGGCCGGTCCTCCTTACCACCCGGGGGCAGCCGCCCTGCTGATGGTGAATGGCAACCTGGCAGGAACGATCGGCAAGATCCACCCCAGCGTCATCGAGGCCTACGACCTCGGCAAGCGGGAGGTCTACGCCGCGGAATTCGACCATGGACTCCTCCTGCAGGCCACGCAGACGAATTACCCCTTCAAGCCCTTCTCCTCCCACCCGGCAATTTTCCAGGACCTGGCGCTCGTCGTGGATGACGATGTCGCTGCCGGCAGTGTCATGTCGACGATTCAGGAGGCCGCCGGCGAGCTGCTCACCGGCATCAGCCTCTTTGATATCTACCGGGGAGAACAGCTGGGAGAGGGAAAAAAGAGCCTCGCCTTCCAGTTGACCTTCTGCGCCGGAGACCGGTCCCTTGAAGAAAAAGAGATCAACGACCTGCGCGAGTCGATGCTCGGCCCCCTCGAAGAGAAGCTCGGAGCTAAGATCCGGGCCTGAGACGGCAGCAGGATTTTGGGAAGCTCAATTGCGCTGCCGGCGGATGTACTCAAGTGCCCGGAGCGCCTGCGCATCGCCGGGTGAAAGCTCCAGGACCTGCAGGAAGGCTTCCTCGGCCTCGTCCCAGTCACGCAGCTTGATGTAGAGGCCTCCGAGATTGCCGTGGAGGTTCAGGCGGGTGGCATCGCTGCGGGCACCCTTCAGCCCCGCCTCGAGATGCCGCCTGGCATCCTCGAGCTTCCCAAGCTTGAGCTCCACCCCGCCAAGAGTCGAAAGGATACTCGGGCTGGCCGGACTCAGCTCCAATCCCCGGCTGAGAAAGGAGACGGCTCGCTCGTACTCCCCGCGCGCAGCGGAGATCTTGCCAAGGTTATCGAGCGCCTCGACGCTGCCGGGATGAAGCCTGACGACCTTCTCATAGCAGCTCCTGGCCCGCTCAAAATCTCCCCGGTCATAGGCGAGGTTCCCCAGCGAGCTCCAGACATCTGAGCGCCCTGGCGCCAGCTTTGCGGCACTGTCAAAGAGACGCTCGGCCAGCGCGCGATGGCCTGATTCCCGCAACACGATGGCAAAATGCGAAACGACCAGGCCGGCTCCGAAGGTGGTGGCGATCTCGGAGACCGCCTGTTGAAGCTCTTCCTGCCTGCCCAGCTTCTTCAGCGCAAGAAGCACCGCCCTCCAGGCAACAAAATCATGGGGGTCGAGGCGAAGAGCACTCCGCAGCTCCTTCAGCGACTCATCCGGACGCCCACCCTCGAGGAGACTCGTCCCCCGGTTGCGGAGAACAACGGAATTGGCGGGTGCAGACGGCTCGGGAGGCGCCGCCGGGACAGCCGCCTGGGCTGCGGGAGCCTCTCCCTCGACAAGCAGGAGCTCCCCCTCCGGGGGAACAGCGCTGAGCTGCTCAAGGCGGCCGCGCGGCCAGCGAATCTCGAGCCTCCGGGGCTTCTCATCCGCCGGCAGGCCAAAAACAAGCCGGCGGTCACACTGGGAGAGATAGCTGAGCGAGGACTTGACGGTCATCCTCCGGATACGGGTCGTGCGCGCTGTCGCTGAATAGAGGGTCACCTCCGCACCGATCGCATCCCGGTTGCTCTCGGTTCCCTGCAGGCTGATCCGCAGGTACCTTCCCTGCCCGGCGGAGTCATTGCGCAGCAGGATCACTCCCCCCTGGTTCTCCGTGACCAGGAAATCCTGGTCTCCGTCACCGTCAAAATCAGCATGGGCAAGAGCCCGTCCGATGATCCTGCGCCCCAGCACGCTCGAGGGATCAGCATCGACAGGCAGCTCGCGGAAACCTCCCCCCGGAAGCCCGCGGAAAATCTGCAGCGGCTGGCGGTAGCTGGCCCCGGAGATACTCTCCACATCAAAAACATGCCCGTTCGCGGTAACCAGATCCTGCTCGCCATCGAGGTCGAGGTCACAGAATGCCAGTCCGAAGGTCACCCTCGGCATGCTCTGGCGGCCAACACCGAGTCCAATGCTCCGCTCGACAAAATAATCCCGGTCCTCCTGGACGTGGATGGTCGTCGGCTCATCGGAGAAGTTTCCGAT
>CAZTRG010000038.1:0-3927 GCA_964615885.1 uncultured Planctomycetia bacterium | reverse complement strand
CATCCCGCGGCCTGTTCCGGTTGCCCTCCTGCTGCTGATTTGCCTGCTGTTGCTGCTGCTGCTGTTGTTGATGTTGTTGCTGTTGCTGTTGCTGTTGCTGTTGCTGCTGCTGCTGCCGTTGCAGTTGCCGTTGCTGTTGTTGCTGCTGTTGCTGTTGCATCTGCTCGAGCATTTCCTCGACCTGGCGCCGTGTCTCTTCTTCCATCAGCAGGACAATCTTCTCGAGAATGACCTCAACATCCTTCTGCTCCGACTGAACACCCTGGTCGAGTTTGGGTTCAGACATTGTCTCTGAAATGTCGCGGGTACGGCCGGCGACATCCCGCAGGGGGCCATCGTGATCCTTGCGGATTTCTGCAAGCTGGTCTTCGGCCCACTTCCGCTCGGTGGAATGTTCCTCCGAAAGATCCTTCAGGTAAAACTGCAGCTCCAGGATTGCCAGGGTCACCTCGCCGGTGCTTCGGTAGAGGCTTGCCAGGCTCCTGCGGACCTTGTACCGGGGCAGAAAATACTCGGACTTGACCAGGCGCTCCATGATCTCCACTGCGGTCGCGGTGTCGTCTTTTTCCATCGCGTGGCGCGCAGCATAAAAATCAGCATAGGATCCCAGGAAGGGGTCCCCGCCGGAGCGCAACTTCTCGATTAACGAAACGATCTTCTCATCCCTCGTACCGCCCTCCTGCCCGGCCTCATCAAAGAGGGCATGAAGATTGATCAGCTCGCCTGACTGCCGAAAGAGGATTCCGAGGATGGGATCACCCCTGGCAAGGTCCGGCATCGGGAAAGCTTCCGGGCCGAGGAGTCCTGCAGCCAGGCCCCCGAGCCTGTCATCGTCCAGATCCTTGAGTGAATCATCAAGATTTTCAAAGATCAGCTCCTCCCGGCCTTCCCGGATCTGGTGCTCAACGAATTTCTTCCAAACCCCCGCCGGCGTCCAGAAGTCTCCCGCAACGAGAAACTCCTGCAGGTCCTTGATGCCGGCGACCCCCTGGGCGGAAACCTCCCGGCCCCCATGCACGAAAACTGCCGGCAGAAAAACGCACAGGAAAAGGATCAGTGAATTTCTTTGAGCCATCTTACTCATCTCCATCCTCTCCTTTTGCCTCCTCTTCGGCACTTTCAGTGCCGCCAGGCGAATCTGCTCCACGATCCCTTTTAGGTGGAAGAAGACGGCGCAGGCGTGATCCACCTCGCTCACCCTCTTTATCCTCAGCGCCTTCGGATGCTTCAGCTCCACCAGGGCGCAGGCCCTCAACGAGCCCCTGCAGCTGGTTGAGATCCATACCGAGAAGAAACTGGTCGATGATGGGATATTTCCTGATGAGATCATCTGTTAGTCCACCAAGAGCTTCCTGTGCCTCCGAGAGCCTCTTTGCCTGGTCGGTACGCAGCTCCTGGTCCTTGCTCGATTCAGCCCGCCCGGGCTTCTTCCCATCCTTGCCGGCGGGAAGCACCCCAAGCTCGTTCCACCGGGCCGTACGGGCCCGCACACGGCGCTGGGCGCTGATGAGCATACGCAGCTCCATAACGGGAGTGATCAGGTCCTTTTGATCCTGGTCCTGCTCTCCCTCTTCACCTTCGCCTTCCTGCTGCTGCTGCTGTTGCTGACCCTGCTGGCGCCTTTCTTCAGCACCTCCCGACCTCTGCCGGTTTCGTTCCATCCGGTTTCGGTTTCGCGCCGGCTGCAGGGCCTCGATCAATTCCTTCAGCGAGGTCTCGACATCCTCCTGGAGCACCTGGACGAGCGGCCCGGTATCGGAATCATCCAGGCGCCCGGAGACATTCTCCAGGTCGGCCATGATTCTCCTGAGAATTTCCGGTGCCACCACCGAGGATGCATCCTCTGTAAGGACCCTGAGGATGTCCTCTGCATCCGTGGCAAGAGAGCGCTCACGCCGGGCAAGAGAACGACTGGCAAAATCAAAGGCCTCGGCCACACCGAAGCTTGAACGCCTCCCATCGGCAGGAAGAAGCTTGCGCTGTTTTTCCAGCTCCGAGGTTTCTTTGCCGATCAATTCCTGGTCAGCCAGCATGGTGTAGAGCCTTGCCAGCACAACGCTGGTCACTTTTTCGCGGCGCTCCTGCTCCAGCCGCTCCCTCTCCTGGCGAAGCCGGTCTTGAGAACGGTTGAGCTCTGCAAGAGCATCTTCCTGGTCTTCCAGGGCCCCCTCCAGGTTTTCCGCCTCAAGGCGCTGAACTGCATCCTGCATATTACGCTGGGCCCGCCGCAGGGCTTCCAGGGTTTCCTCCTGGCGCTGCTGGGATCTGGACTGCTGCTGGCGACGCTGCTGCTGTTGACGCTCTTGCTGTTGACGCTGCTGTTGTTGACCCTCTTGCTGTTGGCCCTGCTGTTGTTGACCCTCTTGCTGCTGGCCCTGCTGGCCTTGCTGCTGTTGGCCTTGTTGACCCTGTTGCTGTTGGCCTTGTTGCCCCTGCTGCTGTTGACCTTGCTGGCCCTGTTGCTGGCGGCCCTGCTGGCCTTGCTGCTGACCCTGCTGGTTGCGGCCGGCTTCTCGTTCGAGTTCCTCTGCAAGCCGGCGGGTTTTCCGCTGGAGGTCCTGCTCACGACGGGCAAGACGATTGTTTTCCTCTTCACCTTGCTCAGCACCGGCAGAATTATTACCCCGCTCACCCTCCCGGCCACCCAGCTCTTCCCGGGTGTCCTCTATATTCTCTTCCTGGTCACCGGCAATACGCTGCAGGCGCTCGAGTTGCTCAGTGATTTCACGAATTGCATCGGTTTCTTCCCTGAGCTTCTGGGCCTCATCCTCCCCCTGGAGAATAAGCAGGATTCTCTGAAGGTCTTTCTCGGCATAGATTTCTTCCTCGAGTGCATCCTCGAGGGCTCTCTTCTTCAGCAGGTCCCGGATATTTTCCAGCCGGGGAACAATCTTCAGCTCCCTGCTGCGCTTGAGGGCCTGCTGCAGGCGCCCCGACTCTTCAAGTTCTTCCTCCCTGGCAAGGAGCTTTCCCATCAGCGAGATCAAACGCAGGAAACGGCGTTCTACCTCACCAGCCAGGTCCTTCTGCTCCTGGTCGATACCGACCGGGTCTCCAGGAGCCGGCTCCGCCGTGTCCTGGACACCCGGAAAGCTCAGCAGGGCAATGAAAATGAACTGGTTGACCATTTGGGAATTCCTGGAAATAAGGGCCGTAAAAACTGCCGGACCTCTCTCAAACAGGTTAAGGGATAGTAGCTGGAATTAATAACAGGGAGTCACTATTTGTCTTTTTTACCGCCGGGGCTTTTTTTTGGTGCGCTATCTTCTGTCCCAGCCGCATCCCTGGTTTCACTGATAACCTTGCCCTGGAGCTCAACGATCGATTCAAGCCTCTGCAGGATCTCCCTGAAATCACCACTGCCGGCAAGATTTCGCGACACATCACGCAGGTTCCTGGAGATTTGACGTGCCTCGGCTTCCGCACGCGAGGCCTCATCCTGTGGATTCCCTGAACGGGGAATCGCCTCGATGTCCTCGGCACTGCGCGGCAGGCGGTCATCGCCGAGCTGTTCAAGGGGGCGGGCCACCTCCTGTTCAAAACGCTCGCTCTCACTGCGCTCCATAAGCTCATTGCGCTCGAGATCATCGGCCATCTCCCTCAGGCTGCGAGCCAGGTCACGAGCTTCATTGGCGATCCCTTCCTGCTCACGTGAGAGACGGTCAAAATCATTCTGCGGGCCCGGCTCTTGGCCTTGCTGACCCTCTTGCTGCCGGCCTTGCTGCTGTTGACCCTGCTGGCCTTGCTGCTGACGGCCTTGCTGGCCCTCTTGCTGGCGGCCTTGCTGCTGTTGGCCCTGCTGGCCTTGCTGCTGTCGGCCTTGCTGTCCCTCTTGCTGCCGGCCTTGCTGTTGTTGACCCTGCTGCCCTTGTTTCTGTTGATCCTGCTGACCCTGTTGCTGCCGCCCTTGCTGGCCCTCTTGCTGGC
>CAZTRG010000037.1:0-5341 GCA_964615885.1 uncultured Planctomycetia bacterium | reverse complement strand
GTTGGAGCGCTCGCATTCGCAGGTGATCTCCCTGTCGTTACGCCCGAAGGCCTTGAGGAAGTAGGAGGTAACCGAGGAGTCGTAGAGCTGCAGGGCGCGGGTGCCTTCAGGATAGAACCCGGTTTTCCGGGTGCTGCCGTCGAAGTTGGTGATGTTGTCAAAGCGCCTGGAGACGCTCGTAACAGAGACGATGGCATCGTAGAGCACCTCGGCCATCATGCGGCGCGGGTAGTAGCGCGAGTAGTAGCTCTGGTCCTCTCGGTTGCGCTCCAGCGGTACGCTGCTGCGGCGGTAGGTCTCGCTCCTGAGGATCAGTCTCATGAGCGCCTTCAGGTCATATTTGTTCTTCGCGAGGTGAGCTGCGATGGCTGCGAGCAGGGGCTCGTTCGAGGCGGGGTTGGAGACGCGCAGGTCGTCGACCGGCTCAACGATGCCGCGGCCGAAGAAGTTGGCCCAGATCCGGTTGGCGATCGAGCGGGTAAAGTAGGGATTCTCCGGGGCGGTGAGCCACCCGGCGAGCACCTCGCGGCGGTTTTTCCCGGACCCGGCAGGTATCGCGGCTGCATCGAGTGGCGCAGGTGGTTGAGGTTTTCCGGTTCGAGGCTGGATCAGGTCACCGCGGGCTGCGTTAAACAGGGTGCGGTTATCACCGCTGCCCTTGACGCGAACGCGGGCAAAGAGATTGGCAAAGGAGTAGTACTGGTCGTTGGTCCATTTCTCCAGCGGGTGGTTGTGGCACTTGGCGCAGCCGATTGACAGGCTCATGAAGGCCTGGCTGATGTTCTCGGCCATGCTTTCGGGTTCCTGGTGGACGGTGTAGAAGTTGGTGGCCCCGTTCTGAAGGCTGCCGCCGCTGGCGGTGACGACCTGGCGTACCAGCTCATCCCAGGGGACGTTCTTCTCAACGCGCTCGCGCAGCCAGCTGTAGTAGGTCTTGATGACCGGCTCGCCCATTTTTCTGCCGGTGATGAGGAACAGGTCTGACCAGCGGTAGGTCCAGTAGTCGACGAACTCGGGGCGGCCGAGCAGCTTGTCGACCAGGACGTCGCGCTTGTTCTCGTTCTTGTCTTCGATAAAGGCCCTGGTCTCCGCGGGTGTCGGCAGTACACCGATGACGTCGACGGAGGCGCGGCGGATGAACTCTCCATCGGAGGCCGGCGGTGAGGGCTCCAGGTTCAGACGGCGGAGCTGGTCGATGACGCGCTCGTCGATCACATTGCGTTTCGGAGCTTTTGAGAAGACCTCCTCCTCAATTTTGTTCGGCCACGGCGAGGTGACGCGAGCTATGGCGATGCGGCCCGAATACCAGGCGGTGAAGGAGCCCTCTCCGTAGCCGAGGACGGTGACCTTGCCGGTCTTCTCGTCGATCTCGGCGATAGCTGCATCGGTTGAGGCGAAGCGTACCCAGCGGGTCACGTCGCGTGAGCTGCCGTCACTGAAGGATGCCGTCACCTTGAGCTGGAGCGAGTCTCCTTTTTTCAGGACGGATTCACCGGGGGTGACCTGCAGGCTCTCGAGCTTTGCATCCTTCGCTGAAGGGCCGGGAGCGCCCTGGCGGATCCATTCGGTCAGGATACGGTATTCGACCGAGTCCTCGCGGATAACCTTGCCGCCCTTGTGGCGTACGGCCGCGGTCGGCTTGATGACGAAGAGGCTGCGGGCGGGGGCCGAGGGCTCGATCCGCCGTCCGCGCATCTCGCGGGTGATGTTGTAATGGTCGGTGGGCGGGTCGTAGGCATTCAGGCTCAGCCGGAAGCCGCCCTTGCCGGCCAGGGATCCATGGCAACCGCCACCGTTGCAGCCCACCTTGGAGAGGACGGGGAGTACGTCATTGCGGAAGCTCAGGGGCTCGGCTGCAGGCAGGGCCGCTGCGAACAATACGGCTGCCAGGGCGATCATGCATTCCTGTGCGCGCATTAGAAGAGCTCCTTGATCGGATTGCTGCCGAAATCGACGAGGGGGAAGGGTCTGCCTGCCGGACCAGGCAGGAGCGCCTGGTGGTCAAGCCCGAGACTGTGGAAGATCGTCGCCACCACCTCGGGAGGGGCAACGGGACGCTCAGCGGGGAAGCCGCCGACCGGATCACTCTTGCCTACGACGCGTCCGCCCTGGACACCGCCGCCGGCGAAGGAGACGGTGAAACACTGCGGCCAGTGGTCGCGTCCGCCGGCCGGATTGACCTTGGGGGTGCGCCCGAACTCCGACATGGTCGAGACCAGGGTGTCATCGAGCAGGCCGCGGTCATCGAGGTCCTCGATGAGGGCGCTGTAGCCGCGGTCGTACATCGGCGCGACAATCTCCTTCATCTGTTTGATGCTCATGAAGGGCTTCGAACCGTGGATGTCCCACGACAGCTGGTCAAAGACGGTGAGGAAGCTGTTGATCGTCACCAGCCTGACACCACTCTCGATGAGTCTTCTTGCCAGCAGGCAGCATTGCCCGAAGCGGTTCATGCCGTAGCGCTCCCGCACTGATTCTTTTTCCTTCGTGATGTCGAAGGCGGCGCGCGCTTTCTTGCTGGTCATCATGCGGAAGGCGGCGTGAAAGTTGTCGTTCAGGAGGCGGGCGTCGTCGCTTGATTCGAAATTCTTCACCGCCCCGTCGACGATGTCGCGCAGCTTGCGCCGCCGCTCGAGCCGGGCAGCGCCTACCTGGTCAGGAGGCAGCAGGTCGGGGACCTTGAAGTTTTTCTTCGAGGGGTCGGCATTGAGGACGAAGGGGTCGTGCGCCTTGCCGAGGAAACCACCGGCCTGGCCGTTGGGCATGTTGCCGCCGCCCCGTCCCATGAGCTCCGGCAGGACGACAAAGGGAGGCAGGTCGGTCTTTCGGCCCAGCAGGTGGCTGGCAACTGCGCCGGCATGGGGTGTCTGGATCCCACCTGAAAAACGGCGCCCGGTCTGCATGATCTGCCAGCCGGCGTCATGAACCGCAGCACCACCGTGGTGTACCGAGCGGACAAGCGAGAACTTGTCACCGATCTTTGCATGCATCGGCAGGATCTCTGAGATGTCGAGATCCTCCGATTTTGTCCGGATGGGCTTGAAGGGCCCGCGGATTTCCCGCGGGGCATCCGGCTTCATGTCCCACAGGTCGACGTGGCTCGGCGCCCCGAGGTTGAAGATCATGATGGCGGAGCGTTTCTCGTGGCCCGGCTTGCGGGCAACGCGCTCCTCCGCCGCCAGCAGCTGCGGCAGGGAGAGCCCGATGGCACTGAGCGCACCAAGCTGCAGGAGCTCGCGGCGCTTCAGGTGGCTTCCGCCGCAGATCGAGGCGTCCTGTTCCGCCAGGAAATCGAACATGAAATCGTCTCCGTTTTTCTGGTGTCGTTCTGGCGCCCTGTTTCGACCCACAAGACGCAATTTTTTTCAGGCAAAAGACATTATCTCGATGGAGGATAGCTTTTTCCAAAACCAAAATGTTTCAAAGTGAAGGTATAGATGAGAATTACGACTTTCGCCCTGGTGGCTATCGTCCTTGTCCTCGGTCCGGCTTCCCGGCTGCGGGCCAAAACGCCGAATATCCTCTTCATCCTCTCCGATGATCACGCCCTCGAGGCGATCGGTGCCTATGGCTCCTGGCTGAAGGATTACACGAGTACACCAACGCTCGACCGGCTGGCCTCCGAGGGAATGCGCTTCACCAACGTCTGCTGCAACAACTCGATCTGCTCGCCGAGTCGCGCGGCCATCATCACGGGCCAGTATTCGCATGTCAGCGGCGCTCTGAATCTCAACTGCTCACTGCGGGAGGACGCACCGAGCTACAACCGCCAGCTGCAGGCGGGCGGCTACCAGACGGCGGTGGTCGGCAAGTGGCACATGAGGCACACCCCGCGCGGCATGGATTTTTACGCGGTGACCAGGGGACAGGGGAGCTATTTCAATCCTTCCTTCACCTCGACCGGCGGCAAGCAGTCGAAGCACAAGGGCTACTATGCTGATGTCTATACCGACGTGGCTCTCGATTGGCTGAAGAAACGCGACCGCAAGCGTCCCTTCTGCCTCAACCTGCACTTCAAGGGGCCGCATCATCCCTACGATTACCCCGATCGCCATGAAGGGCTGCTGGCTGATAAGCTGGTACCCGAGCCTCCGAGCCTGCACGAGGATGTGGAGCGAACCAGTCCCTTGCTGAAGGGCCCTCACAGGTGGCATCTCTTCCGCAACTACGGCTATTTCGGCCGTCACGAAAAAGACACCAAGCCGAAGATGTGGCCGCATGACGGGAGCGTGAGGTCGAAGACCGCGGCCGCCTACCAGCACATGATCCACAAGTACATCCGCTGCGTCGCTGCCATCGACGAGAACATCAAGCGGGTGCTTGATTACCTCGAGAGCGAGGGCGTCAAGGATGAGACCCTGATCGTCTACACCTCCGACCAGGGCTACTGGCTCGGCCAGCACGGGCTCTATGATAAGCGTCTCCTGCTGGAAGAGTCGGTGAAGATGCCGCTGATCGTTCGCTACCCGGCCTCCATCAAGGCCGGCACGGTGAACGAAGAGCTCGTCAGCAACGTGGACTTCGCCCCGACGCTGCTCGAATTTGCCGGCATCAAGGCTGCGCCCCGTATGCAGGGACGCTCGATCGCTCCGCTGCTTGCTGGCAGAACTCCTGCCGACTGGCGCCAGGCCATCTGGTACGCCTACGGGGCGGCGGGCCATCCGCACTGGGGTATGCGCTCGAAGCGCTATAAGCTGGTGCTCTTTCCCGGCACCGAGGATTTTGAGTTTTACGATCTCCAGAAGGATCCGCGCGAGATGACCAATCTCGCCGGTGTGACTGATTACACCGCGGCGATCGCTGAGGCCCGCAGGACGGTCGAGGCACTGAAGCTGGAGGTCGGGATCCGGCCCGGGCATCTGCCCGGAAAGGCTGGCTGGCCCAAGGCCGGCGCCGGGGAGCGAAAGCGGAACAGGAAAAACAGGAAACAGGAATCGAATTAACAAGGAGTCTTCGCGATGCGTATCTCTATTCTCTTCTTCGTGGCGTCACTGTTCACCCTTCCAGGGTTTGCCGACCATCACCAGCCCAACGTGGTGCTGGTCTATGCCGATGACCAGGGCTACCAGGACCTCGGCTGCTACGGCTCACCCAATATCAAGACGCCCAACATCGATGGTCTCGCGAAGGAGGGGGTGCGTTTTACGAGCTTCTATTCCGCATACTGTGTCTGCTCAGCCTCGCGAGCGGCCCTGATGACGGGCTGCTACCAGCCGCGCCTGAACATCCCCGGGGTGCTCGGACCGCGCAGCAGCGTCGGGCTCCATCCCGACGAGGTCACCATAGCCGACCTGCTCAAGACGAAGGGCTACGCCACCATGTGCATCGGCAAGTGGCACCT
>CAZTRG010000036.1:0-6033 GCA_964615885.1 uncultured Planctomycetia bacterium | reverse complement strand
GCGATGTGTCCTGGCTCCACATGAAGGCGCAGGTGACGATGAGCGAGCAGGGGATGCAGAGCACGGAGATCAGGGTCGTTGAGAACCTGCGGAGGAAGATGTAGAGCACGATGCTGACCAGCAGGGCGCCGTAGACTCCGCTCATCAGGAGGTCCTTGAGGGTTCTCCTGATCTCTGCTCCCCGGTCCATCCAGACCAGGAAGCCGCCATCTTTTACCAGCAGGTCCTGGAGCTCGGGGTCCTCTTGCAATTCGCGGATGCGCTTCTGCAGGGCCTCACAGACCTCGGGGACATTGGCCTTGGGCTCTGCGCTCATGGAGATCCCGATGGCGGCCTTTCCGTTCAGGTGGCGTGCCTCGCGGTGCTCGCGTTCCTGGTAGGTCACCTCAGCGATGTCCTTCACCCTCAGGCCGTCGCCCCTGAGAGCCAGGTTCCGAATGTTTTCAACATCGGAATAGGCGCCCACCATGCGCAGCTGCCAGACCTGGCCGGAGTCTGTCATTTTTCCAAGCGACTGGTCGAAGTTGTTGGCATCGATGAGCCTGCGCACATCACGGATGCTGACGTTGTGGGCCTCGAGATCGGCCAGCCGGAGGTTGACCCGTACCTCGCGGGGAGAGATCCCCTCGAGCTTCACCTGGGCGACGCCGGGAACCCGCTGCAGCGGGCGCACAATCCGGCGCTCTACAATGTCATAAGCGTTCTTCGGATTGTGCTTGAAGCTGAGCCGGCCCTCCAGGATGGGGTCTTCGGCATCCTTGTCATCCCAGTCATCCATCACCGATATTTCCTGGATGTCCTCAGGCAGGTCCCTGCGGATGCGGTCGAGCTTTTCCCAGATCTCGACCTTGGCGAGGTGGATGTTCGACCCCCATTCGAACTCGAGACGAATGATCGCGCCCCAGTCCTCAGAGCGTGACCACATCGATTTGATTCCATCGAGTGAGCCCAGGGCGTCTTCGACCGGCCTGGTGATCATGTACTCGACCTGCTCCGGGGCCGAGCCGGGGTAGCGGACCCTCACCATGACCTCAGGCTCCTCGAAATCCGGCATGAAGGCCAGCGGCAGCCGGGTGAGGGAGATGCCTCCAAGGACGACGATGCTCACGAGGATCATCAGCATGGTGACATGACGACGGATGGCCAGCTCGGGAAGGGTCATGGAGCTTCGTCCTCCTGGCCAGGCTCAGGGTCCGCCTCGATCTTTGAGGGTACCAGCATATAGGCCGAGGGGATGACCAGGAGCGTGATGAAGGTGCTGAAGAGGAGACCAGAGATAACGGTGATGGCCAGCGGTGTGCGAAGCTCGGCTCCCTCTCCCCAGCTCAGGGCCATCGGCACCAGCCCGAGAATGGTGGTGAGGGTGGTCATCAGGATGGGGCGCAGGCGCAGGTGCCCGGCGGCGAGAACGGCGTCGAATTTACCGATGCCTTTTCTTCTCATCCGGTTGATCGCGTCGATGAGGACGATGGAGTTGTTGACGACGATTCCAGCCAGCATGACAGAGCCGATCAGGACGATGACGGTGATGGTGGTTCCCGTCAGGTAGAGTCCGGCAACCACTCCGATGAGGGAGAGGGGAATGGTGAAGAGAATGATAAAAGGGTGCAGGAAGGACTCGAAGGTCGAGGCCATGACCAGGTAGACGAGGAAGATGGCCAGGCAGAGGGCGAACATCATGCTGTTGAAGGAGATCTCCATCTCCTTGTTCTGCCCGCCAAGCTCGATCGCGAGCTGCTCCTCCCTGGGGCGCTCAGCGATGATCTCCTTGACCTCGCCGATCGCCGCTCCAAGGCTGTGTCCTTTCTTCAGGTTCGCGGTAACGACCGCGGCCCGTTGCTGCTGCAGGCGATGGATCTCGGCCGGACCACGGGATTCCAGGATCTCCGCCACCGTCTGCAGGCGGAGCTTGGAGCCGCTGGGCCCCGGGATGATCAGGTTGCTGATATCTTCAGCTTTCGAGCGGCTCTCCTCGGGGTTACGGATCCGGATGTCGATCTGGCGTTCCCGCTCGCGGAAGCGGGTGGGAATGACTCCCAGCACCCTGTTTCTCAGGGTGGAGGTGAGCGAGCGGATGTCGAGTCCGAAGGAGGCGATCCGGTCACGGTTAAAGATGACCTGCAGCTCGGGGCTCCCGGCCTCCAGGGATGATTTTACATCGACGAGGGCATCTACATTCCTGAGGTAATCGATCATTTCCCCGGCCCGGTTCTCCAGCACCTCGATCTGTTCCCCGAAGATGATGATCTCGATGGGGGTCTTGAGGCTGAAATAGGATGGCCGCCTGAACTTCACATCGAGGTCTTCGATGTTGGTGTAGCTTTCCCGCAGCTTCTCGATGGCATTTTTTTCACCCTGGTCATCGCCACGGTCTCTCATCACCAGGTTGATCTGGCCGAGGTTCTCTCCCATGGTGTTCAGCGACATGCCGCCGCTCACCAGCCGGCTGCCGCTGGTGGAATAGGAGCGCTCGATGCCCATCCCGGAGCTCTTCGCCTCTTTCTCCATCCTCTGGATAATATCGTCGGTTGCCTTGAGAGAGCTGCCCTCGGGCAGGCTGACCTCAAAATAGAATTCTCCTTCGCTCATCTGGGGAATCAGCTCCGTGCCGATTCCTCCCATGAGAGCGAAGGACAGGAGCAGCAGGGCAAAGGCGCTTGCCAGGCAGGTGGCCGGTCCCTTCAGCATCCTTTTCGCTATGCGGTCGTAGCCCCGTGATATGAGGCCCAGGGTAAATGTCTTTTCCCCATTGGCTTGCGGGCCGGCCTCTGCCGGTCCTGCAGCCGTCTTCTTTTCGTCCCCGCTTCCCAGGGCGCTGAGCATGGGAATGAGGGTGATCGCCACCACCAGCGAGGCGCAGAGGCTGATGGTTACCGTGAGGGCCTGGTCCTTGAACATCTGCCCGGCGACGCCCTCGACAAAGACGATTGGCAGGAAGACGGCGACGGTTGTGAGGGTCGAGGCGACCACGGCCGTACCGATCTCGCTGGTGCCCTCGATGGAGGCGACCCGCAGGGAGGCTCCCTGCTGGCGCTTTCGGAAGATCGATTCAAGCACAACGATGGATGAGTCCAGCAGCATGCCAAGGCCTAGCGTCAGGCCTCCCAGGGACATGAGGTTGAGCGAGACGTCCATCTTGTACATGAACATGAAGGTCGCTATCACCGAGATGGGGATGGAGGTGGCGACGATCAGGGTGCTTCGAACATCCCGCAGGAAGAAGAAGAGGATGATGATCGCCAGCCCTCCTCCGATCAGCGCTGCCTTGCGGACCTCGCCGACGGCCTGGGAGATAAAGATGGACTGGTCGAAGAGGATGGTCAGCGACTGGCCTTCGGGCTTGAGCTTTTCCTGCCACTGGGCGATGACCTGCTTGACGTCTTCGGCGGTGGCGACAATGTTCGCATCTCCCTCCTTGTAGATCGAGATCTCGACCGACTCCCTGCCATCGACCCGGGTGATGATCTCACGCTCCTTGGCTCCCCGCGTTACCTTCGCGACATCGGAGAGCCGGATCACGGCGCCTCCCCGCTGGGCAACGACCAGGTTGCGGATCTCGTCAAGATTCTCGAATTCGTTGATGGTGCGGACGAGGTAGTGGCGCTCGTTGCTGCGAAGAGATCCTCCGGGGAGGTTGAGATTGGATACCCCGACAATCCCCTGGATGGTCTCCAGCGTGATACCCCTGGAGGCCAGTCCCTCCTGGTCAACCTCGATCTGGATCTCCTCCTCGAGCCCGCCGGCCACCTGGGCGGCGGCGACCCCGGGGCGGGTTTCAAGGGCCTGCTTGATCCTGCGCTCGGCGAGGTAGCGCAGGGAGCCGAGGTCGCCCTCCCCTGAGAGCGCGAGGCGCAGGATGGGATCGAGGCTTGGATCGAAGCGCAGGACGATCGGGGTCTCGGCCTCCCGCGGCAGGTGCAGGCGCTGTATTTTTTCCCGGACCTCCATCGACATGTTGTCCATGTCTGAGCCCCACTCGAACTCGAGCAGGACCTCGGAGCTGCCGGCCCGAGACACCGAGTGAACACTCTGCAGGCCGCTGAGGACGCCCACCGCCTCCTCGATCCTGCGGGTGATGAGGTTCTCGACCTCCTGGGGGGCGGTGTCGGGGAAGTCGGTCTGGACCGTGATGGAGGGGTAGGAGATGTCGGGGAAGAGCTCGACGGAGAGTCGCGAATAGCCCACGAAACCGAAGGCGACGACAGCCATGACTGCCATAACCACGGTCACCCTGCGCCTGACGGCTCCGGCGACAAGCGCTTTCATTTTCTCTTAAATCCCTTCGGGCCGGACCTTTTCTTTCTCTGGCTCTCCGGGGAGCCCTGGGAGACCTCCCGGGTCCCTGACCCTGAATCGAGGATCTTCAGGACGGTGCCGTTTTCAAGCCGCCGCTGGCCCTTTACAACGACTCGTTCGCCGACCTTGACTCCGCTGGTGATCTCGGCGTGGTTATCATCGGTGTAGCCGATCTCCACCGGGCGCCGCTCGGCGGTATCGTCCCCGGCAACAATGAATACGACCTGCTCGTGGTGGTCAGTGATCACTGAAAAGCGCGGAACGAGGACGACGCCGGGGTGGGTATCGGTGATGACCTGGACCTCGGCAAAATCACCCGGGCGGGTGTTGGCCGGGTAATCGGAAACCTCGACGGTGAGCTTGATCGTTCCGGTGGCGGGGTCGATGACCGGGCTGATCAGCTTGATCCGGCCCTTCATGACCTCCTTGGAGCTGTCGAGGACGAGATTGACGTCCTGCTCCATTTTCAGGTTCTTGAACTCCTTGGAGGGCACGTAGACCTTGGCCAGCAGGGATCTGAAATCCGACAGGTGAAAGACCGGCGTGTCGTTGCCGACCTTCTGCCCGGGGTCGACCATCCGCAGGACAACCCGCCCGGCAAAGGGTGCCCGAACCGTGGTGTAGGACAGGTTGAGCTTGGCCAGCTCCAGGTCAGCGAGCGCGGTATTGTATTCACTCTCGGCTGTTTCCCTCTCCTGTGCCGAGACGAGGTCATCGGTCAGGGCCTTCAGACGGTCCATTTTTGATTTGAGGTTCTTGACCCTCGCGCTCGAGAGGCTGACCCGGTGCTGGTATTCGGCGTTCTCGATCTCCAGCAGAACGCCTCCGGCCTCCACCTCGTCTCCCTCTTCAACAGCAATGGTCTTCACCAGGCCGCTGACCCTGGCGACAATGTCAGCCTCCTTGTCAACCTCCAGGGTTGCATTGGTCTTGTAGTAGCTCGAGATGTCGCCCTCGATAGCGGTCTCTACGCTGATGGGGACCGGGCGTTTCTCAGTGCCGGAGCTCCTGGGGGCGGCCTTGACCGCACGGATGGCATCGGCGATCTGGACGGCCTCCTCCTGTGAAGAATCAAGGATATGCTGGGCGGCCTGTCTCGCCCCGGAGCTCCCGAGGCCCGGGAGTTTTTCAAGCTGGGTGACGAGCTCTTCCAGTGAAGGATTCTCCTCGTTTGCTTTACCGCTGGCGGCTCCGGTCGTTGAGTCGCAGGCGCTCAGGAATGCCAGCGTACTGGCAAGCAGTAGGGGGAGGATGAAAGGAGGCAGCTGAAACCTGCTGGTGGTGATCATGTTCAAAGGGAACCGGGATTTAGCTGGGAGTTGTGAAGACATGTTGTCAGAACGAGAGAGCAGATATCATCTCCTGCAGAGCAGAAGCGTTCCAGCATCATTAAGCTGTTTGATTGTATGAATTTGTAAGTAGCCGGGGTGAGCTGACCAGCGGCAGCCTGTGCTGCCTTGCCCGTCGGTATTTCACCCAGCCAGCTATTATCTTTGTCCTGCAGCCCGGGTAAACCCCTGCCCTTTGAGAATTAAGAAAAGTGCTGTTTTCTCGGAAGTTGAAGGCCCCCAACTCGAAAAAAAAGGCCCTGTGCCCGGTTAAAAGCCGGGCGCAAGGCCTTTCCAGCGAGCGCCGAAGATCAGGCGCTGAGGAAATTCAGCGGATCGAAATAGCCGTTCCGGTCAGAGTTGACCAGTCTGGCATAGTCAGGAATGATCGAATCCATCTGGTCGTCAG
>CAZTRG010000035.1:0-3470 GCA_964615885.1 uncultured Planctomycetia bacterium | reverse complement strand
CATCGCCATCCTCAAGATTGAGACAGGCTATCCCCTCCCCTTCCTGCAGCTTGGCAGAAGCAACGATCTCGTGCTGGGAGAACCGACCCTCGTGATCGGCAATCCCAATGGCCTCGCTCACTCGGTCTCGACCGGGATTGTCAGCGGCCTCCAGCGCTCCACCTCCACCAAGGCCTCCTTTCTGCCCTCGGTCATCCAGACCACCGCCCCGATCAGCGGGGGCAGCTCCGGCAGCGCCCTGATCAATGCCCTGGGAGAAATTATCGGGGTCATCACCTCCCAGCACAACAATGGACAGAACCTGAATTTCGCCATAACGATCGATCATATCCGCCGTAAGTTTCCACGCCTGATCAACGCCGAGAACCTCAATGGCTTCCTGCTGGGAATTGAGACTGACATGCTGAATTCCGGCAGTGTGATCACCCGCATCCTGCCCGGCTCTCCCGCAGCCGGAGCCGGGCTGCGCCCCGGCGATAGGATAACGAAATCGGGCAGCCTGAAAATAACCAGCGGCTTTGAGTTTCACCTGGCCCTGCTGGGCAGATCCCCCGGCCAGGAGCTGGCTCTTTCGCTTCGGAGAGATCAGAAAAAAATCGACGTCAAGCTGAAGCTGGCACCCCTCTTGAGCGCCATCCCGCTGGATTCTCCGCCCGGCGAGGCCGGCGGCCTTCAATACCAGAGCTACAAGGGAAACTGGACTAACCTCCCCGATTTCGACAAGCTCGACGTTGAGGGGAAGGGGAGGTCAAAGGAGATTTCCATACCGGCAAACCTCCGCGGAAAAGAACACTTCGGGCTGCGATTCCGCGGCTTTATACGGATACCCCGGCAAGGAGTTTACACCTTCTATTCCGGCTCCGACGATGGGAGCCGGCTGCTGATCGGGGACCGGCTGCTGGTTGACAACAACGGCCTCCATGCCTACGCCGAAGCATCCGGAGCCATCAAGCTCGAGGCAGGCTTCTACCCGCTTACCGCCAGCTACTTCGAAGCCACCGGCGAGGAGAGCTTCTCCGTCTCCTGGGAGGGGCCCTCGATCAAGAAGCAGAAGCTTCCTGCCGATGCCCTCTATACAAAGAAACCGGTCCGGAAAAAAACCAGGGCACCGGTCGCTCCCTGCCAACCCGCCGGAAACTGATCACCAAGCAGGACCCAGCAGCTGCCGTATTCGAATGAAATCACACATCCTTGAGCGGGAGATCCTGCTGCCGGGCTCCCCCGGCGACATCTTCCCTTTTTTCTCCAGGGCGGAAAACCTCGACGAGTTGACACCCTCCTGGCTCCATTTCAGAATCCTGACTGAGCTCCCGATCGAAATGAAAACGGGAACCCTCATCGACTACAAGCTGCGTATCAGGATGGTGCCGATTCGCTGGCGCTCGAAGATCACCGCCTGGGAACCTCCGCACCGATTTGTAGATGAACAGGTCAGGGGGCCCTACAGGAGCTGGATCCATGAACATACCTTCGTTCAACAGGACGAAGGTACCCTCGTTCGAGACCGGATCGAATACGCTGCCTGGGGCGGCTCCATCATCAACCGCCTCCTGGTCAGGCCCGATCTTGAGAAGATCTTCAACTACCGCCTCGAAAAGCTGAAAGAACTCTTCGAGCCAGTCCCCGGCAAATGATCTGCCCGCAGGCCCGGGGAAGTATGGAATTGATGGGCAGACTGTAAGAAAATCAGGCGACAGTTGATTCCTCAATACGGGAGCTTCTGAACAGGCTTCCAACCGATTGAGTAGAGAAACCCCTATGAACTTACGGAACCTGTACCTGCTGAGCGCCAGCCTCCTCCTGCCGGTTTGTATCCTGCAGGCCGAACCCCCGGGAGCTCCCCGGCAGAATCGTATCGATTTCAACCGCGACATCCGCCCGATCCTCTCCAACAACTGCTATCCCTGCCACGGACCGGATGAGAACAAGCGCAAAGCAGACCTGCGGCTGGACCTCAAAAACGGGCTCTATGATGACCATGACGGCGAGAAACCCGTCGTCGCAGGGGACCCTGCCCGGAGTGAGCTCTACAGTCGGATCACTGCTAAAAAGGCAGGGGAGCGAATGCCCCCTCCTGAATCCAAGCTGCAGTTGAAAAAGAGCGAGATTGAACTGATCCGGGCCTGGATCGAAGAGGGAGCATCCTGGAGCGGCCACTGGGCCTTCAGGTCGATTGAAAAGACAGCGGTTCCTGCCCTGGAAAAAGACCGGGGGCACAATCCCATCGATAACTTCATTCGCCGGCGACTGCAGGAGGAGGGGCTGAAACCCGCAGCGGAGGCCGGCCGCGAAAGACTGGTCCGAAGATTGAGCCTGGACCTGACAGGCCTCCCCCCCACCCTCGCTGAGATCGATGAGTTCATCGAAGACAAGAATCCCGACGCCTATGAAAAACTGGTCGACCGGCTCCTCTCATCTCCCGCCTATGGAGAACGGATGGCCTCGGACTGGCTCGATGTGGCGCGCTACTCAGACACCTACGGCTACCAGGTGGACCGGGACCGCTTCGTCTGGCCCTGGCGTGACTGGGT
Source organism: uncultured Planctomycetia bacterium (assembly GCA_964615885.1). Taxonomy (GTDB): domain Bacteria; phylum Planctomycetota; class UBA8108; order UBA8108; family UBA8108; genus UBA8108. The sequence continues at coordinate 939 of CAZTRG010000035.1, read as the reverse complement.
GGTCAAGGCCTTCAACGGCAACATCCCCTACGACGAATTCCTCACCCTGCAGCTGGCAGGCGACCTGCTCCCCAAGGCCAGTGATGAAGAGATCCTCCCCACAACCTTCAACCGGCTCCACTCCCAGAAGGTAGAGGGCGGCAGCACCCCGGAAGAATTCCGGGTCGAGTACGTGGCCGACCGGACCCACACCTTCGCCACAGCCTTCCTAGGGTTGACCCTCGAATGCGCACGCTGCCATGATCACAAATATGACCCCTTGACGCAGCGGGAGTATTACAAGCTCTTCGCCTTCTTCAACAACATCGATGAGTTCGGCCTCTACGCCTATTTCACCGGCTCAGTACCTACACCGCCCCTCCTCTACGCCCCCCCGGCCCATAAACAGAAGATCGCTGATGCGGCTGAAAAGGTCACCCGGTTTGAAGGAGAGCTCGCGAAGATCCCGGGCGCAAGAAAAGAGGCCTTCGACAAGTGGCTCACTGCCAGGCCTGCTGAGCCTGCAATACCGGGACGAGTCGAGCACCAGGACTTCGAAGGGCATAAGGGTGGCGCGAATGCCAGCGTGCCCGGGGTCAAAGGTAAGGCGATCCGCCTCAGTGGAGATGACGAGTACCACCTCAAGCAGGGTAACTTCCGGCGTTCGGACGCCTTCTCATTCGCCCTCTGGATAAAAGCTCCCAGGGTCAAGGACAGGGCCATCGTATTCCACCGGTCGCAGGCCTGGACGGATGCCGGTAGCCGTGGCTACCAGCTCCTTCTCGAGAAAGAAAAGCTGAGCTTCTCCCTGATTCATTTCTGGCCGGGCAATGCCCTGCGGATTCGCACCCGTGCCCCCTTCGAGGTCAACAAGTGGGTTCATGTGGCCATCACCTACGATGGGTCCAGCCGGGCTGATGGTACCCGGCTCTTTCTCAACGGTGTTCGAGCTGATTGCGA
>CAZTRG010000034.1:0-5018 GCA_964615885.1 uncultured Planctomycetia bacterium | reverse complement strand
GATTTTTGCGACTAATGTGTTGATCTTTTCTATCAAGGAAATTTTGGACCTCTTCTTATTTTCTATGTGTTGTTAGCCGAATATGATGATAACTTTTATTGGAGATTTGAGGGGGCGGGCTCTTCTAGTAATAATATGAATAAGGCGAGACTTTCAGCCAAGATTAAATTTATTCACGAAAACCACTAAACTAATTTACAAATAAATAAATTTTTTATTTTCATATTTAAAAAATTGATTTAAAATTTGCAGTTCAAATATTTACAAAACAATGACATCATTTTCAAACGCAAATCGCGTATGTGCGACCATTTCTCCTGTAAAGAAGCCCATGACACTTATTAGTATTATTCGCGAGGAGGGGCGGCGGCTTGCCGAGCCCCACTGCGGTTTTAAGTATCTAATGGCGTGGCTTGGAACATGTGATGATTTTGAGGCGGGGCGCATTCCTTTTATTCGTCTCAAGCAGTCCCCGAGCTTGACTGACGTGATCGCGCGCGGGGGAAAGGTAACTTATAAGCATCTTCTCAAGAAGGGTCTTCACCCAGATGATATTGAGAAGATTTTTAACAATAATCGGCGAAAGCCCGAGGACATGAAGGAGGGAAGCTACCGTTGTAAGATGTATGAGGAGCTCCAGAAGATGCTCGCAAACTTTAATCCCGACGATTATTATGCAGGAAAGCGCGCTTCAGTTCTTTCAGATTACGTTGAGAAGCATTCTAAGGGCGAAAAGCCAGCGTCCCCCACAACTTTCTGTCAGGCCGTTGCTCGGATGATGACGCTGATGCGCCTCGCTCATCAGGAGAGTAGTGCTGACGAGCGCAATTCGAAGAAGGCGGCGGACAAGATCGCGAAGAAGGTTGCCAACGACAAGCGCACAACAAAGTATAACATGATGAAGGACCAGATGGGGGTTGACAAGTTCAATGCGATGAAGGCACGCGATCAGGCGGCATCGGCGAAGAAGGCGGCAGAGAAGGTTTCGCAGGCAGGAATGATCGGTCGCACAGCCAAGTTCGTCGAGTGGCGCACCCAGACGCCAGAGGGTAAGATGTTTGATATATGCCCTCGCAAGGGATATGTAACCCCCATTACGACCGCCCCCTTTGCCGCCCACGGTCGCCACACGAAGCATCTTGGATACACAGGGCATGATGTTCTTGCACAGATTGTTCGGCGATGCCTAGATAATACGGAGTTCACTGGTCTTCATATCAAGTTTGCGCCAGATCCGGGAGACGCATCTTCCCAGCTTTATCAGTATGCTCCTCTTTCCGGGCAGCGTCCCGCGCTCCTCCGCAATACACGAGACGCTGATACTGCGCGCACTTTTCGGGTTTGTGGTATGCTGAAGCACGCGTCATCTCCGCCGGAGTATTATATTCAGCCTGATCAGCAAAATGGTCTTCCAATGCGAAGCAGTGTCTATTATTCACTTCCTCCCCAGTGGAAGGATTATGAGCAGTGGACCGGCTTCGGTGTGATGGGGAATCCACAGAAGTCCACCAGTATGGAGACACTTTTTAAGATTGTGGACAACAATATTACCGAGGTTACATTCTTTGCGGGCGGAGCGCGCTATCAGGTCTCTTATTCAAAGTATACATCTAAGAGTGTTGACCAGATCTTTAATGGCATCGTTAAGATCCCCACGCCAGCTGAGGCGGCGGCAGCGGCCGCTGAGGTTGAGAAGAAGCGCCGAGCGAAGGAGGCGCGCGCGAAGGAGGCGGAGCGGCAGCGACGCTTTCGTCAGGAGCAGATGAACCGGATGCTCGGTGGTAATCATCGTGGTGTATTTAACCAGTTTTTCGGGGTTGGAACAAAGCAGGAGGACCCCACCACAAAGGCAAAGGTTAATCTCGCAATAAAGCTTGCCCAGGGCGATATTGATCAGACAACATTTAATGCAGCAATGGACGCATTTAATTAAATTGATTAAAATTTCTAACATTTTTTAATTATAAATAATGAAAAAAAAACATAGCAATATAGAATGTATACATAGCCTTTGGTGTTGTGATATGTGTCATATTTGGGGGGTATATATTAGTTTTTTAGATTTCCTAATCACAGTTACTGTAATTACATCATTCGCAATTTGGATTGGATCAGCGCGCGGGCTTGAATTGCATCCTGATGAAAAAGAAAAATGGCAAAAACAACTCGACGAATCATTTTTATTCTTTATTATTTCCTCAGGATCCTTGGTTTTATCGATTGTTGGTAATAATTGTTTTCTAGAAAAATATTCAACATGCTATAGATGTTGTGAAGATAATTCGGTATATCCCGAAGTTTAATGTCGCCGCCGTGTCTTTCTGCGCCGCCGTCCGGCTCTTTTTTTTTTTCGGCGACTTCCACCTTTACGCTGAGCTCGTTTGCGCGCAGCATCCGCTTTCCGCCCAAACCCGCCGGGACCCCGCACATAGTTCCGCGTCTGTGCCGCAGCTCTCCATTCCCGCGCCGCAGCTCTCATCCTTTTCTGGAATTTGTTAATTATCGCCCCCCTCTCCGACCAAGGTGCCTTCTTCCATTTTTCATACGTATCCTCCGCGTCGCGATCGGCGTCGTCGCCGTGGTCGGCAACCATGAGGTCCTCAGGCAATACATTAAAGAGCCATTCCTCCAAACTTGGGTGCTGTTCCGACTCATTTTGCGCCGCTGTTTGCTGGAAAGGTGGTGGCGGCGATGGCGTTATTATTGGTGGGGGGCGCCGCTGCTGCCCTTTGTAAGGTTTAAGTGGTGGGAAGTCCTCTGAATCTCTGCTGGCGATGGTGTCCGCGGCGGAAGCGGCGGCGGTTCGAATCTTCCACGGGTTGGCGGCCTCTAGCTTGAGACTGGCGGTCTTTAGCCCGAGACGGCGTAGAGCAGCGGCGGACTTCGCCGCTGTCTTTGCTTTAATGGCTTGTCTGCCCTTCAATTGCTGTTCTCTTCGCGTCGGTCCACGCGGCGGTGTCCTTGCCCCGCTTTTTGGTGTTGCTCTGCCTTTTTTTGGTTCTTTTCTGTTAAAGACCTTCATTATTTGGGCAATTACAGGCGCCGCCCAATCCTCGGTAACCTTGCGCAAGGCGGTGGGGATATATTCCGCGTTAATCACCAGTGTTGATATCCCATTTTTATGTCTCCACCCTATCCATTCGCGATCACCGTGAAAATGGGGGACCTTTACTCCCTCATTTGTCTTTTGCGGACCGAAAAAAAACTTTCCCTGCTCATTACGCCCGAGGTCCTTTTTAAATCTCAATCTTGTCTTGAAAGCAATGAAGTCGGAAGTCTCCGCCTTGCCCCTGCCTATGGGTAAAGTTACTCCACCGAGCGTTTTCGGCATCCAATCTGGGCGTCCGCCAGACATTCTGCGCGATCTTCTACGTCGTGTTCTTTTTTTGTTTCGCTTTTTATGTGTTTTTCTTCTTCGGCGTCCCCCGGATCCGTGTCCTGATCGCGGTGTTCTTGGACCTGCTCCGCCGGGTCCGTCCTTACCATCGGGAATCCACGCTTGATAATAGTTAATTTGATTCACAGAAACTATCCTTCGTTCGCCGTCAGCACCCGAGCCTCTCAACGTAACTAAATATTCGTTTGGAGCTATGGTAATTGGGTTCCTATCCATCCAATACACCATGCCCGCTTTCCCCGAAATTACAACGGCCTGTCCCGTCCACTCATTATTATTATATAATCTATAACGTTGTAAAATTTCGAATGTATTATAAGGAAATATATTAGAACCGGGCGGCGGGTATACCTTGTCCCCCCAATAACCTCCGCGTTTTTTTCGCGATCTTCGGCGTTTTCGTCTTCCTCCTTGCCCTGGATATCCTTTTCCAGCGAAATAACTATTTTTTTTTATCAAATCTACAATATGTTTCACATCTTTATTGGATATATTTTTGCCTAAAAGAGAATGAACTCCTTCTAAATTACCTTTTATTGCTCTTTTTCTGATATCTGTAGCAGAAATCGCTGTTTTGCTTCGTGGTTTGCCAACAATATGAACGCCAGCTTCCCTCATTTGTCTTTCCATCCTTTCAAAACGATCAGAGCCGACAACTAATATTAATTTAGAATATCCTTGCTGTGTTAAAAAACCCGGAATATCGGTCAGATTTTGCAGAGCCACAATATTGATTGGTAAATTTCCAAACATTAATTTTAAAATATTGACTTTATCTTTCCATTTTAGAGGATTTTCATTTTTTTTCAATCGAAGATCATTTCGCGTCCCCCTTGCTTCCGCTGTATTATATGTTTTCCGTTTTCTTGCGTCGTCAAAATCATTATCTTTTACAGATGTAAACAGAAAAGCCGTGCCATTCCATTCTTTTGCCAACTTTATGGTATAATCAACTAATTCAGCATGCCCTAGATGGGGTGGCTGAAATCTTCCCCAACAAAAAATAGCAGGTCTGCTCATTAATATATATATAGAAATTTATATATGCTGGTGGGCTTTTATTTGGTTTTGTTTCATATGAACAAATTTATCACGCTCTTTTGGGCGTAATGCTCCCCAGAAAATTCTTACTTGCGTTTTACTGTTTTTTTTCTCAACACAACTAATAAAACTATCGATATATTTTCTGTATTCTTTTGTGCTATGAGTTGGAGGATTTAGCATGTGAGAATAATCTGGTGCCAATAAAGACATTTTTCCCCAAATATCTTCAATAAGAAAACGCACCCAAAGACTGTAAAATTTTTCAGCGTAACCTAACATGGTGGCTTTATCTTGATTAGTATAAGAAAATAGATCATTTATCAACCAATCTTTGTCTTGGTGAGCGGGCGGGACCAGCGCGAATGGCCAGTTTTTAACCCAGAAATCATAATAGAGTTTGTTGATGGTTTTAAGAGTTTTGCTATAATTTTTGATATCTTCCAATAATTCTTTTGGTTGTGGGCTATAGTAATATGTAAAAATCTTGTCAATTATAAATGTTGGTAATTTTTTCATGATTTGGCGTTCCATATATGTTTTAAATATATTATCTTTAAAACATATTTTGTCAGAAATT
>CAZTRG010000033.1:0-4486 GCA_964615885.1 uncultured Planctomycetia bacterium | reverse complement strand
AGCCAGAACGTGGGCACCGAGGGCGGTGCCTTGCCCAGCAGCAAGATGAATCTCCGTGTGAAGGCTGATCCCATTGTTATTTGGGATGCATTCGCCGATGCTGTGGCTTCAAGCGGAAGCACAGGTAGTTACCGGGGCAGTAATGTTGGCGCCACTGCGGAGAACGGAGAACCCAGGCATGGTGATCGCGCTGCCGGTGTATCGGTCTGGACAAGCTGGACCGCTCCGGCAAACGGCATTGTGACCTTCTCCACGCAGGGCAGCACATTTGACACTACGCTTGCGGCTTACACCGGCGATGCGCTTGGGAACTTGGTTTCACGGGCTTCAGATGCTGATTCTGGGGGGTACCTGACAAGCGTGATCCGGTTTAACGCGGAGCAGGGCGGCGTTTACCACATTGCGATTGACGGATTCAATGGCGCCACGGGTGATGTGGCGTTGAGTTGGTCGCTAGAGGAGACCGATTCGGCGTTGCCGGTAATCACAGCGCATCCGCTCTCACAGACCGGGTTGGTCGGCGGCCAGATCAAGTTTGATGTGTCTTTGGAAGTGGAAACCGGGCAGATAGGCTACGCTTGGCTTAAGGAGGGCAAGTGGATCGTGGGTGAAGTGTCGAAGAGTCTGGTTCTGGAGCATTTGCAGGCGGTCGATGCTGGTGCCTATTCCGTTCGGGTTACTTCCGGCGGTGAGTCCGTGGTGAGTGAGGTTGCCCAACTTACGATAAACCTGATCAAGGATGCGCCTGAGGTCGAGGTCAACACGAAGCTGGATCTTAGTGCCTTTGTCACAGGTGGCGGAGATACCGGAAATGATACAGGCGATAAATTGAATGAGCCGATTCTTGGCGGCCCGGATCTGCTCCCGAGATTGATCGCCAAGTTGCGGCAGCTTAAGAAGATGCCAGGAGAATTTTCATTCACTGGTTCCACGGTTTACAACACCACGGGGGCGGCGAAAGATCCGGGTGAACCGAACCATGCCGGCAACACGGGTGGTGCCTCCGCTTGGACAACCTTCACACCGGACGAGAGTGGCACTGCCAAGATTAACACTGATAACAGTGACTTCAACACCGTTTTGGCTATCTACAAGGTGGGTTCGGGGACGGGTTGGGATGCCATTGATGAGGTGGCCAGCAACGATGACGGGGGAGGTGACGGTCAGGATAGCGAGGTGGTGTTCACTGCTGAGGAGGGGGTCACCTATCTGGTTGCCGTCGACGGTGTCGGTGGTGAGACTGGCACGGTGCAGTTGAACCACGAATTGGCCAAGGTGCCGACTTTGGATTCCGTGACGGAAAGCGCCGATGGCCTGCTGGCCGGGGCGATTGTTCTGGAAGTCGTTGCCAGCAACCCACTGGCAGACACCGTCTTGACATATCAATGGCGTCGTGATGGTAACCTCATTGATGGAGCGACCACATCCAAGTTGAGCTTGGCCAATCTGCAATACGCCGATGCAGGGGATTACACAGTTGAAGTCAGCAACTTTGCCGGCGTCACGACGAGCGACGCGATTCCGGTTCGCGTGGTGCAACCGGTCACCATCGAGGCGCAGCCGGGAGACATGCGGGGTGTGCTTGGCGGAAGCGTTTCACTGGCGGTGTCTGCAATTGGTTCCGACCCGATCACGTATCAGTGGGCACATAATGGCGAGGCGATCGCCGGAGCAACTTCAGCATCATTGAGCCTGGCCAACCTGGACGAAGCGGTAGCCGGCGAATATCAGGTCGTTGTCACGAACCCAACGGGAAGTGTCTTGAGTGACGCGGCTACTCTGGTGGTGGATGCGCCCCCGGTGCTTTCTTCGTTGAGCGGGTCAATGTCGGTCATCGCCGGAGCTGACGCCGAGTTGTCTGTTACGGCCGCCAGCAACCTGGCGATGACTTACCAGTGGAAGAGGGATGGCGTTTCGATCAGCGGGGCGGTGAACAGTTCCCTGCAATTAAGCAGCCTCACGGTAGCTGATGCCGGGGATTACACGGTTGAAGTGACCAACACGGTGGGAACGACAGTGAGTGCCGTCGTTCAAATCAGTGTCATTGAGCCCCCAAGCATTGTGGCTTCGCCCAGCGCGAAAACCATTGGCCAAAATGCCCGGTTATTGCTGTCTGTCTCAGCAACTGGGAAGGATCTCGTTTATCAGTGGTACAAGGATGACCAGTCTATCAGTGGAGCTAGCGAGTCGAATTATTCCGTCTCGGCTGCCACATCGAGTGATGCAGGCAGTTATCACGTGACCGTGACCAACACGGCGGGGACGGTCACGAGTGCGACTGCGAGCGTGACAGTTGTCGCCCCACCGGAGATTCAGACGCAACCGATAGGCGGCGCGGTGGCGGTCGGTGGCGACCTTTCGTTGAGCGTCGAGGCGGTTGGATCCGGCACGGTTACCTATCAGTGGCGGCAAAACGGTGTCGTCTTGGAGGGACAGACCCAGACGGCACTGAACCTCACCGGCTTGAAATTGTCGGATGAAGGCAGCTACTCCGTTGAGGTGTCCAATGAGGCGGGCATCACGAACAGCGAGGCCGTCGATGTTCTCGTCCTGACGCCGCTGACTTTGACTCAACAGCCACAGGCGCAGTCGGTGGTCGCTGGTGCACTGGTTGTTTTTGATGTGGTCGCCAACGGCTCCAACCCGGTCACTTATCAATGGTATCACGATGGAACCGCCGTGGACGGTGCCACCCAGTCTTCGTTGCAGATAAGCGGTGTCGGCGCAGGCGATCAAGGTGACTATCATGCAGTACTGGGCAACCCGGTCAGTTCTGTCACGAGTGATGCCGCGACGCTGGTGGTCAACCTTCCCCCGGGGATCGTGACCCAGCCGCTTGGGCAAACCGTGGAGAAGGGAAGGAGTGCGGTGTTCACGGTTGAGGCGAGCGGCACAGCTCCCTTTACATATCAGTGGCAGCATGATGGTGTGGATATCGATGGTGCCACTGCCGATACGTTGACCATCGAGTCTGTCGGAGCGGCGGATGACGGGGACTACACGGTGATCGTTCAAAGTCCCCATGGCGCGGTTGTCAGTGATGCTGCCACGTTGAATGTCCTGCTTCCGCTGGAGATTACAGTTCAGCCCAACGACACGCATGTTGCAATTGCTGGGACGTTAAACTTGAGTGTGGTCGTGAGCGGAAGCGGCCCGTACGCCTACCAATGGTATTATGGGTCGAGGAAGATCGATGGGGCGAGCGGATCCGGGTTGGAATTGCCCGGCATAACACTTGCCGACAGCGGCAGTTATCACGTCAAGGTCAGCAACTCGATCGAGGCTGTCGTAAGCCGTGACGCCGAGGTGATTGTTGACGAGCCTATCTCGATCAACTTTCAGCCGGTTGGTGCGGAGATTCTCGCTGGCGAGTCTGCGACGATGTTTGCGCTGGCCACCGGTAGTGGGCCGAAGACGTTCCAGTGGCAGAAGGACGGCGTAGCAATCGATGGCGCAACCAGCAACACGCTCGTTATCGAAAATGCTTCGAAGGCTGACGAAGGGTTCTACACCGTTATCATTGCAAACACGGTCGGATTCCAGGTCAGTGACGAGGCTCTTCTGCTGGTCAATGCACCACCGACGATCAAGGCGATCGATCCTGTCATCGTATCCACCGGTGATGCATTTGAGGTGCAGGTGGTTGCCGATGACGAGGGAGACCTGTCAAAGCTTAGGTATGGAATCCAAAACGGGCCTGAATCGATGACCATCTCCAAGGCCGGCCTGATTCAATGGAGCGTGGGCAGTGGACTCGAGGGCAATTCATACAAGATCAGGATACTCGCGATTGACCAGGACGGCTTGGCTGCCGGGCGGAATTTCTCTGTCACCGTGAACCACACTCCCCAATGGGAGGAGATCGGGTCGCAGTCGGGCAAGGAGCAGCATCTTCTGGCGTTCAAGCCGGTTGTCACGGATGCGGATGACACGGACTTGGTCGTGACCGCGAGCGGCTTGCCGACCGGGTCAACTTACGAATCCGAGTCAGGCTTTAGTTGGATTCCGTCGGCCAGCCAAGTCGGGGAATACGAGGTTCGTTTCACAGCATCCGACCCGCACGGGGTAAAGCGCGAGTTGGCCGTCGCGGTCAACGTCTTGGCCAACGTCGCCCCGACTTTGGCAGCGCTTGGCCAAGCAGACATCCTGGCGGGCGAAACCGCGAATGTGCAGTTGGAGGCGGCAGACGCCGACGACGACAAGTCGGCCTTGGCCTACCAACTCAACAACGCCCCGGACGGGATGCAGGTTTCGGAAACCGGCTTGATCACCTGGGCAACCCAGTCGGGAGTCCACAGCGGTGAGTACACGGCGGAAGCTGTCGTGACGGATCCGCTTGGCGCGAGCGCGAGCCAGCAACTCAAGGTGGTCGTGAACGGGGCACCTATGGTTGAGGCGATCGATGCATTGACCCTGAAGGTTGGCGAAAAGGTGGCGTTCACAGTCGCCGCATCGGATCCGGAAGGTGGCAACCTGACCTTCAAGG
>CAZTRG010000032.1:0-5759 GCA_964615885.1 uncultured Planctomycetia bacterium | reverse complement strand
CCTTGCCGGCAACACCCCACTCGCTGTAGCGGTAGCGCTCCGTCCTGATGGAATAGCCGGTCCTGTATTGAGTCAGGGCCGATTTCCTGGGAGAGGCTTCAGGATCCTTCAGTGCGGGCACAAGGCTCACGCCGGGAAGATAAGCCGGCCCCTTCAGCCCGCTCAATTCGGCCAGGGTCGGGTAAAACTCCGTCATCTCTGCAAGCGCACCAGAGCTCTTCCCGGCATTCTTCATCCCGGGCACCGATATGATCAGCGGAACACGGGCCGCGTTCTCAAACAGGGTCGTCTTCTGCCAGTGGCCGTGCTCGCCCATGTGGAAGCCGTGGTCGGAGGTGAAGACAACGATGGTGTTCTTGTCGAGCCCGGTGGCTGAGAGCTCCGCCAGGATCCTGCCCACCTGCGCATCAGCGAAGGTAATGGAGGCGTAGTAGGCCTGGATGGCCTTGCGCGCCAGCTCGTCCTTCAGGTTGAGCTGATCCTTCTTGCGGCTGATGGAGAGAGCAGCAGGGCGCGGCAAGGTCTTGAGATAGCCTTTCGGTACACTGGGCACCACGATCTTCTCAGTTGGATAAAGGTCGAAGTATTTCTTTGGTGCGACAAACGGGGTGTGCGGCCGGTAGAGCCCCACGGCCATGAAGAAGGGCTTCTTATTGGCTGCGTATTCCTTCAAGAGCTTGACGGCCTGGGTGGCCGCAATCCCATCGGTCTGCTCTTCGTCGGTGCCATCGGCTGCCAGCCAACTGAGGGTGCCGCCGTAGGACCCGGGGCGCAGCGAGAACACCTTGCTCTCATCGGTCTTGTCGCGGCCCTTCGGATTGCACTTCCGGGTCCAGGACTTGGGGTCATCGTGCCCGTCCGTGCCAATGTCGCGAGGCACACCGTAATGGTAGATCTTGCCGATCCGGATGGCCTCGTAGCCTTTACGGATAAACATCTGGGACATGCTCTGGACCCCCGGAAGCCTCTCGCGCAGAAGGATCGCGTTACCCAGGATCGTCGTCTGGTCAGGATAGAGCCCGGTCATGAAGGATGCCCGGCTTGGACCGCAGAGAGGGTACTGGCAATAGGCGCGTGAAAAACGCATTCCCCTTTCAGCAAGGCGGTCGATATTGGGTGACTTGACCTGGGGATGGCCGTAGGAGCCCAGGTCGCAGTTGAGATCATCGCAGATGAGAAAGAGAACGTTCATCTTCCCCGCAGCGTAGGACCCGGCTGGAGTCGCCAGGATGAAGAGGACAGCCACCAACAGCCACCGGGAAATCTTTACTACCGTGGTATTCGCCGCCATCGACTGGCTCCTTCTTTGCTGCTAAAATGCTGGACTGCTACAGACCTCGATCATCATCGAGTAACCACCCCGTTAACCCAAGGGAAAACCATGAAGGTAAGACTGTTCCTCGCGGCACTGTTCCTGCTGCAGACCGGACTGCTGCAGACAGCTGAAACACGCCCTAATATCCTCGTGATTATGGCCGATGACCTCGGCTACGGCGACGTCTCCTGCTATGGAGCCACCGAGCTCTCCACCCCGCATATCGATCGCCTGGCCAGTGAAGGCATTCGTTTCACCAGCGGCTATTGCTCCGCCTCCACCTGCACACCAACACGCTATTCGATGCTGACGGGAACCTACGCCTTTCGCCGCAAGGGCACCGGCATCGCCCCACCGAGCGCCCCGGCCGTCATCAAGCCCGGGACAGTGACCGTCGCCTCCATCCTGCAAGGTGGCGACTACGAAACTGCGGTCATCGGGAAATGGCACCTCGGGCTCGGCGGCGAAAAGGGCCCGGACTGGAATGGAGACCTGAAGCCCGGGCCGCTCGAGATCGGCTTCGACACCTGCTTCCTCCTGCCAACCACCAATGACCGGGTGCCCCAGGTCTACGTCCATGACCACAGGGTGCCGAACCTCGATCCGAAAGACCCCCTCTGGGTCGGAAGAAAAAAACCCAGTCCCGACCACCCCACCGGCAGAACGCATCGCGACACACTGAAGATGGACTGGTCCCACGGCCACAACTCCACCATCCACAACGGCATCAGCCGGATCGGCTTCTACACCGGTGGCCACAAGGCCAGGTTCCGCGACGAAGACCTCGCCGACATGTGGGTCAAGAAATCCGTCGAGTTCATGGAAAAGAACAAGGACAAGCCCTTCTTCCTCTTCTTTTCTTCCCACGACATCCACGTGCCCCGCATGCCCCACGAACGATTCCATGGGAAAACGAAGCTCGGCTTCCGGGGCGATGCCATCGTCCAGCTGGACTGGTGTGTCGGGGAATTGATGAAGGCGCTCGACCGTCTCAAGCTGGCGGAAAAGACCCTCGTCATCTTCTGCTCTGACAACGGCCCTGTTCTCGATGACGGCTATAAGGATGGCGCGGTAGAAAAGAACGGCAAGCACCGCTCGGCCGGACCCTATGCCGGCGGCAAGTACAGTGTCTACGAGGGAGGCACCCGCACGCCGTTTATCACCCGCTGGAAGGGGCGAATCCAGCCCGGGCTCAGCGATGAGATGGTCTGCACGATCGACCTTCCCGCCAGCCTCGCGAGCCTCACCGGCCAGCCGCTTCCCGCCGGGAGCTGCCTCGACAGCTTCAACCTGCTGGATGCCCTGCTGGGAAAAAAGGGTGCCAGGGGACGTGACCACCTCGTGCAGCAGAACAACGGCAACAACGGCACCTACGCCCTGAAGGCCGGCAACTGGAAGCTGCACCGCTACGATCGGAAAACAGCCCGCAACAAGGTGGTTGAAAAGAAGCTCGCCAATACAAAGGTGCCCCGCTACATGCTCTTCAACCTGGCCGAAGACCGGCGGGAGAGGAAGAACCTCTACACCGAGAAACCCGAGGTGGCGAAGAGGATGGTCGCCCAGCTCGATAAAATTCTCGCTGATGGCAGAACCCGGACGAAAAAATAGTGCTCAGTACTTGAGGCCGAGATCATTATCCCGAAGGGCCGCGAGCTTTGCCTTGAGCTTCGCCTTCAGGCGGGCCACCGTCTTGCGATGGGCCGGCCGCTTCACCAGGTTGGTGAACTGGCCGGGATCCTTCTCCATATCGAAAAGCTCCGCCCCCTTTGATCCGTTCTTGCCGTATTCGATATAGGCCCAGCGGTCCTCCCTGAGCAGGAAACCTTTTCCATTCACGCTGAAGGCCGCGTCGCGAACGGTGTGCGATGGGTCATCAAAAACAGGGGCGAGATCCTTTCCCTGCAATCGAGCCGGGACATCCAGGCCGCAGAGACTCGAGATGGTCGGGTAGAGATCGAGCAGCTCGGCAAAAGAGTTGCAAACGGACGGCTTCTTGCCGGGAACGTGGATAATAAGCGGCACCCTGGTGGACTCTTCCAGCAGGCTGACCTTGGCCCAGAAATCATGCTCCCCGAGGTGGTAGCCGTGATCACTGGTAAAGATCACGATGGTGCCCTCTTCCAGGCCATTCTCCTAGAGCGCCTTCAGCACCTTGCCGACCTGGGCATCCATGTAGGCCACCGAGGCAAAATAGGCGGCGACGGCCTTCTTCTGCCGGACGACGTTCATCTTCATGTTCTTGCTGGTCTTGTAGTTGATACCCGCCTTGGGAATGTCCTCCCAGTCGCCCTTGAGCTTCTTCGGCAGGACCATCTCCTTGTGGGGATAGGGCTCGTAGTAAGGCCGGGGAGCGACAAAGGGGACATGGGGGCGAACGAAACCGACGCCGAGAAAGAACTGCCTGTCCTTGTAGCTCTTGAGAAGCGCGCAGGCCTTCGCCGCCGTCTTACCATCGGAATGTACAAGGTCATCTCCATCGGCCTCCACCACCACGAAGGTATTGCCGCCCACCACGGGCCGCTTGCCATCCGGATTGCTCTCCAGGGTTTCACCCTTGCCGGGCGCACGCCACTCCGGTCCCTGGGAGTTGAAACGCTCGCTCCAGGAGGCGGCATCGTCCGCCCCATGGCTTCCCTGCTCGATTCCGATCGGCACTCCCATATGAAAGATCTTGCTGACACGGGCAGTGTGGTAACCGGAATTCTTGAAATGTTGTGCCCAGGTTGCCCTGTCGCCAATCGCCTTGCGCGGGGTCTTGTAGCCGAGCATCTTGATGGCATGGGGGTAATAGCCCGACATGAAGGAAGCCCGGGATGGACCGCAATAGGTTCCCTGGCAGTAGGCCCGGGTGAACACGGTGCCGCGGGCGGCCAGGCTGTCGATGTTGGGAGTCTTGCAGACCTTGCTGCCGTAGCAGGAGAGAGCTGTCGCGGTCAGGTCATCTGAAATAATGAACAGCACATTGTACTTCTTCTCCTCCCCGGCTGAGGCCAGGGGAGAATACAGACCACACAGAAGTAAAAGACCAACCAGCAGTTTGCGCATTCGATGTCTCATATCGACCACATAGTAATCCCTTCTCCCGGTCGTTAACAGTAAATCGCCCGGCCTCCATTGCCATGGTTGACATCTTCTGAAAGATTACCAGAATGAAGTGTCTGTTTACCTCCGTGGGCACTACCGGCAGCCGGTAAAGCTCCGAGAGTTCATGGGTCTGATTCATGGTGGTTGGAATGCACAGAGGACGACATCTGCTTATTGATTGCCGCGAGGTGCCGCGGAGCGTCTGCCTGGATGACCAGTCGATGCTGGAGGCCATGGCCCGGGCAGCCAGGCGGGCAGGAGCGACGGTAATCTCCCAGGTACGCTACCGCTTCGGCCATGATTCAGAGCCGGGCTTTACAGCCATGGTTCTTCTCGATGAAAGCCACTGCTCTGCCCACACCTATGCCGACCTCGGCCAGATCGCAATGGACATCTTCACCTGTGGAAAAACCTCCCCGGCCAAGATCCTCGAATTCATCCGTGAAGAAATCGAGCTGGGGGAGATCAGCACCTCAGAGCTGTCCCGCTTCCGGGAGACCCCATCCCGGCCGCCGCCCTCGGAGGCAGCCGGGCCCCTGCACGAGGAGAGCTCCAGGTCATGATCCAGCGCCGGGGCCACAAGGAATCAACTGAGGGGCTCTCCCCCCTTGAGAGCCTGGATCTTGACGGAATCCACAGCTTTCCGCAGCTGCTGGAGGCGATGAAGGAGACCGCCTTTTCAGGGCGCAAGCTGGGTGAGGCCTACGAGGTCCTGCTCGAGATGGCCCGGGACGGGAACTGCGAGATGGTCCTGACCATCTCCGGAGCGATGACCGTTGCCAAGCAGGGAACGATCATCTGCGACATGATCGACAGGGGCCTGGTCAAGGCGGTGGTTGCCACCGGGGCGCTCATAGCCCATGGCCTCACCGAATCGATCGGCCTTACCCATTACCGCATGGAGCAGTCCCAGTCCGACGAAGAGCTCTACTCCAGGGGCTTCAACCGGATCTATGACACCGTGGAGCTTGAAAGCAATCTCAACCAGGTCGAGCAGCTGGTCAGGTCGGTCCTGGAGAATTCCCCGGCTGAAAACAGGACCTGGTCTTCGGCGGGCTTTTGCCGGGCAGTCGGAGAGGCCCTCTCAAAGCAGGGCGAAGGAAGAGGGATCCTGCGCAGCGCCTGGGAACAGGATGTCCCCGTGTTCATCCCCGCCTTCACCGACAGCGAGATCGGCCTCGATTTTTCCACCTGGGCGATGAAAAAGCGCCTTGAGGAGCTGGAAGCCGACCCCCAAACAGTCACCGCAGAAGCCGCCCTCGAGGCAGTGCCCCCCTACAACCCCTTCCTCGACCTGCAGGAGTACGCAGGGCTGGCAGGCAGAGCCGGGCGCCTCGGGATTTTCACCATCGGCGGAGGA
>CAZTRG010000031.1:0-23798 GCA_964615885.1 uncultured Planctomycetia bacterium | reverse complement strand
GGAGGAGAAGGTTCCCTACCTCCTGGTCGTAGGTCCACGAGATGCCGAGCAACGCGAGGTCAGCGTCCGGGCACGCGGTACCGAGGAGAACCTGGGCTCCATGCCGCTGGATGAATTTGTCCGGCGAATGGCTGCCGAGGTTGCCGACCGGGGTGCCACCACAGCCAGGAGCTTCTTCGATTCCTGATTACGGGTAGACCAGGGTGTCTTATCGCCACCGTGTTCAACCGATAAGGCGGCAATTCCCTTCGCGGGTTTGTTTGCTCAAGGTGAGCCCGGCTTCTTTCCGATGATCTGTTGAGGGTCATTGAGGAAGACGGGTATATGAAAACAGGACGAGTTACGCGCTCATTTTGCGCTTTATTGTTGAGCTTTTCACTTGGCTTGCAGGCTCATGCCGAGGAGTTCCATGTGGTGGGTTCCCGCG
Source organism: uncultured Planctomycetia bacterium (assembly GCA_964615885.1). Lineage (GTDB taxonomy): Bacteria > Planctomycetota > UBA8108 > UBA8108 > UBA8108 > UBA8108. The sequence goes on along the minus strand of CAZTRG010000031.1, from coordinate 23,371 downwards.
CGATGGGAATGGGTGGTGCAGGTGTTGCGGTTACCCGTGGTGTGTTGAGCACCTACTGGAACCCGGCCGGACTCTGCCCCCCGGCAAACCCCGACCCCGTCGATTTCTTCGAGGTGGCCCTTCCTCTGGCTGTCATGGGGGTGGCATCCCGGGATGTACTGATGCAGCTGGACGATGCGGTAGATCTCTCAGGCGAGATCGACTTCAACGCCATCGAGGAGCGCCTGGTGGCCGGCAAGCCTTTGACGGCAAGCCAGGTGCAGGAGCTCCTCGTCCTGGCGGGTGAATTGCCGGGACTCGAGGCCGATGGCGCCGGTTTTCTTGCCGATGTGAGCCTTGGCCTGGGGCTGCGCAAGGATCGCTTCGCCCTCAACAGTGTCGGCCTCTACAGCGCCGGCGCCGCCACGAGGCTCGACCGGAGCAACCTGGCCCTGGGCAGCCAGGGGATCGAGGGCTTTATCCCGCCCGGCAAGGGCGAGCCCACAACACCGGGAGGTATCCTGCTGGCCAACGACCTCGTCAAGGCCGGCTTGCTGGCGCCCCTGCAGGCCGACCGGCTGGTTTTTCTTGCTGAGCAGGCCGGCGTCAACCTCGACTCCGATGATTTCCGCAGGATGATCGAGGACATTCTCGAGGTGAACAACGAAAAATTTCCCGGTTCGTCCGGCGACCTGATCACCGCGAACCAGAGCGGGGTCGAGGTCGGCGGCATCATGGTGCAGGAATACACCGCCAGCTACGCCCAGCCGCTGGCGGAGTGGTTCGGGCCATCCCTGCTGGATAAGGTTTCCATCGGGGCCAGCCTCAAGGTGATGAACGCCAAGACCTTCTTTTCTCCTTTTGCCCTGTCTTCGCTGGGGGATTTCGAGGGGATTGCCGAGGAGCTGCTGACGGAATCGAGGGAAGAGACCTCGATGAATGTCGGCATCGATCTCGGCTTGCTCGCCCAGCCGGCCGACTGGGTGTCCCTGGGCCTGGTCGGGCGGAATCTCAACAGCCCGAGCTTTGATTTCGCCCGGGAAGGTGATTATGTTCTCAGGCCGCAGGTCCGTGCAGGCGTTGGTTTCTACGATCTGCTTCCTGGTCTTGTGCTGGCGGCGGATATCGACCTCACCCGCAACCACACCGATGCGCTGCCGGGATATGTATCCCAGCAGGCTGCATTCGGGTTCGAGTACTCGCTGCTGGAGGGAGACCATCTCTTTTTGCGGGGCGGGATTTCCGGAAACCTGGCCGGCTCCGAAGGAGCCAGCCTGCATTTTGGTCTCGGATTCAACCTGGCCGGAGCGTCTTTTGACCTGGCGGCAACAGCCACCCCGAGACTTGTTGAGCTTCCGAGCAACGATGAGGGTTCCATCCGGGAATTCCCCGAGCGCGCCGGCTTCTCGGTGATGTTCGGTTGCCAGGTGTCTTTTTGACGCTCAGTTTCCGGGAGAAATGCTGACCGGCCCGGTCTCCTCGCCGGGGCGGATGGTAAGGTCCCTGACCCGGCCGGTTACGGCTCCCTTGTTGAGCAAGAGGAGGTCATAGACTCCGGGCGCAAGGTTGCGCAGATGAAAGCGGCCGACCTGGGATGAAAAGTGCCAGGTATGGGCGGGAATTCCGCGTGCTCCGGCGCCGGGGCGCTCCTGGAGGCGGAGGCTGTAGCCCCTCACCGGGCCCTCTGTTCTCAGTATGCCCCGCAGGCTCCCTGGCCGTTCGATCGTGAATACGATGTCGGCAGCCGGTGGGCGGATGCCGGTTTTCTGGCCCTGGCCACGCCTGGAATCTCCGGCTCTCAGGGTGTAGGAGCCGGCCGGGAGCTGCTCGAAAGAGAAGAGGCCCGCTGGCGAGCTGACGGTCTCAATCGAGATGCCCTCGGCGGTGAGCCGGAGGGGGACCAGGGCCAGGGCTTGCCCCCGGGAATCCTGCACCCTGCCTGAGATGGGGCCTGCCCCGGCCTCGAGGACAAGCTCCAGGGCGCTGAGCGATTTCTCCTCGGTGTCGGCGAGGAGGCGCCTCGAGATTCCGCCGGAGGCCAGTGCCGCCTGCAGGTGGTACTCTCCCGGCGGTACCTTCTTGAACCGGAAGGCGCCGCTGGAGGTGCTGCGGACGAAGAGCTTGCGGGGGCCCATGAGGGAAACCCGGGCGTTGGCAACGGTGTTTCCTTCGGAGTCGAGTACGGTTCCTTCGATGGAGCGGGGAGCCGGGAAGCGCATCACGAAGCTTCCGCCCTCCAGCTCATCGACGGTGACCTTCCTGCTGAGAGTCGGGTAGCGCGCATCCATGGCAGTGACAGAGAGGAGGGTTCCAGGATTTCCCGGCAGGTTCTGCAGGCTTGCCAGGCCCTGCGCGTTCGTGCGGATCGAGGGGCTGGGTATTGCACCGGCCGGGGCCTTGATGACTCGGGCGGAGACCCGGGCTCCCTCGCAGGGATTTCCAGCAGGGCCCTGGACAAAAACGTTCAGGCCCGAAGAGTCCACCAGCTTGATGCTGAGGTCCTTGCGCGCCGGGAGCCTGACCGCCAGCGGTCCACCTGCCCGGTAGGAAGAGTGAAAGACGGCGAGGTTCCAGTCGCCCGGAAGCAAGGCTCCGAAGCTGAAGCTCCCATCGTCCCCGGTGGAGGCCTGGTGGCGTAATGGACCATCGGGGGTGTTGAAGGCAAGGGTGACCCGGGCGGCCCTGACCGGCTTGCCGCGCAGGTCCGTCACCTCCCCGGAGAGGGTCTCTCCTCTTTGCAGGAGTATTCTCTCCACCTCCGGCTGTTCCCCGGGTTTTCCTTCGGGGATCTTCAGAACCCGGCGGTCGGCAAGGTAGTGCTGGTGCCGCAGCAGGGCGGGGTATTCTCCGGCCTCGAGCTCATCAAGGAGGGCGTAACCCTTGTCATCGGTTTTGATCTGAAGGTTGCGGGTTTTTGCCGGCCCCTGCACCCGCAGGTTGAACTCTGAGCGGCTTACAGGCTCTTCACCATCGACATCCAGGAGCTGGAGGGCAAGGAGACCTCCGGGGGAGGCGGCTGCTTCGGTGGATTCTTTTTGTACTGCAGGCGGCAGGGGCTTTGTTTCACCTGCAGTGCCGTCCGTCCTGTCGGCAGCTTCCGGAGTGCTTGCCTGTTCTCCAGGGACAGCGGGAGAGGCGGCTCCCTGCGGCTCCTGGCTTGCCGCCTGCTGCGGGGGCTTCTCTAGGGCGGTGAAGTCCTGGCTGTCCTCTCCTCCTCCGCTGAGGAGGAAAATTCCCAGCACAAGCACAGCAATAGCCACCGGGGCAGCAATCACTACCCGGCGAGTGAGGTTTTTTGCCGTCATTCGAGCTCCCGTCAGTCGGTTACTTCCAGGATCACATCGCCACTGCCTGCCTCCAGCGCGAAGGGGCCGAAGAAGGGGTCGGCGACCTCGGTCTCATCGGTGGTGTCAAAAACCCGCATGTTCGCCTCGGCCGGGCTGATGTAGTCGGGCGAATTGTAGGAGTAGTAGCCGACGAAGTAGGGATCCGGAGCCGCCGGCATGGCACAGAGACAGTCGAGCCCGGAGCCGAGAGGTTCTTCATAGGGGAAGAAGTCCAGGGTCGGGACGCCTGAGTTGACAATGGTGAAGACCTCTCTGCTCGAGGAATTCAAGAGCCGGGGGGCGAAGAACTCATCGAGCCCGACGAGGTTCTCGATGAAGTAGGTCACTGTTTCCCCGGCGGCGGAGGTGTCCTGTCCGAAGGCCCCGGCGACCACCTCGCCCATCAGGATATCGTTACCGTCCAGATCGGTGCCTGCAGAGGGGCGTGCGCTCTCGAAATCCAGGGAGAAGCCCGGATCGATCTCGATGGAAACGGTTCCAAGGGGATCGACATTGGCCGAGGCCAGGGCATTGGGATCCGGGTCCGTGTAAATATTGACCTGGTCGAGCAGGAAATTCTCGATAACCAGCTGCACCTTGTCGCCGTCAGCCGGGCCCTGCGGGGCCTCTGAGCAGGCGTCTCCGATCAGGTTGCCGGCCAGGCGGGAGACCTGGGCCTGGTCGATCCGCAGGGGGTTGCAGTTGCCGACAAGACCGACGATTCCACAGCCGACATGGAGGTCACTGAGGCTGCCGTCCGGCTCCCGGGTTCCACTGAAGATATTGATCTTGGTGATTTCACAGTGGGCTCCACCCGGGTTTTCCTGTACCGAGCGGAAGGCTGTATAGACGGTGAAAGTGTCGCCGCTTCCCTCGATGAGGGAGGTGGCATCGGAATCGTCAATGGTCGGATCGATGACCTGGACCTCCAGCGCTCCCTCGGAGCTGAGGCCGAAGCAGAAATAGGAGGCCATCGAATCTCCTGTCGAGGAGCCGGGGATGGTCGAATCGACCACGCCCCCGAAGGCATCGTAGGTTCCGGCGATCTCCGGCGGCGCATTCCCGGTGTTGCGCGGCATGTTCTCCAGCAGCAGCTGCACCGTGGGGTGGCCGAGGTAGTCGTCGATGGACTGGAAATCCGCACTGACAACACCACCGCTGCGAGATCCGAGATCAAAGGGATTATCGTTACTGCTGCTGCTGCAACCCACAAAGAGAGCCAGCAGGAGGGCGAGGGTGGCCTGGGCCGGGAAGGATCTTATTTTCATGTCCAATTCCTGTAACTGCCTGGTTTGAACCGGTTTTTTCAGTCTTGCCGGGTTTGACGCAGTTGAATGCTCGAATCTTCATCTTAATCGATGAAGTATGGGTTTTTGCAGGTTCAAGATCAAACTTCCCTGAGATTGCTGAAAAGGGCTGGAGCTGCCGGAACAGGGCCTGGAATGGCGGGCAGGACGATTTCTTGCTACTGGCTGCTTCAGAAGGCGAAGGATAAGATGGGCGTATGACTGAAGAAAAGCGCAGCAGCCAGCCCTCTTCGCAGGTTCCGGGTGGGGTGAATGGACTCGGGCCGGTGGAATTACTCCAGCTGCACTTTCATATGCGCCTGTCGCGCGAATGGGATCTCCGTTTTGAGACGCTCTTTCGGCAGGGAGGTATCGCCAAGTGGTACAGCGGAGTGGGCAGCGAGGCAACCACGGTAGCCTCGGCCGCCTGCCTGCAGGGCGATGATGCCCTCCTGACCATCCACCGCGACAGTGGGGCGATCCTGCGTTATTACGCTTCCTGCGAGGACCTGGTGCCGGGATTGCTGCCGGTGGAGAATCGCCAGGGCAGCGGGAAGGCCCGGGAGCTTCTTTACCGCCTGGCCTGCCAGCTGATGGGGCGCTCCGATGGTTTCACCTCCGGCTATGACAGGTCGTTCCACTACGCCCATCTCGACGAGGACTCAGGGCTCAGGCATATCGGGATGATCAGCCACATGGGCGCCATGATTCCCGTTGCGGCGGGTGTGGCGCTGTCCTTCAGGCAGGATGGCAGCGACCGGGTGGCCCTGAATTACATAGGAGATGGCGGCACCTCGACCGGTGAATTTCACGAGGGCCTCAACATGGCGGCGGTGCTCGATGCTCCACTGGTGCTGGTTATTCTCAATAACCGGTATGCCTTCAGCACTCCGGCCAGTGAGCAGTACCGCGGCGAGAGCCTGGCTGCGCGGGCGGCAGGCTATGGCATCGAGGGGAGCCAGGTCGATGGTAACGATCCACTGGCAGTTCATGCGGCGGTCTCGGCTGCAGTCGACCGGGCAAGAGAGGGCGGCGGACCGACCCTCATCGAGGCCATGCTGGGAAGGATGCGAGGGCACTCCGAGGGAGATGATTCTCTCGGGATCCTCTCCGATGCAGAGCGGCAACAGTATGAGGGCGAGGACCCGGTCGCCTGCTTCGAGGCAAGCCTGCTCCAGGAGGGCATCGCCACGCAGGAGCATCTCGAGAAGGTGAAAGAATCCTGTGCTGCGCTGGTCCTCGAGATTGCGGACGAGGCCGCGGCCTCGGCAGCGCCGGACCTGGCGCCCGGGGCAAGGCCGGTTTTTGCACCGGTGGCAGGGGTGCCCGGAGCTGGGCCGCTTGCGCGAGCCCAGGTTGATCCGGCCCGGGAAACGAGCTACCTCGAGGCCATCTCGCTGGCCCTGGGAGATGCCATGCAGGAGGATCCCCGGGTGTTCCTGATGGGACAGGACATTGCAGATTTTGGTGGAGCCTTCAAGGTTACCCGCGGCCTGCTTGAAGAATTCGGTGCACAGAGAGTGCTGAACACCCCGATTGCCGAGGCCGGCATGATCGGCATCGCCTCTGGAGCGGCGCTCCTGGCTAAGAAGCCGGTGGTGGAAATGCAGTTCTCAGACTTCGTCAGCTGCGGTTTCAACCCGCTGGTGAACGTTGCCGCCAAGTTTCACTACCGCACAGGTCTCGATGTGCCGCTGGTTATACGCCTCCCCTCGGGAGGTGGTGTCGGTGCGGGGCCGTTTCACTCCCAGTCCCTCGAGGCGACCTTTCTGCACGTGCCGGGGCTCAAGGTGGTCGCCCCGGCCTCGGTGGAGGATGCCTATTCACTGCTGCGCGAGGCCATTCGGGATCCCAACCCGGTTCTTTTCTTTGAGCACAAGTATCTCTACCGGAGGATCAAGGCAGCGCTCGAGCAGGATTCTGTCGAGGTGGGTGCAGGAGTCGAGGCGCGCGCCCGCGTTGTGCGTTCCGGCGACGGGGGCAGCGTCATCACCTGGGGCTGGATGGTGCACCGGGCGCTGGCGGCGGCTGAGGTTCTTGCCGCCGAGGGAATCTCCGTCGAGGTGGTCGATCTGCGGGTCCTTGCCCCGCTGGATGAGAGCACGGTGCTGGAGTCCGTTGGCCGAACGGGCCGGGCCCTCGTGGTGCACGAAGCGCAGCTGACCGGAGGATTCGGGGGAGAGATCGCGGCTCGCATCGCCGCCGGGGCCTTTGAGTCGCTTGACGCACCGGTCAGGAGGCTGGCCTACCCGGACCACCCTGTGCCTTTCAACAAGGAGCTCGAGTCGGCCTGTCTTCCCAACGAGGAGAGTATCGCTGCGAGCCTGCGGGAACTTGCCGCCTGGTGAGATGATAAATTCTTATTACGGCTTCCCCGGCCCGGTTCGACAGGCAGGGGCCGGTATGTTATGAAATAGCTCCCTTGAATTGAGGAGCCCTGTCCCTGGCTGGCGGGCCCACCCTGGAATATGACCGGCAAAAAATCAGAACCCAACCGCCTGGCTGAATCCACGAGTCCCTACCTGCAGCAGCATGCCTGGAACCCGGTGGACTGGTATCCCTGGGGAGATGAGGCCCTCGAGAGGGCCAAGGAGCTCGACCGCCCGATCTTTCTCTCCGTTGGTTATTCATCCTGTCACTGGTGCCATGTGATGGAACGCGAGAGCTTCGAGGACGAGGGTATCGCAAAGTTGATGAACGAGAACTTCATCAACATCAAGGTCGACAGGGAGGAGCGCCCCGACATCGATGCGCTCTATATGAATGCGGTGCAGATGCTCTCGGGGCAGGGTGGCTGGCCGATGAGCGTTTTCCTGACGCCGGATCTGCGGCCCTTCTGGGGAGGTACCTATTTTCCTCCCAAGGGTCATTACAATTCCGGGGGAGAGGTGGTCCGGCCGGGTTTTTCAGACATTCTCATTTCACTTTCCAAGGCCTACAGCGAGTCGCCTGAGAAAATCGAAAATGCGGCGAGCCAGGTTGTCGAGGGGCTCTGCAGGCCGGAAACCCCTCCCGGCGGGGACCTTGCCAGTGAAGAGGTTCTGAAGCTTGCCGGAGAGGATGCCACCCGGCGATTTGACCCGGCCTACGGGGGCTTCGGCCCGCCGCCTAAGTTTCCCCGCTCAACGGAGATCTCGATGCTGCTGCGGGTTTACGCGAGGGGAGAGGACCCGGAGGTTCTGCAGATGTGTGAGCGCACCCTCGAGGCCATGGCCCATGGGGGGATGTACGACCAGGTTGGCGGAGGCTTCCATCGTTATTCGACCGATGCGAAGTGGCTGGTTCCCCATTTCGAGAAGATGCTCTACGACAATGCCTTGCTGGTAAGGACCTACCTCGAGGCCTTCCAGTTGACCGGCCGGGGACTCTACCGCAGGATCGCCTCGGAGATCCTTGACTATGTTCTCGCTGAGATGACGAGCTCCGAGGGCGGCTTTTATTCCGCCACCGATGCCGACAGCGAGGGGCGCGAAGGGGTCTTCTTCGTCTGGCGGCCGGAGGAGGTAGAGGAGATCCTCGGGGCTGAAGACGCTGCCCTGTTCTGCCGCTATTTCAATATAAGCGCCGGGGGCAATTTCGAGGACTCTACCAGCATCGCTCATATCACCGCCGGCCTCGATGAGGTTGCCGCCGCGCTGGGAATCGAGCTGGAGCTTGCCCGCGAAAAGATTGAAGAGGGGCGAAAGAAACTCTACGAGGCGCGCGCGAAGCGTCCCGCGCCCTTCCGAGATGAGAAGGTCTTGACCTCCTGGAACGGTATGATGATCTCGGCTTTCGCCCGCGCTTACCAGGTTCTCGGTGAGCCGCGCTACCTGCAGGCCGCCCGGGGAGCTGCCGGGCTGATTCTCGACCAGGTGCAGGATGGGGGCCGCCTGCTGAGAGTGAGAAAGGATGGCAAGAGCCGGATCCTGGGTTTTCTCGACGATAACGCCTTCTTTATCGAGGCCCTGCTTGATCTCTACGAGAGCTGCTTCGAGGTGGACTACCTCAAGGAAGCGCACCGCCTCTGCGATGCAGTCCTTGCCGGTTTTTCCGATGAGAAGGAGGCGGGACTCTACTTCACATCCGGGGAGCACGAGCTGATTATTACCCGCCGCAAGGATCCCTTTGACTCGGCGGTACCTTCACCGGTGGGAGTCATGGCTTTGAATCTCCTGCGGCTTGAGCGCCTGGTGGACACCCCGGCCTATCGCCAGCGGGCTGAGGGCATCCTGCGAGAGGTGTCCCCGATCCTGCCGAGGGTACCCATGGGGTTCGGCTCCTCCCTGCTGGCGCTGGATTTCCTGCTTCATCCCCCCGTTGAGCTGGCACTTGTCGGTGACCTTGGGGACAAGCGGTCGGCTGAATTTCTTGCTGTCATTCACTCAGGCTTTCTGCCGGCACGGGTGATCACGGGCGCAGAGAACCCACCATCGCAGGAGCTCTCCGACAGGGTGCCCTTGCTGGAGGGCAAGGCGCATGATGGTGCTGGTCCGAGGCTCTATATCTGCCGCGACAGGTCCTGCAGGGAGCCTGTTGATGATCCGCAGGAGGCGGCCGGGCAGCTGCCATTCGTCAGTTACCCGGGTAGATGATAATATTCTCAGGCTCCGTTTGGGGCGGGTGCCTCGTTGAAGCCCACCAGGGCTCTCAAATACCATGAAACAGCCTTAAGCAGCGGGTTTTCAGGGTACTGCAGGAATCGGCCGGGGGGCAAAAAGTGAAAGAAACAGCATGTCACCATCCGATAACGAAGAACGCGAAAATTCTCCCGGCGAGCCTCTCTTTGGCGACAAGGAGCTCTTTTTTGCGCGAAAAGTACTGGGCCGTCTCTCTCGTCTCTCGGTGTCTATTCGTGACCTGGAGAGCTGGTGTGAGGGTTCTCCACCCTCCAGCATGACGGCGGTCCTGGCCCCTGCAGATTACACCGTGGCCCGCCAGGGCCCGCTCTCGGTCGAAGATTTGGGCGATGTTATTGATGAAGAAGCTCGCCGGTCTTTTACTGAAAAACTGTTACCCGGGGGCAGTACTCCATAAAATTGGAGTATGGCACGGGTTATCTGGAAGAAAGCCGACGGTTCCCTGGAGGATTATTCCTTCCGGTCCAAGGTCGTTCTCGGAAGGGACGACGAGGCTGATTTTATTGTCGACGCAAAAGGTGTCTCCCGTTGCCACATTCTCATCGAGGACCGTGGCGGGAGCTACCTGCTTACCGACATGGGCAGCACCAACGGCACCCTCCTCAATGGCCGGCCGCTGCTCAAGGAGGCCCGGCTCAGAAGCGGGGACCGCATCTGTATCGGAAACGAGGTGATCGAGTTTGCCGATGGGGGAGATCACTCCGACACGAACTCCTCCTTTGCGACCGAACCCCTCAGCAGGACGCTTGCCCGCGAGGGGAGTCCCTCCGCCAGCGGATACGATACCAGCAATCTTCCCGAGGTCCTTCCCAGGAAGGTCGGTAAGTTTGAGCTCGAAGAGAAGCTCGGCCAGGGTGGAATGGGCGCGGTGTACAGGGTTCGTGATCTCGACAGCGGAGACGAGATTGCCGTCAAGTTCATCCGCCAGAACATCGGCCGGCGCGAAGCCTTCCTGGAATACTTCCATCACCGCGAGGCGGTGCTGGCCAGGGAGATTGACCATCAGAACGTGATCAGGATTTTAGAGCACGGGGTGGAGGAGGATCAGCACTTCATCTCGATGGAATATATTCGAGGCCACAGCCTCTTCCAGAGATTGAAGCACTCCCGCATGGAGCCGGCAGAGGTTCTTGAAATTCTGCGGCAGGTTGCCTGCGGGCTGGCTGCCGCCCACCGCCAGGGAGTTGTTCACAGCGACATCAAGCCGGCCAACATCCTGCTGGAAATCGCAGACCCGGGCCTGGGAGAGAATCCGGATGCTGCCGTCGAGGGAGATGGAATTCTCGAGTTCGAAGGCGAGCCCGGTGAGGGTGCGGCGAAGGATGACTCCAAGGCAGTCGATGCCGGCCTCTGGCGGGAGATTGAACGGAGGGTGGGCTCCCAGGAGATTTCGGCTGATTCCATACTCGAGGATCCGCCGTATTATTCGCGGCCTTCGGAGGAGCGCTTCCTGGAGCATTACCTTGAAAGGATGAACGCAGGCAGCGGTTTTTTTATCGTTGTTGAGGGAGAGGGGGGCACCGGCAAGAGCCGCCTGATCAGTGAGTTCCTGCTTCGCCAGAAGCGGGCGGGCGACCAGGGGGATGATCCTGCCGAGGGGATTCGCTTTCTTGAGCTTGACTGTTCGCGAATCGAGGGAATTCCACGGCTTTACGAGCAGTTCCGGCCGAAGATCTCGGCCTCGCGGGCAACCCTGCGCGAGATGGTTGAGGATCTGAAGAAGCGGTTTGATGAGAACGAACATCCGACCATTCTGCGGGTGCTGGAGCTCGGGAGGGCTTCCCCGCTGGTCTGCCATCTCCTGTCGTATCTCGGCACGAAGATGGAGACCCTCCCGGTCACGGTTCTCGCCACCATCGACCCTGGGGAGATTCGCAAGAATGACTCGGTGAAGGCTCTGCTGCCGAGCCTCGATAAGGTGCTCAAGGAGCTCTACCTGAGGCCTCTCACCGCCTACCAGATTCAGCGCTACCTGCAGAGGCTCTTCCGCGGCTACCTGAGAGGAGCTGAGCTGGCGAAGGATCTCTACCGCCTGAGCGAGGGTAATTTTACGAGGATACTCGATCTGCTGAGGAGCTTCTTTGAGCGCAGGATCCTGACGGTCAACGCAGGCTCAAAGACGGTCACCTACCGCCCCGACTTCCGTGAGCTGGAGCTCGAGGAGGGAAAGAACCTCTACGAGAAGTACCGCCAGGCCGGCCGGGTGGAACGGCAGGTCCTGGAATACGCGGCCTTTATAGGGCCCAGCTTCTTTTTTGACACCCTCGGCCGGCTTCACGATCTCGATGAGACCTCGCTCTACTTCGTGGTCCGCCAGCTGCTTGCCGATGGTTTCTTTACCGAGGAGAGCCGGACCTGGTACCGGTTCACCAACATGGCGTTCCAGAAGTACATGGCTGAGAGGATCCCGCTGCCGGACCGCGGGCAGCTTCATCGAAAGCTCTCGAGGCTGCTGCAGGATGTGCCGGTTCCGGAATCTCCCGGGCTCTACCACCTGCGGGCGGTTCACTTCTCGGGCTGCCGGGAGTATTCAAAGGCGGTGCAGTGTTACCTCGAGGGGGCGCATCTTGCGCGCAATGTCTACCAGGTGGACCTGGCACGGGAGATGTACCAGGAGATCCTGCGAATCTACCGGGAGCTGGCCAGGCGGGAGGCTCCCCGCAAGGAGGTGACCGGGGTTCTCAAGGCCTGGTTTGGCCGGGATGGAAACTGGTACAAGATCCTTGGAGACCTCGGCGCCGACCAGGGGCATGCGAATGTCAAGATTGCCGATTTCGGTATCTCCTTCCGTACCGCGGATGAAGAGAGGGGCTATCCGGTCGGCCAGCGCCCGGCCCTTGGTACTCCGCGTTACCTGGCCCCGGAACGGGCAGAGGGTGGGCGCGGCGGCCCCCGGTCGGATATCTTTTCCCTGGGACTGATCGCCTACGAGATGGTCTGCGGGGAGACGGTGTTTCCCGGCCTGAAGGGCAAGGGGCTTGTTGAAGCCTACCGCAAGACGCAGGTGAAAATTCCTCCCGATGAGGCGGGCAGGTACCCGGGGGGATTTGCCGAGCTGGTTTCCGGCATGCTCGAGATCAACCCGGAGCGCCGTCTCGATGCCGAGCAGGTTATCAGGGAGGTGGTGCGGCTGCAGTTTGAGCTGCGCATGGGGCCCGGGGGGGGCAGTAGCTCTTCCTGACTGGCGCAGGCGGCCGGCTTCTTCTCAGAGCACCTTGTCTTTGAGTTCGGCAAGCACCTTGAGAGCCTCAAGCGGGGTCATCGAGTCAAGATCGAGGCTCTTGAGCTCACGGAAGATCTCGTCATTGATGCTCTGGAAGAAATCCAGCTGGATGGATTCGGATTTCCGGGCGTCCCCTTCCCTGGGCTTCGCGGTGCTGCGCGCCAGGGCCGGGCGGTCATCAATATCCAGGGACTGGTTTTCGAGATTCCCGAGAATCTCACGGGCGCGGTCGATAACGCTGGTGGGGATTCCCGCCAGCCTGGCCACGTGGATCCCGTAGCTCTTGTCGGCTCCGCCCTCGACGATTTTTCGCAGAAAGATAATGTCCTCATTCCATTCCTTGACGGCGAAGTTGAAATTCCGGGCGCCGGCGAAGGTACGGGTAAGCTCGGTAAGCTCATGGTAGTGGGTGGCGAAGAGTGTCCTGGCCTCAATCTTCTCGGCAATGTATTCAGTGATCGCCCAGGCGAGGCTGACCCCATCGAAGGTGCTGGTTCCCCGGCCGACCTCGTCAAGAATGATCAGGCTGCGGGAGGTGGCGTTGTTGAGGATGTTGGCAGTCTCGTTCATCTCCACCATGAAGGTTGACTGTCCCCGGGTCAGGTCGTCACTGGCGCCGACACGGGTGAAGAGGCGGTCGATAACGCCGATCTCGGCTTTTTTTGCGGGGATGAAGCTGCCGGTCTGGGCCAGCAGCGCCAGCAGCGCGACCTGCCGTATGTAGGTTGATTTGCCGGCCATGTTCGGACCGGTGATAATCATGATGTTGTTTTCTTCGTCGAGCTCGACGGAGTTCGCGATAAAGGGCTCGGTGGTGGCCACCCGTTCGACCACGGGGTGGCGTCCGTCCTCGATCAGCAGCCGGCTTCCCTTATTTACCAGCGGCCGGATGTAGCCGCGTTCGGCCGCCAGCAAGGCGAAGGTGGCAAGGACGTCGAGCTCGGCGAGGGCTTCGGCAGCCTGCTGGAGCTGGGGGATCTGCCCGGAGGCCTCCTCTCGAAGGGTGGAGAAGAGCTTGTATTCCAGGGCGATGGCCCGGTCACGGGCGTGGAGGACCTTGTTTTCGTATTCCTTCAGATCCGGGGTGATATAGCGCTCGCAGTTCTTCAGGGTCTGCTTGCGGATATATTCTTCAGGGACGTTGTCCTTGTGGGAATTGGTGATCTCGATGTAGTAGCCGAAGACCTTGTTGTAGCCGACCTTCAGATTGGGGATCGAGGTGCGGTCGATTTCTTTCTGCTGGTAGCGCGCAAACCACTGGCTGCCCTCGGTGCTGATGAGGCGCAGCTCGTCGAGCTCCTCGTTGTAGCCCTCCCTGATAAGGCCACCTTCCTTGAGGGCCAGCGGCGGCTCTTCCTGCAGCGCCTCCTGCAGGCGCCTGCGCAGCTCGGGCAGCGGCGGCATCCTCTCGCCGAGCTCGCAGATCATCGCGGACTCAAGCGGGGCGAGCTGTTCCTGCAGCAGGGGGATGATCTCCAGGGTTCGGGCCAGTGCCACGAGGTCTCTTGCATTGGCGCTGCCGTAGCTGATGCGGGTACAGATTCGTTCGAGATCGTGTACCTGCTTGAGCAGGGCGACGGCCTCCTCCCGGACATCCTGGTGTTCCACCAGCTCTGCCACGCCTTCCTGGCGCTGGACGATCTCCTCGACCCCGGTCAGGGGCTCAAGAATCCATGCCTGCAGCTTGCGGCCGCCGCAGGCCGTTGCGGTACGGTCAAAAGAGCCCAGCAGGGTTCCCTGGCGCTCCCCATCACGCTGGGTGCTGGTCAGCTCGAGGGCACGTCGGGTGGCGCGGTCGATAGGCACCACCCGGGTTTCCTGGTAGGCCCGTATGGTGTTGAGGTGCTTCATGGCGACCTTCTGGGTCTCCTGCACGTAGCTCAGCAGCCCGCCGCCTGCCTGGACGGCGAGGTCGAGGTGCTCGCAGCCGAAGCCGTCGAGGGTCTTCGTTTTAAAATGCGTTACGAGGCTTCGATGGGCGGTCTTGCGGTCGAAGGCCGGGTCGGAAAAGGGGGTGAGGAGGTAGTCCCTCGTCACCTCGGCAAAGGCCGGATGGTTGTCGAGATTGAAGGCGATGCTCTCGGGCAGGAGGCATTCCGCCGGCGCGAGCCGCTCGAGCTGGGTGGCGATGGAGGAGAGGTCGCCGGATTCCCAGATAATGAATTCGCCGGTGGTCACATCCATCCAGGCGAGCCCGAAGCCCTCGGCCGTCTTTTTCCTTTTCGAGGTCGATGGGGGGCGGTGGCAGAGGGCTGCAAGGTAGTTGTTCGACTTCTCCCCAATGATCTTCTCGTCAGTGATCGTTCCGGGGGTGATCACTCGAACAACCTCCCTTTCGACCAGGCCCTTGGCCTCCTTGGGGTCCTGTACCTGCTCGCAGATTGCCACGCGCTTGCCGGCCCGCAGGAGCTTGGGGAGGTAAGAGTCGAGGGCCTTCACCGGGATCCCGGCCATCGGGATTGCGTCCTTGTCCTTGGACCGGGCGGTCAGTGCGATACCGAGCAGCTCAGAGGCGAGCTGGGCATCTTCGAAAAACATCTCGTAAAAGTCGCCCATGCGGAAGAAGAGTACCTCTTCGGCATACTTCTCCTTGGCAAGGAGGTATTGCTGCATCATGGGTGTCTGGGCAGGACCGGAGTCCGATTTACGGATCATCACCTTCTCGTCTCAGCCTTGGAACAGAGCGAGAGAGGATTGTAGGATGCCTGCAGACCAAGTCAAGGTGGTCGGTGCCCGGCAGGTGGGGCTGTGTTCCCGGCTGGCCTGGATTCGGGGTTCTTTTTCAGCCCTGGTCTACTGTCTCAGCGTCGGCGGTCTGCTTCAGCGGCGCCAGGTGCTCGAGATAGCGGTCAACCTCGCTGAGCGAGGCGGCATAGAGCCCTGTCTTGCAGCCGGTCTGGCGGGTGATCTCCTGCAGGATTTCTTCCCGGGGAAGTTCTGTCACCGCGCAGAGGAGGGTGTCTCCAATGCGGTCAAAGGGCAGGAGCTTGTTGCTGTGCAGGAATTCAGGACAAAGCAGGTCGGCAAGCTCCTCATCAAGCTCGTAATTTTCGAGGATGATGTAGGGAAGCTGGTATTCCATCACCAGGGTCCTGGTGAAGTCGCTGTCGCTGAGGCAGCCCATATCGACCATGATCGAGCTGAGAGTTTCCTTGGTGGTTTCCTGGACTCCCAGGGCCTGCTGAATCTGCTCCTCGGTTACCAGTCCCATATCGATGAGGATCTCGCCGAGCTTGGGCCGGGGAGTCCGATTGATTGAACTCATGCAGATTTCCTTTCGCTTTACCCTTGGCCGATGCACCCAACAGGTGCACCGAACCTGCTTTTCGGCCGTCTTCTGCCCCTTGAATGTGAAGCCGACCTGACCAAGAAGTTTATCACCCCATCGCAGAACGCGCCAACCGGCCGGGACCTTTTCGGCTGGGCCGCAAGCTGTTTATTTAAAGGAGCTTATGCATTCAGAGAGAAGGCCGGAGATCAGTTTTTTATGGCCGGATTCTTTCTGAGGGCCTCCTGGAGGGCAAGGGCCAGCTTCTCTCCGATGACCTCACTGAGGTCCTCGGTGCTGGCCTCGCGGATTTTTGCGAGGGTGCGAAACCTGTCCAGCAGCGCCTGCTGGCGTTTCTGACCGATTCCAGGGACCCCCTCGAGCCCGGTCTTCATGGCATCTTTTTGGCGCAGCTTGCGGTGGTACTGGATCGCGAATCGATGGGCTTCATCCCTGATGCGCTGCAGGTAGAGTGATTCGGGGGTGTCCTGGGCAAGGGCCAGCGGGCTTCTCCTGCCGGGGATGAAGACGCGCTCGGTGGTTTTTTTACTGCGGCGCTCCTTGGCAAGGGAGGCGACCGCCAGCCCTGAGAGCCCGAGCTCCTTGAGGACCTTGACGGCGCTGGAGAGCTGGCCTTTGCCGCCATCGACGAGGACGAGATCGGGCAGGTCGCCATCTTTGAGCCCCCGCTCGAGTCTCCGCTCCAGGATCTCCTTCATACAGCGGAAGTCATCAGCGCCGACAACGGTCTGGATTCTGTATTTCCTGTAGCGGTCGCGCACCGGCTTGCCATCCTCAAAGGAAACCATCGAGCCCACCGCCAGGGAGCCCTGGAAATTGGAGATGTCGTAGCACTCGATTCTCCTGGGAGCCACCGGCAGCTCGAGGTGTTTTTTAAGCGAATCAAGCAGCGCCTCCATTCGCTCCTGCTCATCGAGCTCGATTCGGAAGCTGTTGCGGGCGTTGCGGCTGGCAAGGCGCATGATGGCCGCCTTGTCGCCCCGCTGGGGAAGGCTGATACGCGCCCTGGTGCCGCGGCGTTCGGTGAGCCAGCTCTCCAGCAGCTCACGGTCGCGGAAGTCTGAATCGCAGAGCACATCGGGAGGAATGTAGCGGTCGGCCAGGTAGTACTGGGTCAGGAAGCTCGAGAGCACCTCGGCGCGGGGAAGCCCGGTTCGATAGCTGTGGGTCTTTGAGTTGATGATCTTTCCTTCCCGAACAAGAACAGCCTGGATGGCGACGAAGTCTCCCTCGCGGATAATAGAGAACGCGTCGATATCCCCGAGGCGGAATTCCTGGACCTTCTGGGTTTCGAAGACCTTGGCGATGGCCGCGAGCTGGTCCCGGTAGCGGGCAGCGAGCTCGTAGGACCGGGCCTTCGAGGCCTCCTTCATTCTTTTTTCGATGATGCGTTCGAGCTCCTTGCTGCGGCCCTTGAGCAGGAGGACCACCTGGTCGACATCCTCCATATAGCCTTCCTTGGAGATCAGGTCTACGCAGGGCGCTGTGCAGCGGCCGATCTCATACTCCATGCAGGCGCGCGTCCGGTTGCGGAAAAAGCCGTTGGTGCAGGTTCTCAGCGGAAAGACCGTCTTGATGACCCGGAGCATCTCACGGACCGCGGTCGAGGAACCGTAGGGGCCGAAGTAGAGGTCTTTTCCCCGGCGGTAGCGCCTCGTAACCATCACCCGGGGCCACTCCTCGCTGAGGGTGACCTTGATGCTGACGTAGGTCTTGTCGTCCTTGAGCCTGACGTTGTAGAGGGGCCGATGCTTCTTGATGAGGTTGTTCTCGAGAATGAGCGCCTCTTCCTCGGTTTCGGTAAGGATGCAGTCCAGGTCGTCGATTCGCTTGAGCAGCAGGCGTATGAAGGGTCTGCCGTCATTGGATTTGCCGAAGTAGGAGCGCACCCGGCTGCGCAGGTTGACCGCCTTGCCGATATAGAGAATCCTGCTGCGGGCATCCTTCATGATGTAGACTCCCGGCGAGGTCGGAAGGCGAGAGGCCTTTTTCTTCAGCTCCGGGGGCACTGGGGACGGCTTGGGATTCTGTTTCTCACTCATGGCAATTGCAGGGTGCTCAGGCGCTTTCCGCATCCTGGCGCTTTCGGTATTCGAAATAATAGATCCGCAGGCCCTGTGCCTTGAACTTGATCTCGTAGGGTGTCTCAAAGGGGTAGCGAGGCTCCGGAGCCCACTCAGAGTCCGGCCGGCAGTTTTCGAGGTGTTCATTGGCCTCGAGATTCTCACGTGCCTCCAGGGCGTAATCTCGTGCGTCTGTGCGCAGCGAGAAGCCGCCCCCGGGGGCCAGCAGTTTTACGGCTGCGGTGAGGCGCTCCCCGGCAATGAATCTCTTCTTGCTGTGGCGGCGGTTCGGCCAGGGATCGGGGAAGTTGACGAAGAGGTGTTCGATACCGGAGGGGGCCATGTAATCACTGAAGAGCAGGTCGGAGTTGAGGTGAAGCATGCGGATGTTATCCAGCCCTGCCAGCTCCACCTTCTTCAGGAACTTGATCACCCGTTTGTGGGAGTACTCGAGGCCAAGGTAGTTGTAGTCCGGTTCCCTGCCGGCGACCTCGATGAGGAAGGGGGAATTTCCGACTCCCACCTCGATGCGAAGCGGCCTTGCCTGCTCGAAGACCTCCTCCCAGCGAACCAGCTTTTCGCTGTAGCCCGGGAGCTTTTCGAGCCGAAGCAGGTAATCAGATTCGACAGCAGGAGGCTTCCGCATCTGAAATGCTCCTTATTCAGTGAAGGTATTTTTCCTTCGGCGGCATCCCGGAGGCCTCGGAGACGATAACTCCAGGCATACTCAGGATGGCCAGGTAGACCTCCTCGATAACCTCCCTGGGTGTCGAGGTGCCGGCGGTGATGCCGACATGTTCCCGGCCTTCGAACATCTCGGGGTTCAGCTGGCTGGCGCGCTCGATGTGAAAGGCCTCTACGCCGGATTCGTCGCAGACCATCTTCAGCTTCTTGGTGTTGGAGGAGTTGTAGCCCCCGATAACGATCATCAGGTCCACCTCGCTGGTGAGCTCGCGTGCGGCGACCTGCCGGTCCTTGGTCGGCTGGCAGACGGTGTCCTGGAAGCGAATCTCCATCTCGGGATAGGCGGACCGGATCTTGTCGATGAGATTCCCGACGTGCTGGATCTGCTGGGTGGTCTGGGAGACGATGCCGATCTTGTCGTACTGCGCCAGGGTGGAGATCTCCTCTTCGTTGGCAATGATGGTGTAGTCGGCAAGATCCCCGGTGATCCCCTTGACCTCGACATGCGAGGCCTGGCCAATGACAACGGGGTGGAAGCCCTCGCGAACGAAGCCGGCGATGGCCTTGTGGACGCGCAGCACCAGGGGGCAGCTCGCATCGATAACGTTGTAGCCCATCTCGCGGGCGGTCTCGTGCATCGACTCGGGGGCGCCGTGGGCGGTGATCATGATATTCCGGGTTGAGATGGTCTCATCGAGCTGGTCGACGATGTTGACACCGCGGGTGCGCAGATCCTCGACGACCTGGGGGTTGTGAACCAGCTGGCCAATGATGGTGAGATTGTCACGGTAGGCATCGTCCATTGCGAGATCGATGGCATCCTGCACGCCGAAACAGGTTCCAAGAGCTTTTGCAACGGTGACTTTCATGTGTTGAATCCCGGTCTTTCTTTTTCGAGGCTGCCGCCCGGTGGCCGAACCGGATTGTAGCTTTGGGGGGGGAGCGAGTAAAGCATCGACGCAGGTGCGGTCTACATCTTCTCCAGGGGCTTGATCCCGAGAATCCTCATTCCGCTGGCGAGAACGTTTTTCACTACTGTCAGCAGCAGCAGTCGTGCAGCGGCGAGTTTTTCTTCCTCGTCCTTGACGCGAAGCTCCTTGTAGCCGGAGTGAAGGGCCCGGGCGAGGTCCAGGAGGTAGGCGGCAAGGATGGAAGGTTCAAAGTTTTTCGCGGCCTCCCTGAGTGCATCGGTATACCGCGAGACAAGGGAGACCAGGTCGTGGGCTGATTGTTCCTGCAGGAGGGTGATATCTGCTTCGGGATCCACCTCGACACCGCATTTGCGAATGATCCCGGCTATGCGAGCATGGGCGTTCATCAGGTAGGGGCCGGTGTCTCCCTCGAAGGAGATGGCGCGCTCCCAGGAAAAATTGTAGTCCTTGATCCGCTGCTTGCTGAGGTCGCTGAAGAAGATCGCCGCGATGCCTACGGCCTCCGCAACGGCCTCTTCGTCTTCGAGCTCGGGGCGCTTGTCGACGTTGGCGCTCATGTATTCCTGTGCCCGGTTGCGGGCCTCATCGAGCAGCTCCTCGAGGTAGATGACGTTGCCCTTACGGCTCGACATTCCCTGCACGAGCCCGAAGTTGACGTGGACACAATCCTTTGCCCAGGGCTCCTCCATCAGCTCGAGGGTCTTGAAGAGCTGGCGGAAGTGAAGGGACTGGGCGGTGCCCACAACGTAGAGCAGTTTCTCGAACTTGTAGGTTTCATGGCGGTGGCAGGCCGCGGCCAGGTCGCGGGTCATATAGAGGGTGGCTCCATCGGCCTTGCGCAGCAGCGCAGGGGTGTCGATGCCGTGGGGCTCGAGGTCGATCACGAGGGCTCCATCGGAAACAGAGGTCAGTCCGAGGGAATCAGCCCGGTCGACAACAGCGTCCATCTTGTCGTTGAAGAACGATTCTCCCGTGTAGTGGTCAAACCGGACCGAGAGCCGGTCATAGATCTTCTTGAAGTAATCGAGGCTGGTCTGGCGGATCTTTTCCCACAGGGCGAGGGCCTCGGGGTCTCCATCTTCCTGGCGCCGGAACCATTCACGCGCCTCGTCGGCCAGGGCAGGGTTTTTCTCCTCCTCTTCGTGGTACCGGACGTAGAGAGAGTTGAGGGCATCGAGGTCTTCGAGATCTTTTTCCTCTCCCCAGCGCTTGATTCCGACAATCTGTTTTCCGAACTGGGTTCCCCAGTCACCAAGATGGTTGATGCCGACGCACTCGTAGCCGAGGCTGGCAAAGATCCTGTAGAGGGTGCTGCCGATGATCGTTGAGCGCAGGTGCCCGACGTGAAAAGGCTTGGCAATATTGGGGGAGGAGAAATCAATGGCGACGACCTTGCCTTCACCCTCGCTCGAGGTGCCGATGTCCTCAGCGAGGGCGCCGGGAGCGTGCAATATGCTGCGGGCGAACTCCTGGCGGTTGACGAAGAGGTTGAGGTAGGGCCCCAGGGCCCGGGCCTCGGTGAGCAACTCCAGCTCGCCGGCGACCTTCTCCGCCAGCTCCCCGGCGATCTGTGGGGGCGCCTTCTTGAGCTCCTTGGCCAGCTGGAAGCAGGGGAAGGCGAAATCCCCAAGCTCTGGCTTCGGAGGACGCTCAAGGAGGGCATCAATTTTTCCGGGGTCCATGCCGGTATGCCGGCTCAGAACATCCAGCGCTTCCTGGCGAAATGAATTCACTCTAATAGCTCCCGGTCTTCAGCAGTCGGCTCAGTCGCCCAGTGCGTCAACCACCATGTCTCCGACCTCGCTGGTCGAGTATCCCATCCGGCCGGCGGAGAGGCTGTCGAGCTTCTTCACCACGCTCATGACGGCGTTCTCCACCTGGTCACCGGACTCTTCCTGCCCGGCTGAGTATTTCAGCAGCATCGCCAGGGCACAGATCGCGGCGAGGGGATTGATGACATTCTGCCCGGTGTATTTCGGGGCCGAGCCGCCAATCGGCTCGTACATGCTGACGCCCGCCGGGTTGATGTTTCCACCGGCGGCGATACCCATGCCACCCTGGATCATGGCGCCGAGGTCGGTGATGATGTCGCCGAACATGTTCGGGGTGACGATCACGTCGTAGTACTCCGGGTTCTTCACCATCCACATACAGCAGGCGTCGACGTGGTTGTAGTCGGTCTCGATGTCGCTGTATTCCTCTTTGAGCTCGTTGAAGACCCGGTCCCAGAGATCGTGGGCATAGGTCAGCACGTTGGTCTTGGCCACGAGGGTGAGCCTCTTGCCCTGGTCGCGCTTGCGGGTCAGCTCAAAGGCATAGCGCAGGCAGCGCTCGACCCCGGCCCGGGTGGCGATCATGAGCTGGGTGGCGACCTCCATGTCGGTGTTCTTGTGGGCGATACCGCCGGAGCCGACGTAGAGGTCCTCGGTGTTTTCACGAACGATGACGAAATCGATATCCTCGGGGCCCTTGTCCTTCAGGGGGCATTCAACGCCCTCGTAGAGCTTCACCGGGCGCAGGTTGATGTATTGCTGGAGCTGGAAACGCAGCTCGAGCAGCAGGCCCTTCTCGAGGATTCCCGGGGCGACATCCGGATGCCCGACGGCACCCAGGTAGATGGCGTCAAAACCGCTCAGCGTCTCGACAGCGCCCTCTGGCAGGACCTCTCCCGTCTTCATGTAGCGCTCGCCGCCGAAGTCAAAATCTTCGGTGCTGTACTCAAAGCCGTTTTTCTTGCTGATGGCATCGAGGACCTTGAGTCCCTCGGCGACGACTTCGGGGCCGGTTCCATCTCCCCCCAGGACAGCTAGCTTCAACACGGTATTACCTCTTTCAATAGCGTTCTTTCGGGTGTAAACGGCCGAGAATACCAGAGCCTGCGCGTTTCTACCAAGAAAGAAGAGGTTAGTTTTAGTTTCGCTGTCAGTGGCGCATCCTGCTGTCAACAAGAGGCTTGTAGAGCTCCCGATAACCCGGGATCGTGTCGTGCTCAGGCTTCTCACAGGGCCTCCTCTGCATTAAACTCGCTCTATGCCCGAAAGGCGCTTTTTGAAGGAGCGCAGGATTTCAGCGGGCGGTCCATTTACAGGTGCCTAGAAGACATGGTCGAAGATAACCAGGAGCAGGGCGGCGGCGCGGCTCCGCTGCCGGATGAGCAGGGCTTCTACGGAGAGTACGGGGGGCGCTATGTCCCCGAGATGCTGGTGCCTGCGCTCGATGAGCTCGAGGAGGCCTACCACCACTGGAAGGAGGAGGAGGGCTTCGTCGCCGAGGTCGAGGACCTCCTGAAAAATTATTCCGGCCGGCCAACACCCCTGTATTTCGCAAAGAACCTCAGCGAGCACCTTGGCGGGGCGAAGATCTACCTCAAGCAGGAGGGGCTTGGCGCCACCGGCGCCCACAAGATCAACCACTGTATCGGCCAGGTGGTGCTGGCCTCCCGGATGAAAAAGAAGCGAATCATCTGCGAGACAGGGGCGGGCCAGCACGGCCTCGCCACCGCCACCGTGGCGGCGCGCTTCGGCTTTCCCTGCACGGTCTACATGGGCTCAGAGGATGTCAGGCGGCAGGCCACCAACGTCTTCTGGATGCGCCAGCTCGGAGCCACCGTGAACGCGGTGGAGGAGGGCACCCGGACACTGAAGGATGCCGTCAACGCTGCGCTCAAGGACTGGACCTGGAACGTTGCTGACACCTACTACCTGCTGGGCTCAGCGCTCGGGCCGCATCCCTACCCGATGATCGTCAGGGATTTCCAGTCGGTGATCGGCCGCGAGGTGCGCTCCCAGATCATGGAGGCCGAGGGGCGTCTGCCGGATGTGCTGGTCGCCTGCGTGGGCGGCGGCTCCAATGCCCTGGGGCTCTGGAACGAGTTTCTCGACGAGGAGTCGATTCGCCTGGTCGGTGTTGAGGCCGGCGGGCGCAGCCGCGAACCGGGAGAGCATGCCTGCCGCTTCGAGGGGGGAAGGAC
>CAZTRG010000030.1:0-3576 GCA_964615885.1 uncultured Planctomycetia bacterium | reverse complement strand
CAATCAGATGAGAGGTAGCCCGGGGAGGTCGGGCCAGGGGGTGCCGGGGCATTGCCGCCGGTGAACAGCCACCCGAAGATAATGATGGCGTCGGTGATCTCGATGGCGCCGGTGTCATTGGCATCGGCTGAGTCCATGCAGGCCGGCGCGTCGCCGCCGCTGAAGAGGTAGAGCAGTGGGATGACGCCATCGGTGAGGTTGATGCTGCCATCGGAGTTGGAGTCTCCCCGAACGATACGGGGGCCGGCCGGTTCAGCACAGGCGGCTTCATCGGCGCAGTCGGTGTCGTCGCAATCAGCGGCGCCATCCCTGTCGTCATCGATGACGTTGTCACAGATCTCGGCGGGGATACAGAGCGCCTGGTCGGCGCAGTCGGTGTCGTCGCAGTCGATCGCTCCGTCTCCATCGTCGTCTCGGTCGTTATCGCAGATCTCGACTCCTCCGCCGCCGTCTTCCCCGATGATGATGTCGTCAATCGAGAAGTCCTGGTTGTTGGTGTAGGACCAGAAGCCAACATGGCCTGAGCGGTAGGTCGGGTCGATGACCTCGGCCTTGAAGTCGCCGTCCACCAGCAGCTGGATGGCATTATCGTCAAAGGCGATGGTCCATTCTTCGCCGGGCTCAATATCCCCGGTTCCTGCCACCAGGGGCGTTTCCTGGCCATTGTTCCAGACAGAGATCCTGTAGCCGCGGTCAGCCGGCCGGTCGATCCAGTCGACGCTGTAGCCGCTGTTTCCGGCGAAGCGGGGTTGGGAGTTCTGGGCGAAAATGAATACGCCCCCGTGGCGCCCGATTCCATCAGCCGGGTTGTTGTGGAAGGTTAAGCGGAAGGTGACGCTCCAGACATTCCCGAAGAGGGCGGGGCCGGCGCCGATCCATGCCCAGGATTCGCCTCCACCAGAGGTGGCGATGTTGAGGGCCTCGTTCTGGACGGTCCAGTTGCCGTTGAGGATGTTCCAGTCAGCAGGTGGGCCATCCCCTGCATCGAAGAACTCTTCGTAATAATCAAGCACATCGAAGACATTGACGGTTTTTTCCAGGAAGGCGCTTTCACCGTTGGCGGTGGTGATCTCGAGGGTGACGACGTAATTGTCGGCGATGTCATAGAGATGGCTTGCCTGGGGCCCTTCGGCGCTCTGTCCGTCACCGAAATCCCAGAGATAGCTGGTTATTTCAAGGTCTGAGCTGCTGCAACTGGCATCGAAGTTCACCTCAAGGGGGGCAGGGCCGCCCTCGGGGTCACTGCTGAAGCAGGGGCGGAGAAAGACCTCTCCGGAATCGACGATGATGTTGTCGTAGGCAATCCGCTGGTTGTTCTGCCAGCCCCAGAAGCCGATGTGGCCACCCCGGTGGGTGCCGTCCTGGGCCTCGATCAGGAGCTCGTCATCTCCCCAGACCTCGATCCGGTCACTGTCGACGACGATTCTCCAGTCAACAGGCGGGTCGAAAAGGTTCGCGCCACCAGTGCCCAGCATGATGTGTCGTCCGTTGTCGACCCGGATCAGCCGGAGGCCGTGGTCGCTCTGGCGGTCAATCCAGTCGAGCTCATAGCCGCTGGTTGCTGCATCGTAGCGCTGGGTGGGGACCGTTGCGCAGAACATGATGCCGCCGTGGCGGCCGATCCCATCCGGCGGCGTATCGAGGAAATCCATCTCAAAGGTCAATTCGAAGGTCGGCGGGAACTCCTGCGCCGGGCTCCCCGCCCAGGACCAGGTCTCGCCTCCGGCACTGGAGCCGACAAGGGCCTCATCGACCACCTCCCAGTTTCCTGAATGGATGGTCCAGTTCTCGACCGGACCGTTTTCCTGTTCAAAGCCGACCTCGAAAACCTGTGCATTGAGCCCCGGGGTGGCAATTGCAAGGACGAACAGAACACCAGTTGTGATGGTTAAGTTGATAGAGCGCAGCATCAGACCCTTCTCCCTGTATCTCACTTTGAGTGATTTCTTTAACCCTGTAGGAACCCTCGTTCGGGGGTGTATTATAGGTGACGGAGGACCCTTAAAATAATCTGAAATTCCCTTTCAAGGAATTGGGCCAGCCCTGTCTGCATGCAGCACGGGCTGCCCGGCGAGCCGGGTCGCTCCCCGTTTTTGCTTCCAGTTGAGGCCGGACAAACAGTTGATGCAGAGAGTGATGAATTTACCGCTGCGGGGCCTTCCCTGCCTAATATTTCTGTTCAGCCTGTTGACCTGGCCGGCCTTGAGCCTGGCAGACAGCGTGGTGGTGTTCAACGAGGTGCATTACCATCCGGTTGAGCGTGAAGCTGAGCTGGAATGGGTTGAGCTTCACAACCAGATGGCGGTCGATGTAGATCTCTCGGGGTGGTACCTCTCCGATGCGATTTTTTACCAGTTCCCCGCCGGCACCATCGTTCCCGGAGGGGAATACATCGTGGTGGCGCTCAACCCCCAGGCGCTGGAGGCGGAGACCGGCTTTGCCGATGCCTTCGGGCCCTTTACCGGGCGGCTTGAAAACTCAGGAGAGAGGCTGGAGCTGCGTGATCACAACGCCCGGCTGATGGACTGGGTTAATTACAGGTCGGGTGATGGCTGGCCGGTGGCTGCCGATGGCTCCGGGCTGAGCCTCAGCAAGGGCAACCCTGACACCAAGAGCTCAAAGACCGGCAACTGGAAGGGCAGCGAGCGGACAGGGGGGACTCCAGGGGAGGTTAATTTCGAAGATGAACCCCCGGCCGCAGGCGGCGTGGCCAGGGGCCTGGTTTCCTATTGGAATTTTGACGGGTCCGGGGCGGCCGTCGGTGATTCCGGCGGCTCCAATGACGGGACGCTCGGCTCCGGCACCAGGCGGGTTGCAGGGCTGGTCGGAGCGGGAGCTCTTGAGTTCAACAACACCACCAACGCCCTGGTCAACGTGGGCAGCGGGGTCGGGAATTCTTTTTCTGTCGACTCGGGAATTACCATCGAGGCCCTGGTTGTTCCGGGCTGGAGCGGCACAGCGGGGGATTACGACATCATCTTCCGGAAGGAAGATGGCCGGCGGCGGATTCTCTTCGGATTTCAGAATGATGGGAATACAGGCACCCGGGATGTCCCCATCGAGCCGCCTGTGCAGCCGGTCTTGTCTTTCGGAATCAACGTTGGCGGCTCCTACAGAGAGCTGGACATGCCCCTTGATGGGCAGGAGGGCCGCCCGGCCCTGGCTGACCTCAAGGACGGAAATGCCCACCACCTTGCCGCGACCTACCAGGCCTCGACCGGCCTGAAGGCGATCTTCGTCGACGGGGTGCGGGTCTTTTCTGTAGAGCTGGGCGTTGGTGATGAGATTGATTCAGGGGGAGTCGCCACAGCGTATATCGGGAATATGAGCGGACGCAGGGAGCCCTTTACCGGCCAAATGGACGAGGTCGCCTTCTGGGAAAGAGCCCTGAGCGAGGCCGAGATCGCCGCTCATTATTCGCGCTTTGCCGCAGGAGAGAATTATTTCGCCGAACCGGGCGCCGAGATTGTTGAGGGGCTGGCG
This sequence comes from uncultured Planctomycetia bacterium, assembly GCA_964615885.1. GTDB lineage: Bacteria > Planctomycetota > UBA8108 > UBA8108 > UBA8108 > UBA8108. The sequence goes on along the minus strand of CAZTRG010000030.1, from coordinate 93 downwards.
ATCAGTATTCATGAAACGGAGGTCGGGGCTGGTGCCCCAGGCCGTATCGAGATCTATAACGCCGGGGCCAGGCAGTCTCTCGAGGGCTTTATC
>CAZTRG010000029.1:0-35357 GCA_964615885.1 uncultured Planctomycetia bacterium | reverse complement strand
TTTAAATCCAGCAGCGGGACTTCTCTCACCTTGACCTCATTGTTCGTTGTGCCCACGCTGAATTGTCCTGTTGAATGCGCTATGGGAGAGCGGGGATCGATATTCTTTCTAAGAGAGATCATCCAGTTCTCGTCCCCTTCGAGCAAGCCCCATTCGGAGGAAGATTGCCTGTCGGGACCGGGGTTTTTTCCGGTAATCTTCCGCCGCGAGCGATTTATCCCCATCCGGGGTGTATTGGCTGAAGTTGGGCCCCCGCTAATGCCGAAAAAGTATTAGAGAGGGTCCCCCTGAACCGTTTGTGATTAATGGACGACTACGAGCTTTTTCCCCAGGGCTCCCGGTTTCCCCGTGTTCCCGGATTTCCGGGTGATGTTGTTGAGGAAAACAAGTCCGGCCTGCCCAATAGCGTCCTTCCGGCTGAAGGCGAGCTTGGTGATTACCGCATCCTCAGGCTGATTCATGAGGGGCGTACCGCCTCGGTTTACGAGGTGCGGTCACGCTTCGATGGCCGCAGCTATGCGCTCAAGACTCCCGGGGACCCGGCCTCACTCACGGCCTGCGAGAGCCTGCGCATTGAGAGAGAGTTCGCAGGCCGCCTGCGGCATCCGTCTCTGCTGGGGCTCCAGGGCCAGGGGGAGGCCGGGGGGGTTCCCTACTTCCTGATGGCTCTCTACAGTGGAGAGACTGCCGGGGACCTGCTGCGCAACAGTAGCGACCTGCGGGACACCGCGAGCCTCATTGACCTGGCAGCCCGTTTCGCTTCCGTGGCCGATGCGGTCTCTGCGCTTCACCGCTCCGGGGTCGTGCACCGTGACATCCACCCGGAGAATATTCTTCTCGATCCTGAGGGGCGCCTCGTATTGGCAGACCTTGGCTCTGCTCTCAAGCTTGCTGAGAGGAACCTGGAGCCGGAGATCGCGCCGGCCGGGAGCCTCCTCTACCGCAGCCCGGAACAATTACCAGCCGGGGCTAATCAATATGTGCCGTCCGGTGATGTTTATGCCCTCGGCATGACCCTGTACATCTTGTTGACCGGGTGCCTTCCTTTTCTCCCCTCCAGCTACAGCGAGCTGGGGCGGCTCAAGCTTACACGCGAGCTTCCTTCTGCCTGCGCTAAGAATCCCGCCGTTCCCCTGGGCCTCGATGCGATTGTTCGCCAGGCGACCGCGATCCAGCGCTCTGCCCGTTACCCAGGCGCTGAAGACATGGCCCGAGACCTTAAGCGTTTTGTGTCCCGCCGCCGCCGTTGCCGCAGCCGCTACGCCTCCTGAACTCTTTTTTGCGCCCCGGAGACAGGCTCATCCGCTTTTCTCAAACAACAGGAAGATTCCGGCTACGGCGATGATGGCGCCGAGAATCGCCCGGAGCGAAACCTGTTGCCTGAGAATAAAAAAGGCGAGGGGAAGAACAAAGATCGGGCTTGTTGAGTGCATGGTGATGGCAATGCCGAGCTTTGCGTGCTGGTAGGCAATCATGCAGAGCCATACGCCGAGAAAGGTCCCCAGGAAGCTGGCCGGCAGCAGTGGGAGCCAGCTCCGGCGGTCTTTAAGCTGGCCAACCCACCCGGACAACTTACCGTTCGCCGCAGCGATGGCGACGCCCAGTGCGATGGCTATCAGCATCCTGGCGAAGGTGGCCTTGAGGGGGCTCAGCCCTGCGTTCATCGGGATTTTTGCGAGGCCGGCTGCCGCAGCCTGGCCGGCACATCCCAGCAATCCGTACCAGATCCCGGCCCTGGTGGAGCCGGGGAAAACCCCCTGGGCCTCCTCTTCCCCTCCTTTCTCGCGGATGATCCAGATAACCCCCACCAGGGTCAGCGCCATACCTCCCCAGGCGAGCGGAGGCAGGGTTTCGAGAGAACCGAGGAGGAGCCAGCCGCACAGAACCCCAAGAGGGGGAGTGAGGGTTGAGATGGCGAGTGTCCTTCGGGGACCGAGAATCTGCAGGCTCCTGAAATAGAAGGTGTCACCGATCACCAGGCCGGCCAGTGAGCTGAGACCGAGGCAGGCCCAGGCCTCGGGACTCAATTCGAACAGAAAGGCGAAGGGGTCTGCTGAGCCGGGGGAGAGGGAGAAGGCCACCAGGGCCAGGAAGAGGAAGCCGCAACTCGCGACATTCTTGAAGAGAGTGATGGCGCCTGCTGCAGCCGGCACCCGGTTGAAGATGAGACTGGTAATGGCCCAGCAGGCTGCTGCTGCCAGGCCGGCAAGCTCGCCCTTGTAGGCGTCCAGGAGTTCTGTGAACGAAACAGTTCCTGCCAAGGTCAGCTCCCGCCGGCAGCTTCTTCTGCAGGCGGATCGCCGGGGCTGGCCGCAAGGAGGTCAAGTGCGGCCCCGGCATCGTCAACCACATCGTAAAGATCGAGGCATTCTTTGCTGATCAGCCGCTCCTTTTCGAGGCGCTCGAAGAAGCCCAGCAGCGCTTCATAAAAGCCATCTGTGTTCACCAGGATGATGGGCTTGTCATGGTAGTCGAGCTGTCTCAGGGTGATGATCTCGAGCATCTCATCCAGCGTGCCGAAGGCTCCCGGCAGGCAGATGAAGGCCTCGGCTCGCTCGATCATGATGTTCTTTCGTTCGGCCATGTCACTGGTGACAAGGAGCTCCTCTGCAGCTTCAAAGGCGATCTCCTCAGTGCTCAGGCGCTCCGGGATGACGCCGATCACCCGGCCGCCACCCTGTTGCACCTCTCTTGCCAGCTCTCCCATCAGGCCGACTGAGCCGCCACCGTAGACCAGCGTATGACCCCGGGTAACCATGAGTCTCCCGAGCTGCCGGGCCACCTCCATGTACCGGGGGCTGGCCTGGTTGCTGGATGCGCAGAAAACACAGATGGGGATTCCCATGTTCAATCCTTTGGGCCGGGGTCAGCTGCGCTTTTCCAGGGAGCGCAGCGGGTTGTTGCGATTCTTCAGTGGCAGTGTGACAGGAGCCCGGAGGCGATGCGATTCGAAAACGGCCGCGATCATCTCTGTCGCACCGCGCGCCTGGTAGATGCTGCCGAGGGGTTGCCGGTCCTGCTCGATCGATTCTATCAGGTCTGTGACAATAGCGACGTTTCCGTTCCCCCTGGCCTGGAGGTCGGTGTTCTTGATGGGCTCGGGCTTATCAATTCCCGCACTCGAGACCGGTTTCCAGCGCGAGCCTGTGCGCCCCGGTTCCCAGGAAGGATCCTCTAGGATGTGAACATCGGGCAGGTAGCCGGTATGAATTCGGATCACGCCCTTTGAGCCAAAGAGGCTGAGCCCGAAGCGGGAGGGGCGTGCAGCCATGTTGCGATGGCTCGAGAAAAAGGCGGTGCTGCCATTTTCCATCTCGTAGGAGGCTTCGATACCATCGCCGGCGAGGGGCCCAATGCCTTCCTTCCCTGGCTTCACGTCACCGGGTCCAACCGCCCGTCCATCCTGTGTTACCTTCGCATAGCAGCTTCGAGCTTCACCGGAAAAGATCCGCATGAGATCGAAGATGTGAGTGCCAAGCACCCAGAGGTCTTCACCGCCACCGCGGTGATCCTCCTTGCCCCGCCCCCGAAGCTCAAGCAGCCGGCCAATCCTGCCTCCGGCGATGAGCTGCTGGACAGTCTTGATCCGCGGGCTGTAGCGGGTCTGGTGGGCGATGGCAAGCTTGACGTGCTTTTCTTCGCAGGCCCGCACCATTGCGTCGGCTTCCGCCAGGGTTCGGCACATCGGCTTTTCCAGGAAGATGCTCGCTCCCTCTTCGGCGCAGGCAAGGACCATGTCGTGGTGGCAGTCAAGCCATCGGGGCGCGACGCTGACGATGTCGGGGCGCTCAGCCTGCAGCATCTTGCGGTAGTCGCGGTAGCGTGCTTTTACCCCCAGGTTTTCAGCGGTTTTTTTGAGGCCGGCCGGGTTCTCGTCGGCAATGGCCACGATTTCCGCCTGCTTGATCTCCTTCCAGACCGTATCCAGCCCATGTCCGTAATTGCCTTTGCCGCTTCGGCCAATAATCGCAACGCGGTATTTTTTCATATTATGATTACCTTATTCAGACCTCCGGAAGGATGCCGCCGAACAGCCTTCTCTCTTCCTCCAATATTCATCATCCGGCTGCTGTCATCCACCCTCTATACTCTTGGCTGGCTCGAAACAGTGCCGGGTTTCTCTGTTGCCTGCTATACTCATGTCCGGTTTTTTTTGTGAGGACGTATGAATCATCACCAGCCTGAGGTTTTTCTTTCGAAGCAGGGGCTGACCCCTGCTACCGAGAGCCTCTATCAGCAGTTCCAGCAGGAGCGCCTCCTCTTTGATTTTGAGGACCCCGGCGCCCTGGGGCTTCTCCGTGCTGATGCGGAGCGTATCGCGGCCGGCATGGATGATCCGTCCTGTGCGCCACCGATGCTCTGGAGCGGTGTTCCCTGGCCGCGAGATGACCGCCCTCTTCGCAGTGATTATTGCCTGAGCATCTCAGTTGGGGGCAGCAAGACGGTAGCTCTCCTGTTGAGGATAGATGGCCCCGAGGTCGTTGCGCTCGGCCCGGGAGGGGAAGAGGTTTCAGGCAGTAAGCTCAAAGAGCTCGCCAGGTCCTGTTCCTTTGCCACTCCCACGGCAAAAAACACCCCGGATGGCTATTCAATGATCGCAAAGATTGCCGAGGGGGTGTGTGAGCAGCTTGCGGACAACCGGGAGGTGCTTGGGAGCTGTGCTAATATCGTGTTGAGCTGGGCTTTCGCCAGCTCTATAGAGCGAACCCGGGAGGATCTGCTTGGTGGGCTGGCGGCCAGGACAACGCTGATGACAAAAAAGCAGGGGGCCTTTACCGAGGACCTGCGGGGCAAGGATCTCTGCGCACTTTTTTCGCAGGCCTTCGAGAAGGTTCTCGGCCGCCGCTGGCCGGTTACCGTTGTCAACGATGGGGTGATGGCGCTGCATTATCTGCTCGGGCCCCGCTGGCGAAACAGGTATGCCCAGATCGGCCTGTTTATCAATGGGACCGGCTGCAACTTCTCCCTGGCGGAGCCTTATGCCGTCAGGGCAGAGGGTATTGTCAGCGCTGAGGGTGAGCGCTACGAACCGCGGCATCTCCTGGCAGGAGAGGGGCCGGAGGCTGGAGAACGAGTGGTGAACTATTTTGTCAATTACGAGATTGGCAGTATTGACCTCGTTGCTACCCGGTCGCGGTTTGATATTTCGCCGAACTACCCGATCCAGACCAATGCCTTGTCGGGAGGTAATGCATTCGGGCAGCAGTTTGAAGGTCTTGGCAGAGAGTTTCTCGGCGAAGAGTTGTTCCAAAGGCTCCTGGAAGCTTACCGGCAGAGTGCTTGCGCGGGGGAGGTCCCGGGGGGGCCGCAGATTTCAGCCCTGGCGACGGTGCCACCGGCTGAAGCCGCATTCCGGCTGGCTGAATTTTTTCCCGGGGTGAAAATGGATGCGCAGGAAGCAGACAGCCTCATCTTTCTCTGCCGTGCCATTGTAGACCGGTCCGCTCTTCATGCAGCCCTGCTGCTTTCTGCGGTGAGCTTCAGGACGAACTTTGGTTTTGGAGAGGAAGAAGGTGGCCGGGGAGACCTCCTGGGAATGGAAGGGAGCATCTGGAGTATTGAGGGTTATCCTCAACAGGTCCTGGGCTACTGGCAAGGTATCTGTGGAGAGCGGGACCTCAACGTTGAGCTGGCTCATGAACCCGGTTTTAATGCGAGCCTGCAGGGACCGGCCTTCCTGGCTGCGATCCACGCGCAGGCAGAGCTGTAACAGTTCGTTTCCTGTTCGTGCCCGGCAACTGCACAAATGACATATTAGGAATATGTCAGGGTGTTTGAGCTCGTGTCAGCAGGCCCTGAAACCCGCAGATTAGCACGTTTCCTGAACGATGGGATTCAGGTGAGATAGAAACCGGTTCGTGTGCTATGCTTGCATAGAGGAAAAAAAGTTGAAATGAAGCGAAGGCGAGCCTTAGAATCGGGCGATCCTTCCCCTAATCCCGGTAACGGGAGTACGCCTCGTCAGGGTGTGATTCTGAAATAAACAAGTTCCTGGAAGGAGACTTTCCGGGACTCTGAGGCTGCTTTCCATCGGCTGATCAACTGGATTGTAAATAACGAGAAAATAACAGGTTGAACATACCGTGAATGGCCCGATGGCTGTTTTTTTCTCTGAGTGTTGAGTTGATATTTAGTGAAGGCGGCATGCATTACCTTCCCGGCCGGCAGGCTGGGTTATTCGGTAGAAAAATTTGAAAGGTACATCAAATGGCTAGCTGTGGACGTTTTGTCAGAGTGTTGAGTTGGGTGCGGGCAGCGGGATTGGCCTCTGTGATCGCATTTCTCGCCGTATCTCCCGGCTGTGATGCAAGGAGAGGCGCTGGCTCGGTATCCACCTCCAGGTTTCCTTCTCTTGCGCTGACGGATGATCCGGCCCTTGATCCCATCCAGATCATTACTGACAAGGTCGACCTGCTTAAGGCGATTCTGCCGAATGAGGTCGAGGCGGAGCTGCGGACGCAGAACTCTGCTTCTTTCCCGCTCGGCACGCTTCCGCTTGCTGCCGGCGGCCAGGATGCCCTGCTGGTCTACGAGGCGAACCTGAAAGCCATTTGTTCCGTTGAGTTGTGTTCCACGGGTGTGTGTCTCCAGGAAAAACAGGTCAAGCTCCACTATGACGATGTGGGTTTTGCCACCGAGCTGGAGTCTGCAGGGGCTGTTTTCGTTAACCTGAGCGAATCGGTGCCCAGTATTCCGATCAGTGTTTCACGTGGTCCGGGACTTGGCAGTGATCGCTGGATCGTTGCCTTCGAGCTCGAGTCACGCAGCATCATTGCCATGCGCTCCCGCGATGTCGGTTACCGCATACCTGCGGAAGAGGACGACATTGATGACGCCAACTTCGGACGCGGAAACGGGTTGGTCATGAGCACTGTCATCAGCGGCCCTTCGATCCAGGCTGCCCTGAACCTCAATAATCAGAACCGCGCTCCAATGGTGGCACGCATTGTTGACCTGGGACCCGCTCCCGGTTCCAACAAGCATCGCCTGCTCTTGTTCTTTGGAGGAACTCTGAACGAAGTTCATCTCCTGGAGGTCGAATCCAACCAGGAAAGGACCCAGACCCTTCTTGGCGCCGGCGGCACGATCGAAGATGTCTGGATGCTGAGAGGCTCGATCAGGAAATTCGGTACCAATTTAGATGAGCCCTTTGTGGATCCTTCAGACATTCGCGACCTTACCCAGGAGCTTACAGTCAATATCAACTCCTTCCAGCCCACACGGGTTTTCTCCGACGGGAGCGCCCTGGTGTTTGATTCGGTAAGCACCCAGTTCCTCAAGTTCACCCCGCTTTCCGCGCTGGACGCCCTTGAGGTTGGGAAGACCGAAGGCCAGGGACAGATTTCCCTCGCCATCGATAAGAGCATGATCGATGCGGAGATCGGGTCCCGGGGCACGCTGGTGTTTTCCGAGTCCTGGGGACATCCGACGCTTCCGGAGATCATGCTGGTCGAAGAGAGGTCCAATTCGATTCTTGCTTACGACTTCACCAGTTCTGTCGAAGATGACAATGTCCGGACGGTTGTTAATGCAATTGACCTGGTCTCCAATCGCAGGGATCCCAATCCCCCCGCCGGTGGCCTTGTCGTTAATAATGAAGAGCCCTTTTTCCTGCGTTCAGAGGAAGATATCTTTGAGAACAGGCTGCTTTTCGACCGTGGCCGGGATGAGCTGATCTCGATCAACTACGCCACCGGAGCGGTTGTTATCGTCGCCAAGCGTCCGGCCTTTACTGCCATGACAGGTGGCGATCTCACTGATATCACCTATATCAAGCACGCCGGTGTCGAGCCTGGTGATCTCCAGAGCGTACGCGTCTGGGACAGCAGCACCTCTTCGTTGCTCAAGATCCTCCTGATGACCAAGAGCGAGCCGACGAGCAGGAATTAAGCACGGACCCCGGGCTTTTTCAGCGACCTGCAGGGTTTCCCGTGAGGGAACTCGTGGGAATTGCCGCGTTGCCCTGTTACTCCCGGTGGTGCTAAACTGCCTCTGAGGGAGGGTTCGCGTATGGGAAAACCTAAAGGAGAATCAAGAGGGCTTGCCTATCTCAAGCAGGTACGCCCCGAGGCGGTTCACCATCTGCTCAAGTTCTTTGGTGAGTCCGGGAGCCATCTTGAGCCCCGGACGCGCTTCCTGATCTCGATTGTCACCAAGGTGATCAATTTCTCGCCAAGGGGACTGCAGCAGTATGTTCCCAGGGCTCTCAAGGAGGGCGCCACAGCCGATGAAATCATCGATGCGGTGCTGTGCTCCTATCCCTGCGCAGGCCTTACCAGGGTCGTTGATGCCCTTGACGTGATTCTTGACATGGGTCTTCCCGGGTTTGAAACCCCTGGAGAGCAGGCGGAGCCTCCAGCCGAAGAAGCTCCGGCCGAAGAAGCTCAGGCCGATTCTGCCGGGGAAGAATGGAGGGAGATCGGCCGGCGTGAAGACTTCAGCAAAGATGGCCGCCTCGAGGTCAACCTGGGCGACAGGTGTCTTGCGGTCTTTGACATTGATGGAGAGGTGCTGGTGATCGATGGCCTCTGCCCCCATCGCAGTGGGCCGCTGAGCCGCGGCCAGCTCGAGGGCAAGGTCGTCACCTGCCCGCTCCATCACTGGCAGTTTGACCTGCAGACCGGTGTTTCACAGGACAACCCAGGTGCCAAGGTCGGAACCTACGAGGTGAAGGTAGAGGACGACGGCCGGATTTTCGTCCGGTTCTGAGTGGAGGGGGGGAGCATGCGGGAGGTGGAGCTGTGATACTCACTTGCGGGCTTTCCCCTGCCTGGCAGCACATCATGGTGGTTGATGAGCTGCTCCCGGGAGCTGTCAACCGGGCGACCGGGATTCACTGGTGCGCCTCGGGAAAGGTCCTGAACGCCGCGATTGCTATTTCTCATCTCGACGGTTGTGGACATGTTGTGTCGGTGCTTGGCGGCCCCCGGAAAGCGGATATAGAGCAGGAGTTCGAAAGCAGGGAACTTGGTACCACCTGGGTCGAGTCCGTCTCGCCAACCCGCGTTTGTACAACTGTTATTGATTCTGCCGGCGCGGCGGCAACGGAGCTCGTCGAGAATGCCGGGGAGCTCAATGAGACGGAATGGAGAGCCTTTGAGACGGCCTGCAGGAACACGGCGCAGTCCTCGGACCTGGTTTTGATGATGGGGTCTATTCCCCGGGGAGTTCCCAGGGGAATCTACCGGGAGATCCTGGAGGATATTCCGGCCAGGGCAGTCCTTGACCTGAGTGGCGAGGAGCTCCTGGAGGCCGTCAAGGCGGAGCCTTTTCTCGTTAAGCCCAACCATGGGGAGCTCGAGCGGACCCTTGGAAGGCCGCTTCGGGATGAGGCGGGGGTCCTCGCCGCGATGAGGAGCCTCAACGACCTTGGCGCTGCCTGGGTGGTGGTGACCGCAGGCGGGGGGGCGACGCTGGCAAGCTCGGAGGGAAAGAGCTTCAGGTTCCTGCCGCCGCAGGTGGACAGGGTCAACGCCATCGGTTGTGGAGATTGCATGGCCGGGGCTGTCGCGGTTGCGCTCGATGAGGGCGTGGAGCCACTGGAGGCGATTCGCTTTGGAATGGGGGCCGCCGCTGACAATCTCGGCCAGGTTCTCATGGGGCGTCTCGACAGGGAACGGGTGGTGCTGCTTGCGGAGCAGGTCAGTATCGAGGAGCTCTCTTCAGCCTGAGAAAGAGAGGGGATTCTTTCCATCCCCAGCACTGTTGATCCGGGTAGAATGAAAGCTCCCAGGATTTTACAGGAGCTGAATCATGAGACGTTTTTCTTTCGCAGCGGCACTGGTTGTTTTCCTGCAGGTACCGGCGGTTTTTGCCGACAAGGTTGTACGGGTTGCCTGTGTGGGTGACAGCATCACCTTCGGGGCAGGAGTTGCCGACCGTGGGAAGAATAACTATCCGAAGGTACTCGGCCGCCTGCTGGGTCCGGGATATGAAACACGGAATTTCGGGGTTAGCGGTGCGACCCTTCTCAAGAAGGGGGATCGTCCTTACTGGAAGACCGGCGCCTTCAAGGCGGCTACGGAGTACAAGCCTGATATCGTCATCATCAAGCTGGGCACCAACGACTCCAAGCCGCAGAACTGGAAGCACAAGGCGCAATACGCAGCCGACCTGGCCGCCCTGGCGGATCATTTTGCCTCCCTCTCATCCCGCCCGAAGGTCTGGCTCTGTAAGCCGGTGCCGGTCTACAAGGACCGCTGGGGAATTACAGAGAGGGTCGTCAAGGGAGGGGTGCTTCCCCTGGTGGATGGGGTGGCGAAGAAGAAAAAGCTGCCGGTCATCGACCTCTACAAGTCTCTCAGCGGCATGAAGCAGCATTTCCCTGATGGGGTCCACCCCAATGCGAAGGGCGCGGAGATTCTTGCAAAGGCGGTCTATGCTGCTCTCAAGGGCAAGGCGAAGCAGGCGGCTGTGCGGCCTGCGGTGCCGGGCCGGAGCTCCTGAGGCCTGTTTTCACATCGCGGAGAATAAAGAGATCGAGGTCCGCCCTCCAGTGGCGGGAAAGAAAGATGAATCAGCTCAAGGTATTGCTTTCGATGGTGCTGGCGCTCTCTGCGCTGGAGGTTTCTGCCGCGGAGGAATCCCCGGTCACGCTGGAGAACGTTAAAAAACCGCCGGAGATCTCTCCGGATGAGCCCCTGCGCAGTAAGTTCTCTGCGCCGCTGGCCGCCCACTACCTTGACACCTCAGCTCTTCACTGGCAGAAGCAACGCAAGTGCGGCACCTGCCACACGAACTTCGCCTACCTGGTGGCCCGCCCGGCCCTGAAATCGGTATCGCCTCCTTCCCAGGAGGTGAGGAAGTTCTTTGAGGCCATGGTTGAGGAGCGCTGGGAGGGGCCGGGGCCGCGCTGGGATGCAGAGGTCGTGGTCGCTGCCTCCCTGCTGGCAGCTAATGACAGCCGCACCACGGGGAAGCTGAACCCGGTTACACGCAAGGCCTTCAGGCGCATGTGGAAGCTCCAGCGCAAGGATGGCGGCTGGGACTGGCTTGAATGCGGTTGGCCACCGATGGAATCCGATGCCCACTATGGGGTGACCCTGGCTGCTCTTGGCGTGGGGATGGCACCGGGCGACTATGCGTCGAGCGATGAGGCGAAGGCCGGAGTCGAGGGGATCCGCCGCTACCTGAAGAATAATTCGCCCCCCGCGCTGCATCACCGGGCCATGCTCCTGTGGGCCTCGACCCGGCTTGGCGGGCTCATGGACAAGAAAGAGCAGGCCGCGGTGGTGAAGGCGCTCTCTGCTCTCCAGCGGCCCGATGGCGGCTGGGCCATGGCGAGCCTCCTGGAGGGCTGGGACGGCCACAAGCGCAAGGATAACAAGAAGCAGGAGCTCGAGAAGAGTGATGGCTACGGCACAGGCTTCGTGACCTATATTCTTCGCCAGGGCGGCGTGCCGGCTAAGGATGCCCGGCTCAGGAAGGCTGTCAGCTGGCTGAAGGCCAACCAGCGCCAGAGCGGGCGGTGGTTCACCCGGTCTCCAACCAGGGATTCCAAGCACTTCATCTCCAATGCCGGTACCGCCTTCGCGGTGATGGCCATCGAGGCCTGCCTACCTTGAGCCGGACAGATTCATGATGTGCAGGTCTTTACCGGTAAAAAGATAGAGTCGGTTGCCTTCGCGCCAGGGGCTGATCAGCCCATCCCCTGCCGGCCATTTCGCAGGCCCCCTGGGGTCCCGCACGACCTTGATAAAGTCCGTTGTGTAGCCGTAGCGGGGCTGGGGGACATCTCCAGCCGCTGGGCTCTCGGTCCATACCAGGAGGTACTTGCGCTTGCCGGAGCGCAGCTTGCCGAGGTAGGCAACAAACCCCGGCCGGTAGATGCCGCGGAGGCCCTTGCCGCCATCGTTGGGGTGCAGGACAGGATTGTTTTTCCCCCAATCCCATTGGCGCCCGTTTTTACTGGTGGCGAAACCCAGTGTCGGAAGCCCTTTGACCGGCGTGCCTCTCAGGAATGCCAGCCACTGCCCTCCCGGCAGTCTCTGGATGGTGTGGTAGGAGGACTCGCTCTCCATCCAGGGACTCCTTGTGGTCGGCAGGACAGGTGCGATCTCGTGAACACTGACCTTTCCCAGCGCTTCATTCCTGACAATCCGCCAGCGATGAGATGAGAGGTCTTCAGAGACCGCAAGCGCAGTCATCTGGTTACCCTGTCCGGGTGTTTTCGGATCTCCTTTCCAGGCTCCGTGGTAGTGGTTGTAGTAGTGGAAGTAGAGAAACCAGAGCTTCTCCTCCTCGCACCAGACAACGCAGGGGCTCGAGAAATGTGACGGATCGCCCTGCTTGCCCGGATAGTGCGGATTGACGAGGACCATGCTGTGGGGGCGGCCGGCTCCGAGACTCTTGATCTTTCGATAGGGTCCCCCGACCTGCTCGGCGACAGCACACCCGATTCCCGAGGTCGGGTCGTGGTGAGCGAAGTACAGGTAGTACTTTCCGTCAGTATTCTTGCCGTAATCGTTGCGCACGAGCGAGGGGTAGCCCAGGGAGCTGTGTTTCCGGCCGGGATTCCAGGTGCTCTTTTCCCAGTCTTCGGTTGCCTCCAGGATTTGCTTTGAGCTTGCCGTCGTCAGGGGCAGCGCTTTCTTCAGATCGGAGAGATCGATGCAGCGCAGGTTGTTGTCAAGGCGTCTTCGCCGCCCCTGGGCGTCAAGAATGCCGCCGGCAAAGAACTGGAGGAGCAGGGTGAAGATGAAGAACCGGCCGAAAAATCGGGACAGCTTCATGGATCAGTCTTTTTCACCTGGGGCCGCGGTCCCCCTGGTGTGTTTCAAAACAAAATCGACGATGGGTTTGGGATCTTTCAGGCTGTGCGGGTGGTGGCCGACGCCATCCTTGAGGATGACCTTGATGGAGCCCCCGAGCGCCTTGTAGCGTTTTTCGAGTACCGCGGTGTTTTCGGAAACCGGAACCACCGTATCCGCTGCGCCGCAGACATGAAGAAGGGGCACGCCCGCCTTTGCCAGTGATTCCAGGTTGTCGACGGGGTTGCCCTTGTAGGTCAGCGCCTCCTCCTGGCTCAGGCCATAGACTTTCAAACAGGCGGCCCAGGCCCCGCGGGGCTTCTTTTTCTTGTTTTTCCGGCGGTAGATGTAGCAGGGCCAGCTCTTGAAATCGCAGACCGGAGCATCTCCGTATATGCAGGACACCTTTTCGGGGTTGGCACTCGCCCAGTTGTAGATGATGAGGCCACCGCGGCTCATTCCCTCCAGCGCGACCTTGCTTGAGAGGCCGTGCTCCCTTGTCAGGTAGCTGTAGAACAGGTTCCACCGCTTAACGGCTGCCGGGTTGCCGAAGAGTCCGCCAACCTCGATGTAGGCGACATGAAAGCCCCTTTTCAGCAGGGCGATGTCGGCCTGGGGCTGGTGGCCGAAGAAGCGTGCCCGCCAGATCCAGGGCTTACCTACGGCGGCTGTTTCTGGCTTGATGAGTATGCAGTGGTGGCCGTCGAGCTTGAATTCATAACGCCCGAAGCCCCCAAAGCCAGCCTTGGTCTTCTTAAGCTTCGTGGCAACAGGCTTCTTTGGCTCCTCCTGGGCGGGCAGCTGTATAGAGATGCAGAGCATCAAGGCAGTGGTAAAAAAAGAGGTTCTCATCTGGTTGGCCCCGGTGATGTTGGTTGTTGGAGCTGGGGTGGAGGTTAACCACACAGGCTGCATCTAACCATATTGAGGGACTGAAAACATCCCGGGGAAAGGGAAAGAGGTCGATTCCTTTTCCCGGCTCTGCAAGAATAAGCCCGGCCTTGATGGTGGTGCCTGGTTGAGAGGAGAAATGGTGGTTATCAAGAGATCCTGGGATGTTGGCGGGCCGCTTGAGAAGCTCGATGACTGGGATGATTTTGTAGTCGAACGCTACCCGGAGGGTGAGGTTGGCGTGCAGGCGCGCCGTAAAGGCTCGGGCGAGGCCTTTCGCGACTATCGCGCCGAGGCTCGTCCCGGGATCAAGGAGTTCTACAGGCTCAACCACTCGCGCCAGACCCTGGAGTTCGTCAAGGCGAAGAAGAAAGAGTATCTCGGCCTTGACCACAAGCTCATGGGGGTCTGGGAAGCCATCGAGCTGCTGGACACGCTGATGGATGATAGTGACCCGGACACCGAGCTCTCCCAGCTCGAGCATCTGCTGCAGACCGCTGAGGCGATTCGAGGCGATGGCCATCCGCGCTGGCTCATCCTTGCCGGCCTGGTTCACGACCTCGGCAAGCTGCTCTGTGTCTTTGGAGAGCCCCAGTGGGCCGTGGTTGGCGACACCTTCGCCGTGGGCTGCGAGTTTTCAGACAAGGTGATCTTTCCCGAATTCTTTGAGTCTAACCCCGATTCCCAGGATGAGCGGTACCAGACGGCTGCCGGCATCTACGAGGAGGGTTGCGGGCTCGACCAGGTCCATCTTTCCTGGGGACACGACGAGTATCTCTACCAGGTTCTCAAGGAATACCTGCCGGATGAGGCGCTCTACCCGATTCGCTATCACTCCTTCTATGCCTGTCATCGAGAAGGAGCCTCCGGGCATCTGATGAATGACCGAGACCGGGAGATGTTCCGGTGGGTGCGAACCTTCAACCCCTACGACCTCTACTCCAAGGATGAGAATCCACCCGCGGTCAAGGAGCTCCGCCCCTTCTACCAGGAGCTGGTGGCGGAGTATCTTCCCGCCAGGCTCCGCTGGTAGAGAGCCCGTCCGCTCTTGTCAGGCAATAATCTTGTCGATGACCTTTCCGGCGACATCGGTCAGGCGGAAGTCGCGGCCGTTGTAGCGGTAGGTCATCTTTTCATGGTCCATTCCCAGCAGGTGGAGGATCGTGGCGTGCAGGTCGTTGACGTGGACCTTGTCGATCGCGGCCTTGTGACCGAATTCATCGGTCTCCCCGTAGCTGGTTCCGCCCTTGATTCCTCCACCGGCAAACCAGGTGGTGAAGGCGTGGGGGTTGTGGTCACGGCCCGGCTTGCCGCCCTTCTGGGCAACGGGGAGCCGTCCGAACTCGCCGCCCCAGACGACGAGGGTCTCATCAAGCAGCCCCTTCTGGTCGAGGTCGCTCAGCAGCGCGGCTATGGGCTGGTCAGTTTCCTGGGCAAAGCCGGTATGGTTCCCTTTCAGGTCGGAGTGTCCATCCCAGCTGCGCTGGTTTTCCATGCCGCCTGAGTAGATCTGAACGTAGCGGACGCCGCGCTCAATCATCCGCCGGGCGGTGAGGCACTGCGCCGCGAAGTGGCTGCACTTGCGGTTGTCGAGGCCGTAGAGCTTCCTGGTGTGTTCGGGCTCGGAGTGGACGTTGAGAGCCTCCGGCGCGGCGCTCTGCATGCGGTAGGCGAGCTCAAAGCTCTCGATGCGTGCGGCCAGCTCCTCCTCGTGCGGATTTTTCCGGAGGTGCTCCTGGTTCAGTCGGGCCAGCAGGTCAAGCTGGCGGCGTTGCTGGTCAGGTTTCATCTCGCCCGGCCGCTTGAGATTGTCGATGGGCTCTCCCTTGGGCCGCAGGTGTGTTCCCTGGAAGACACTCGGGAGGAATCCCGCTCCCCAGTTCGCCGCATGGCCCTTGGGCAGGCCCCGGCCCTTGGGGTCGCTCATGACGACAAAGGCCGGCAGGCTGTCGCTCTCGCTGCCGAGCCCGTAGGTCACCCAGGAGCCCACACAGGGATAGCCCATGCGCGGCAGGCCGCAATTCATCATGAAGAGGGCGGGTGAATGATTGTTGGACTCGGTGTGGCCGGAGTGGACAAAGGCCATCTTGTCGACATGCTTCGAGAGATTTGGAAAAAGAGATGAAACGGGCTTGCCGCATTCTCCCTGGGGCGTGAATTCAAAGGGGCTCTTCATGAGTCCGCCAACGGCGCCGCTGAAAAAACCGGTGAACTTGTCGAAGCCCTTCAGCGGTTTGCCGTGGTGCCTGGCGAGCTCAGGTTTGTAATCCCAGGTATCAACCTGGCTGGGGCCACCGTTGATGAAAAGCCAGATCACGGATTTAGCCGCCGGCTTGAAGTGAGGTTGCCTGGCGGCCAGCGGATTGAAGGCGTTCTCCTCCGGGGCACCGAGGAGTCCCTGGTCCCTGAGCAGCCCCATGAGCCCAAGGCTGCCGAGTCCCATCCCGCAGCGCTGCAGCATCTTTCTTCGGTTCAGATTTTGCCAGTGATTCCAGGCTTCTGTCATGGTTCGACTCTCATTGGATGTAGATGAATTCATTCAGCCCGAAGAGCACCTGGCAGAAATCGGCCAGGGCCAGCCGCCGCGCTTCTTGGCTGTTGCGGCCGCCTTCAACATAGGAGGCCTGCTGTTTGGAGACAAAGTCCTTCGCCGCACTCTGTTCTGTTTCAGCCGGTTGCCGCCCCAGGGCGGCATGGTAGCCCTGGTTAACCGCGGCGGTAATTCCGCCTGTTTCTGAGGCGGCCAGGAGTTTTTCGGTAAATTTCAGCGCTGCCCGCCGAATGTGCGGGCTGTTCATGAAGAGAAGGGCCTGGGGCGCAATGACAGTGTTCGGCCGGCTTCCCTGGCTGACCAGGGGCTCGGGGGCGTCGAAGAGCTGCATGCTGGGTATGACCCGGCTGCGCTTGATCATGAAGTAGATGCTGCGCCTCGTCATGGCCTCATTCAGAGTCCCCTTGCCGAACATGGTCTCATCGAGAAGGCCGCTGACCTTCAGGACACTGTCTCGGATAATCTCAGCCTCGAGCCTTGCCGGGGCTCTTCTCCAGAGCAGGCGGTTGGTGGGGTCTTTCGCCGCGCGTGCGCTGTCGTAGGCCGTACTCTGGCGGTAGACGCTGCTGAGAAGGATGAGCTTGTGGAGGGGCTTGAGCCGCCACCCGCCGCGGATCAATTCTCCTGCGAGCCAGTCGAGCAATTCCGGATGGGTGGGCTTCTCTCCCTGGACGCCGAAATCATTGGGAGTGGAGACCAGCCCCTGGCCGAGGTGATGCTGCCAGAGGCGGTTGACGATAACCCGCGCCAGGAGTGTTCCTGCACCGTTCTCGGTATCTGTGATCCAGTTAGACAGTGACTTTCTACGGTAGGAGGTTCGCCATCCCTTCGGAGGAGCCTCCTGCCAGTCCTTCTCGGTTTTCCCCTTGTTGACGAGGACGGTCAGGAAGCCCTGGCTGGCAACGCCATGTTTCTGCGCCGGGTCGCCGCGGCTGAGGAAATAGGTCTCCTTGTAGAAATGCGGGAAGCCCCGTCCATCGGCATGGTGCTTGGTCGGGCGGAAGCCCTCGCTGGTGACCTGGACCTTGACGGTCTTTGCGCTTTTGGGTTTCCGGCTGTCCTGTTGTGCGACAGCCTTGTTCAGCGCCTGCCACTGGTCATCTTTTGCGGTAAACCAGTTGAGGAGGGCCTTTCTTTCAGCGGCGGGAAGCTCTTCGGGCTTGCCGCTCTTGAGCAGGGCGAAGCCGCGGGAGAGCGGCTCCGGGATGCCACCGCCAACGGCCACCGGGGCGTCGATGGTGGTGATCGACAGGCGCGGCCTGCCGATATTGTGCTGGGTGTTGGCGCCGCATTGTATGGAGACCTCGATATAGGTTCCGCCCTCGAAGCCAACCGGCTTTTCAAAGCTGAAGACAGCAGCCTGGTCGCGGCCGATTCCGCCACGGTCAACCGCCCAGCCGGTTTTGTTCCGGTCTTTGTCGAGCGCGGCCTTAACCGACAGGCCGCTGGTGTTCTGCTGGTGGGTGGCGCGAGCCGTGGAGATCTTGACGGGGACCAGCTTCGCCTTCGGATCCTTCAGTGGCCGAATCGAGACCTTCAGGTCGGTCAGTCCGAAGTTGCCGTTGCTGGCCCGGCCCGGTCCCTTTTTCGGCAGGGAGGAGTGGGTGAGGGCTTCTATTCGCAGGGCCCTGATTTTCATGGAGGAGGAGCTCGCGCCCAGGGTGTAGAGGTCTTCCGGGCTCGGGTTTTTCCCGCTGGCGAGCACAGAGCCGTCAGGAAGCTTCTTCAGGGTGGAGCCATGCCTGGATTCGATCTTAGAGAGATCGAGGACCTCCCAGGGGGCTTTGGGGGGAGCGTTGCCGCCGCCTTTGCCTAGCCATTGCTCGAAGTACTTCTTCAATGTCCCCTGGGAGTAGGCATCGCGTGCCTTGAGAGCGTTCGCCCTGGTGGCTTCCCAGGCGGCGAGGGCCTTGCGGTACTCACCGCTGTCCAGCGGCAGGTTGATCTCGCTGCGGATCGTGGTGCCGAAGGTGGAGAGCAGGCGGTAATAATCCTTCGTGGGGATCGGGTCGATTTTGTGGTCATGGCATCTCGCGCAACCGATGGTCAGGCCGAGCATGGAGGTTCCCATGGTGTTGACCATGTCATCGAGCTCGTCGTAGCGGGAGCTCTCGAATTCTTTCTCGGTGAGCTGGGTCGGGAAGACCCCGGCTCCGAGGAAGCCGGTGGCCATCATCGCCAGCGGATCGTTCGGCGCCAGCTCATCACCGGCCAGCTGCCAGGAGACGAACTGGTCATAGGGCATGTCGCTGTTGAGCGCCTTGATGACAAAGTCGCGGTAGTGGTAGGCGTGGTGGCGGTCATAATCCTGCTCGAAGCCGTGGCTCTCGGCGAAGCGGGCCAGGTCGAGCCAGTGCCGTCCCCAGCGTTCGCCGTAATGGGGGCTCGCCAGCAGCTCATCGATCAGTCCGGACCAGGCCTTCGCTGAGGGGTCAGCGGCGAAGGCTTCGATGGCCTCCGGCGGAGGCGGCAGGCCGACAAGGTCGAAATAGAGCCTGCGCACCAGGTCGCGAGCCGATGCCGCCGGGTTGGGCTTCAGCTTCTTTTCCCCCAGCTTTTGGAGAATGAAGTGGTCGATTTTTCCGGTGCTCCAGGTGTCGTTCTCCTGTGGGGGTGGGGCATCGGCCTTCAGCGGCTGGAAGGCCCACCACTTGCGGTGCTCGTCGGTAACCCTGAGCAGTCCATCTCCAGCGACCTCTTCGCTGTCGGTCAGCGGGCGGTCATAGGGGGCGCCGAGGTCGATCCAGCGGGCGATCAACTCGATCTTGTCCTTCGCCAGCTTCTTGCGCTTGTGGGGCATGTGCGGCTTGGCCTGGTGGGCGATCATCCTGTAGAGAGAGCTCTCGGCATGCCGCCCGATGACGACGGCCTTTCCCTCCGAGCCGCCCTTGATGAAACCTGCCCGGGTTGCGAGGTTGTATTTTGAGCGGGTCCGCTCTCCTCCATGGCAGGGCAGGCATTCGGTGACGAGGATTTCGCGGCCCCCGGCCTTGAAGAGCTTCAGCCCCTCGGCCATCTTTCGCGCATGGTCAGGGCCCAGTGCCTCGGCCAGCGTTTTAGACGGCTCCTCGCCTGCGGCCTGCTGGAGGCTGGTGTAGGCGAGAGAAAAGAACAGGAGGAAGACGTAAAGTTGCCGATGCATTGTTATCACGGTTCAGACGTCCTTAATTTATTTCCAGGGAGGTGGATGTTAGCAGGATGGGGGCCTTTTTTCCTGCAAGTTTCACCGTGAGGCCGGGGAGTGGCCTGCAATGACAGATTATGCTTTCGGATCGAGCAGGGAGGCTTTAATCTCGATGACGGCATGGGGCTGAATATTGGGTCGGCTCACCGAACACCAGGTCTGGGATAAGAAACGATGAATGCCCGTATGAAAACCACCTTGCTGCCCTTGTGGATTCTCCTCGTGGCGTCCTGTGGGCTCTGCCCGGCGCAGGACCTGCTGATTACAGAGTTCATGGCGAGCAATGACGATGGGCTCAGGGACGAGGACGGTGAGAGCTCAGACTGGATCGAGGTTCACAACAGTGGCCTGGAGCCGGTGAATCTCGATGGGTGGTACCTCACCGATTCAGCTGCAAACCTGCGGCGCTGGGGATTCCCTCCGGCCATTATTGCCGGCGGCGAGTTCCTGGTTGTTTTTGCTTCGGGGAAGGATCGCCGCGACCCGGCGGACCCCTTGCACACCGATTTCCAGCTCGACGCCGATGGTGAGTTCCTCGCCCTGGTTTCTCCCGCCGGTGAGATCGCGCATGAATATTCCCCGCAGTATCCGGAACAACATACAGATTATTCCTACGGTCTCGGGCAGTCGGTGACGGTCTTTCCGATGGTGAGCTCCCGGGGGCGGGCCCTGGTCAGGATTCCTCAGGGAGGTGGGCAGGAGGAGCTCTGGATGCAGCCGGGCTTCAACGATGCCTCCTGGGACGAGGTGCCGGCGGCTGTCGGTTTCGACACCGCTCCCGGAGTGGCAGTTGGGGCACCGGTGGTGAATATCGCTCCTGAGGGAGAGGCGGTCCAGTCCTCCGATTACGCAAACGGGCAGTTTTCCGCCAGCCTGGGGATTGACGGCGACACCGGAAATTTCACTCATACCGCGGCCGGGCAGAACCTGCCGGCAACCTGGGAGCTGGACCTCGGGCGCGAGGCTCTGCTCGGCTCGATTATTGTTCACAATCGTCGCGGCTGCTGCACTTCGCGCCTTCGTGATATCACCGTCATGGTCCTGGACTCACCTGAGGGGGAGGTTCTTTTCGAATCCGACCTGCTCAATGCAGAGAATGTCCTCGGTGGGGGTGGCAGCAGTGGACCCGGAAGCCTGGAGGTCGACCTGGTTGAGCTCCTGGGTGGGCCGCTTGCCGGCCGGGTTGTGCGTGTGATTCGCACTCCTGACCCTGATCTCTCCGGAACAGGGGGAAACGGCAATGCCGATGAGGCCGATGTTCTCTCCCTGGCGGAGGTCGAGGTCTTCGAGGTTCCCGTCATTGGTTACGAGGGACTTATCGAGACCGACCTGGAGCAGGAGATGTACGGGGTCAACGCTTCGGCCTGGTTACGGATTCCCTTCAACCTCGAGCAGGCGCCGGTCCTTGATCTGCTGAAGTTGAGAATGCGCTATGACGATGGCTTCATCGCCTATCTCAACGGAACCGAGGTTGCCAGCCGGAATGCTCCGGAGGAGGCCTCCTGGAATTCAGCGGCGGTCGAGGCCCGGGATGATTCCCGCGCGATCATCTTCGAGGAGATTGTCATTACGGCGAGCCGCGAGCTCCTGCGGCAAGGGGAGAACGTTCTCGCCATTCACGGGCTCAACAGGAGTGCTGAGGATGATGATTTCCTCATCGGCGCCGAGCTGACAGGCCAGGGTATCCTGGACCTGGCCGCCCGGTACTTCGAGACACCCACTCCGGGCGGGGCGAACGAGGCCGATGGATTCGCCGGCTTTGTTGCCGACACCACCTTCAGTGTTGACCGGGGTTTCTACTCCGAAGCCTTCGAGCTCGAAATCCTGAGCGAGACCGAGGGAGCCGTTATTCGCTATACGCTCGATGGAAGTGAGCCCGGCCCCGGTGCCGGCAGTGTTTACAATGGGCCCCTACTGGTTGACCGCACCACCACCTTGCGGGCCATGGCGATGCGAGAGGGACTGGAGCCGACCAACATCGACACCCAGACCTATATCTTTCTCGACGACATCGTCGAGCAGGATGCGGCGGCCACCAGGGGTCGCGGGTTCCCTCAAAGCTGGGGAGGGACCTCGGCAGATTACGGGATGGATCCGGATGTGATCGGCCAGGGTGGGCGTGATCGTTTCGGTGGGCGCTATGCTGCGACGATCAAGGACGACCTGCAGTCGATTCCCACGATCTCGGTTGTTATGAACACCGAGGAGATGTTCGGCTCTCGTGGTATCTATACGAACTCCGGGTCGCGCGGGCGGAACTGGGAGAGGCGCAGCTCGATCGAGCTGATTCACCCCGATGGAGAAGAGGGCTTCCAGGTCAACTGCGGCATCAGGATCCAGGGCGGGGCCTTTCGCAGCCATGGGCTGACCAGGAAGCATTCACTGCGGTTTCTCTTCCGGGAAATGTACGGCGACTCGAAGCTCCGCTATCCTCTCTTCGGCGACGATGCCAACGACCGTCTTGACACCATCGTGCTGCGCGCCAACTCCAATGATGGCTGGCAGTGGAGCGGTGCCGGCGATGATCCGCTCTATATTCGTGATTCCTTCGGCCGCGAGACCGTTCTTGCCATGGGCAATGTCGCATCGCATGAGCGCTTCCTGCATGTCTACATCAACGGGGCCTACTGGGGGCTCTACAATGCGGTTGAGCGTCCGGACCACTCCTTTTCTTCCACTTATTTCGGAGGAGAGAAGGAAGACTGGGATGCCTATTCCAACGGCTCCACCACCAACGGCAGCACCCGGGCCTGGAATGAGATGCTCAGCCTCGCTCGCGGGGGACTGGGCGATGAGGCTGCCTACCAGAGAATCCAGGGCCGCAACCCCGATGGCTCCCCCAATCCGAACTATCCCCAGTATGTCGATGTCGACAACATCATCGACTATATGATCACCAACCTCTATGTCGGCAACACCGACTGGCCGCATAAGAACTACTGGGTGGGCTTCAACCCGGTTGAGCCCTCCGGATTCAAGTACTACATGTGGGACTCTGAATGGTCGATGGGCATCCGCTCGGACCTCTCGACCAACAGGGTCAACGTCAACAACGGCGTGGCCGAGGTCTATGGCCGCCTGCGCTCTAACACTGAGTTCCAGGTCCGTTTCGGTGACCGGCTGCATAAGTATTTCTCCAGCGGCGGGCCGCTCTACGTTGATCCGGAAAACCCCGGCTGGGATCCTGAACACCCGGAAAGAAACCGGCCGGCGGAGCGCTTCATGCGCCTGGCGAATACGATCGACCGGGCGATCGTTGCGGAATCGGCGCGGTGGGGTGACCAGCATTCCGGCACGCCCTACACCAGGGATGAGCACTGGGCCAGGGAGCGTGACAACATCCTGAATAATTACCTGCCCCGCCGTTCCGAGGCGGTGCTCAACCAGTTCCGCGGAGCCCGGCTCTACCCGACGGTTCCGGCACCGGCGTTGAATCGCCGCGGCGGCTTCGTCGAGCCCGGCTTCATCCTGACCATGCGCAGCAACCAGGGCGGTATTTACTATACCGTTGATGGAGAAGACCCCCGCTTGCGGGGCGGAGGGGTTTCGCCTCTTGCAGAGGAGGGTGGGGTTGTGAACTCTACCACCCTCTTAGCTTCAGAGGCGCCGGTCCGGGTCCTGGTTCCCGAGGATGGCACCCTGGGACTCACCTGGATCGATCCGGGCTTCGATGATTCCGGCTGGATCAGCGGCACAACCGGCGTCGGCTATGAAAACAGCACCGGCTATGAAGAGCTGATCAATACCGACATTATCGAGTTGGCCCGCCAGGTGAACCCGACCTGCTACCTGCGAATGAGCTTCGATGTGGAAAACCCGGGCGAGCTTGGCATCCTCACCCTGCGGATGAAGTACGACGATGGCTTCATCGCCTACCTCAACGGTGAGCGGGTGGCGGCCAGCCGCTTTCCGGATGATCCGCAATGGAACTCCCGCGCACGCGGAAGCAACTCCGACACCCGCGCGGTGGTCTTCGAGAATTTCGACATCAGTGAGTCGATTGGCCTCTTGCGGCCCGGCCGCAATGTGCTGGCGATTCACGGTATGAACACAAGCGATGGCTCCTCCGATTTCCTCATTCTTCCCGAGGTGACGGCGGCGGCGGTCGATGACAGCGGCCTTGTGCTCGACAGCCCGGCTGTGATTCGGGCCAGGACTCTTTCCGGTGATGCCTGGAGCGCCCTGGAAGAGGTCCGCTTCTATTTCGATAACTACCTGCGAATCACCGAGGTGATGTACCACCCTGCCTCGCCACCGGAGGGAAGCCCCTGGTCGGAAGGCGACTTCGAGTTCCTTGAGCTGGCTAATACCGGATCTTCTGCAGTTTCCCTGGCAGGGGTGAGCCTTTCGGGGGGAGTGCGTTTTGACTTTACCGGCAGCGCGGTGGAACGCCTGGGTCCCGGGGAGGTGGTTGTGCTGGTTAGAAACCTGGAAGCTTTTGCCAGTCGTTACGATCTCGGCCGTATCCTGGTTGCCGGCGAATACGATGGGCGGTTGGCCAATGACACGGACCCCCTGCGCCTGGTGGGGCCGCAGGGAGGACATATCCTTGATTTTGAATACAGCGACACCTGGCATCCTGCCACCGATGGAGAGGGGCCTTCGCTGGAGATCGCCGATGCTCTTGGCGAACGCGATTCCTGGAAGGCTGCCGCCAGCTGGGTGCAAAGTGCGGAGCCTCTCGGTTCACCGGGTGTTTACGCGCTCGACCTGCCGCCCGGGCAGGGAGGACGCCAGGTCTCAGGCGATGCCAACCAGGATGGCCGGCTGGACATCTCTGACGCGGTGGCCTTACTGGGGCACCTCTTTGCCGGCCGACCGGCGGAGCTGCCCTGTGACGAGGGGGCGGCTGGCGATGCCGCGAACATTTCGCTTCTTGATCACAACGGTGACGATGGGGTCGACCTCGCCGATGCTGTTTCCCTCCTGGTCTACATGTTCCAGCAGGGGGCAGAGCCCGCCGGTGGGATCAATTGCCGCCCGATACCGGGTTGTCCGAACTCCTGTTTCCGCTAGGCTTAGAGCCTCCAGGGCTCAGTCTTCGAGGTGCCAGTCGACCGGGTTGGCCGAGGAGCATTCGGCAGCGATTTTTTTTGCGGACTCGGTTTCGAGTGAGGCCATTGCATTCTCAATCCACTCACGGACGGCATGATGGCCGCGATCCTCGTATTCGCGGGCCTGGATAAGGCACTCAAGCCGGTCGGCGTCCTTGGCGATGCGGGCTTCGGGGGAGTCTTTTGCGGCGCCTTCTGAATAGAGAGCGCCGATTTTTTCTCTCAGCCCCTGTGGCAGGCGCTGCAGCTGGTCTTCGACCACCTTTTCTTCCGCCCCCGACCAGTCGACATAGGTTTTTCCCACGCGGTGCTGGTCGTTGACCCGGGTCTCACCCGTGTCGTGGAAGAGGGCAATGGTTGCGGCTCTCTCGGGGTTGGCTCCTTCAAGCTCCGCCAGCACATAGGCGATGGCAGCACAGCGGAAGCTGTGGTCAGCGACGCTCTCAGGTTGATCGACTCCTGCGACCCACCAGCCCGAGCGCTTGACCCGCTTGAGCTGTCCGAGCTCGAAGAGATACCGGGCTATTCCTTTTTCCATCTGCGGCTGCTCCTGCTACTTCTTTTCGGTTTTCTTAGGGCGGGCCTTCTTCTTCGGCACCCGGGCCTTCCAATGGGGTGAGGGGGTATGAGCCTCTTCGAAGGCGTCGAGGACCTTCCTGACGAGCCCCGGGTTGCCTGCAGCGATGTCGTTTCGCTCGCCGATGTCGGAGGTGACATCGTAGAGCTCTACAGGTCTTCCGGCGCTTCGCCTCACACCTTTATACTTACCCATGCGGACAGCCTGGGAATAGCCGCGCTCGTAAAACTCCCAGTAGAGGTAGGGGTGCTCTTTCTGCTCTTTACCGAGGAGCGTCGGCACGAAGGAGATGCCATCGGTTCCGGAAGGGGCGTCGGCGCCGGCAAGTTCAGCCGCGGTGACCAGGAAATCCTGGAAGCAGCCAATGTAGCTGGCGGTAGAGCCGGCCTTGACCTTGCCGGGCCACCTGACAATCAGCGGCACTCGGATGCCCCCGTCATAGAGATCCCGTTTCTGCCCCCTGAGCTTGCCGGAGGACTTGAAGAAGGTGGATTTGGCACCACCCTCGCTGTGAGGCCCGTTGTCGGAGGTGAACATGAACACGGTGTTTTCAGCGATGCCGTGTTTTTCGAGCCGGTCGAGGATCCTCCCGACATCATGGTCGAGCAGGGAGATCATTGCCGCGTGGCCGCGCTGGGGTTCGGGCCATTTCTTGTCGGCGTAGATTCCCAGGCTGGGAACTTCCATTCCCTTATTGCGCGCCTCGTTGTTGGCATGGGGGATGGTGAAGGGGAGGTAGAGGAAGAAGGGGCGGTCCTTGTTGCGGTCGATAAAATCGAGGGTCTCCTTTGCCATGAGATCATGGGAGTAGGTGACCTTCCTGGTCGCCACCCCCGAGCCTTCGTTCCCGGCCGGCTTCACGACATTGCCCTCCAGCCGGACCTTTTCCTGGTTCCTGAAGAGGAACTCAGGATAGTAATTGTGGGCATGGCGCTGGTTGAGATAGCCGTACCAGTAATCAAACCCCTGGCGGTTCGGGATGCCGGTTGTGCCGGGTTCTCCGAGTCCCCATTTGCCGATGATTCCTGTTCTGTAGCCCGCTTTCTTCAGCACCTCGGCGACGGTGATGTCCCCTGGACGAAGCGGCAGGCGGCCATTGCCCCGAACGAAGGCATGCCCGGTATGATAGCCGGTCATCAAGACACAGCGGGATGGCGCGCAGACGGTCGAGCCGGCGTAGAAGTCGGTGAAGCGCATGCCCTCTGAGGCCAGCTTGTCGAGGCGGGGCGTCTTGATCTCCTTCTGCCCGTAGCAGCCGAGGTCACCGTAGCCGAGATCATCGGCCATGATGAAAATGATGTTGGGCTTGTCGGTCCTGGGGGAGGCCTTGAGCCCGGGCAGGCTCAGCAGCCCCAGCAAGGCGGGGATGGCGATGGCCAGCAGTAGAAATCGGCGCATGGAGTTCTCTTTCCTGAAGCTTATTGCTGAATCTTCATCCGGGCAGCCCACTGGGTCCAGAGCTTCTGGAGCGCCTGGGCTTTTGCCGGCATTGAATGGATGCGGTTGTTGGTTTCACAGCGGTCATCGGCAATGTTGTAGAGCTCCCAGGCCGCCTTGTTATAGCGGCTGTTGCCCCGCACCAGCTTCCAGTCACCCTGGCGGACGGCGCTGGAGCCGAAGTGGTCGAAATACAGGGTCCTCGCCGGCAGGGCGGCCTCTCCATCCAGCAGCGGCTTGATGCTTGTGCCCTCCACCGGCGTGATCTTGCGCCCCTTGAACTCTTCGGGGTATTCAGCTCCGGCTACGGCGCAGATTGTCGGCATGATGTCTATCAGGTGGATCGGGGACCTTACCCAGCGGTTCGGCTTCCTGATCCCCTTCGGCCAGTGGGCGACCAGCTGGTTGGAATTGCCGCCTTCGTGGTTGAAGTGCTTGTACATTCGCAGCGGGGTGTTGCTCAGGCAGGACCAGGCGCTGCCGACGGAATGATAGGTGCCGGGCCCGCCGACCTTTTGCAGTTGATCTCCCTCGTGCAGGGTGGTCTTGCCGCGCCGGCTGCGCCCGTCGAAACCGAATGGGCCCCATTCATAGCAGGCCCCATTGTCGCTGGTAAAGAGGATCAGTGTGTTGTCGAGGTCGCCGCTCTTTTCGAGGTGGTCAAGGATCCGGCCGATCCCCTGGTCGACATGGTCCAGCATGGCGGCGAAGGTCGCCATGCGGTAGGTGAGGTCTTCACGGCGCCCGGCCGGCAGTGATTTCCAGGGTGGGTTCTGTTTACCCGGGAAGCCATTGGCGATGTCGGCGCGATCTACAGGTACAGCGGATCGTCTTGTGAATTTCCAGCTGGGGGTCACCAGGCCCGATTTTTCCTGGCGCTCGTATCGTTCCTTGCGGAGCACGTCCCAGCCGCGGCGGTAGGTCTCGAGGTAGGAGTCTCGCGTGGCAGCCGGGGCCTGCAGGGGAAAGTGAGGGGAAGAGTGGGCGAGGTAGAGGAAGAAGGGCTTCTTTCTTTTCTGTCCCTGCCGGATGAACTCAAGTGCGTAGTCTGAGAAGGCATCGGTGGCGTAGAACTCCCCCGGCTTGTACTCGATCTCCGGTTTCCTGCCGGCCGGCAGCCTGGTGTAGTTGCTGCTGATCCACTGGTCGGTGGAGTGTCCGCGGATGTAGCCGTAGAACTCTTCGAAACCACGCAGGACCGGGCTCTCCTGGTGGCCGACATGCCATTTGCCGACGCAATAGGTTGAGTAGCCTGCACCGCTGAGCACCTCGCCGAGGGTGACGCATTTCTTGTTGAGCCTGCCGAGGTAGGCGGGGCCTTTTTTAGCGGTTCTGTCGGGACCGGTGAAGTTGGCAATGCCGGCCTGGTGGGAGTAGAGGCCGGTCAGCAGAGACGCCCGGGAGGGGCAGCAGCGTGCGGAATTGTAGGCCTGGGTGAAGCGCAGGCCACCACGTGCCAGCCGGTCAATGTTCGGGGTTCTGACCTCTCCGCCGTAGGCGCCCGTATCGGAGTAGCCCATGTCGTCAACAAGCACGACGATGATATTGGGCTTTGTGCCGGCCTGGCCCTCGAGCAAGGGCAGCAGGATAAGCGCGAAGGTGATAGTGAAGATTCGTATGGCCATGTCTCGTTCTCCCCGGCGGTCTTTCGAGCCGGGCACCTGGTGCCCGGAGATCAATCAGATCCCGGCTATTTCACGCCTTTGACGCGCTGACAGGAACAAAAAAATACCTTCACGGAGGGAGTCCGCTGTTTTGCTTCGCCGGGAAGCCGGCGCCGGAAGCTCTCAGCGTTCGTGGATCGGCAGGAAGCGGTAGGGGAGCTGGAGGACAATGAGGGCCATGGCCGTACGTACCGCAGAGCTTCTCTCCATCAGCCCGGCCTTCCAGGAGCCGTCCTTCAGCTGGTATTTCAGCAGCTGCTCACTGACCCAGTTGAAGTATTCCTTCCAGGATCGTCCACCGACCTGGAAGAGGGCCTGGGCACAATAGTAGTGGGCATAGTGTGGAAAGTTATTGAGCTCACGGTAGTTCTTCTCCAGGTAGACGATGCCCTGGCGCATCTTGACGCTGGTGTAGTCTCCGAGGCTGTAGAGGATGCACACACCTGCGGCCGAGCGCGGGAATTCACTGTAATCTTTGATGGCGCCACGGCCGATCCTGTAGGCAAAGCCACCATTGGCAAGTTGGGCTCTCTGGATATAGCGCTTGGCATTGTCGATGACGGCGCTATCGACAGCGATTCCGAGGTTGCGGGCGGCCCGCAGGGCCAGGGTCTGGCAGACGGTGATCGATGTGTCGCCGTTGGCGTTCTTGCTGGTCAGCACGCCGCTTCCGGCCGGCAGATAGTCCCAGCCGCCTTCCTTGCCCTGGGCCCGCTCAATGAGCCGGATGGCTCTCTCCAGGGCCTTGCGGATGACGGTGTCCGGGCTGGCGCTCATTCCGTAGAGCTGGGCCAGGTAGAGGGTGGCAAATCCATGGCCGTACATCTTGCTGTCACCATCATCGATATAGCCGTTTTTCTTCTGGTAGCGCAGGATGGTCGAGGTGTTCTGTTTCAGTGCGGAGATGTATTCTCCCGGCCCGGTCTTGTCACTGTAGCCGCCCGCCAGCAGGGCCATTCCCATCAGGGCATTGGTTGCCACCGAGTAATCTTCAGAGGCGAAGGAGTTCGTTCTTTTTTGCCGGCCCAGGAGCTGGGCCATGCCCCTGCGGACGGCCAGGCGCAGCTTGGGTGTGATTTCATTGCGGATTGCGCGCCGGTCACTGGCTGAGATCTTCGGCTGCGACTGCGCGGCAGCTTCCTGCATCGGCAGCAGGAGACTCACCCCAAGAAGGAGGCAGGAGGCGGCTGTTTTTAAATTTTCTCCCAGCATGATCCGGTCTCGCGGGATATTCGCCATTTTGTCGGTCCGAGAGTCGTAAAATCCACCCCTCTTGATCATAGCAGATAGAGTAGCAGGGACTCCGGAAGGATTGATTTTTTTCCCTCAGAAGTGGAATCTGGAGCCCTCACACCCTCTATTGTGAGCCTGACACCATGAATGACCAGAACGATTCCATGACCCACTGGCGCAGGCTCCTGGAGCCATCCTCGGCTGAGCTGCTGAAAGAGGCGGAATCGGGGGATTTTCGCCAGGCCTCCCGGCTCGAGCGTCTGCGTGATCGCTGGGGAGGCGGGCTCGCCGCCGCAGCCCTGGAGCTCGTTGCCGCGCGCCGCAGCGGGGCCGCCAAGTTTCCCTCCCTGCCCGCCCTGGTGGGAGATGTCGCCGGTGTCGAACAGGCCACCGGCTTCCTGGTGGCACAGCATAAGGCCGCCAGGTTTTCCCGGCTGGCCCCGTCCCGGATTTATGACCTCTGCTGCGGGATCGGGGGAGATGCCCTCGCCCTTGCCGCTGTTGCCCACACCAGGGCCTTCGATGTCGACCCCCTGCGGGCCTGGATGTGCGGCAGGAACCTTGAGGAGGCCGGCCTTGCCGGAGAGAGCTGCTGTGAGAACGTCGAGGGCCTTGCCCTGGAGGGGGAGGTGGTTCATATCGACCCATCCCGTAGAGAGGAAGATCAGGCCGGGGGAGGCCGGGGCCGGCGGGCCTGGAGTTACCGTGACTACCGGCCCGGCCCGGAGTTTATCGAAACGCTGCTGGCCAGGAATCCGGATTCGGCGGTGAAGCTCGGGCCGGGTGTCCGGATCGATGACCTTCCCCTTTCAGAGAACAGCGAGCTTGAGCTCATCGAAGATTCCGGCCGCCTTGTGCAGGCGGTTCTCTGGAGCGGCCGGTTGGCTCTCAACCCGGGGCAGCATACCGCCAGCCTGCTTCCCCTGGGCGAGCAGCTGAGTGGCCGCCCGGCCCCGCTTCCCTGCTCAGCGGCCGCAGGCCCGGAGCAATGGATTGCTGTTGCCGCCCCCTCCCTGGAGAGGGCGGGTCTCCTGGCCGGGGCCTGTGACGACCATGGCCTGGTGGAGCTGGCTGCCGGCCTGGGAATCCTTACGGGTGCCTCCCCGGCCCCGGAGCCCTGGTTCAAGAGCTACGAGGTGCTTGAGGCCATGCCCTGGCGCCCGCGCAAGGTGGCGGCCTGGCTGGCCGGCCGCAGCGCAGGCATCGTCGATGTAAAAACCCGGGGAGGAGCCGTCAATCCGGAGGAGGCGAGAAAAAAACTCCGCGGCAAGGGCGACAGCCCTTTTGTCGTTTTTGTCCTGCGCCTGGGGAGGAAGGTTGCCGCTGTCATCTGCAAGGCGCCAGGGCGCTAGCAGGAGATGGTAGGATGGTGAGAGCTTCTTTGCCGTGGTGGGAAGAGCAGCCGGTTTGTTGTAACTTGTGTCAGGCGGGGTCGCCCCGTTCTGATGGAACTGCACAGGTGAAAGCTTGAGATGAAATTACTCGTAACCTTGAAGCGTACTCCCCAGCGGGATGCCCGCATCCGGATTGCGGAAGGCGGCGATGCCCTCGATCTTGACAACGTACAGTTCGAGGTCAATCCTTTTGACGAGCTGGCGATTGAGGAGGCCCTGCGAATTAGAGAGTCCCTGGGCGAGGCCGAGGTGGTGGTGGTGACCGTGGGAGGAGAGGAAAGCCAGCAGCAGCTTGTCAGCGCCATGGCCATGGGCGCGGACCGCGCGGTCCGGGTTGATGGCAGCGGCTCCCTCGACAGCCTGCAGCTTGCCCGGGCCCTGGCTGCTGTTGCCGCAAGGGAGGAGCCGGACCTGGTGCTCTCTGGAAAGCTGGCAGTCGATGACGAATGCGGACAGGTGCCGGCGATGCTGGCCGGCCTGCTGGGCTGGCCGCAGGCCAACCAGGCCTCCAGCATCGAGCTGTCCGAAGATGGAGCATCGGCGACGGTGGTCTGCGAGGTAGACGAGGGCCTGGAGACCCTGGGGCTGGATTTGCCGGCGGTGGTCACTGCAGACCTTCGCCTCAACGAACCGCGCTACGCGTCTCTTCCAGGGATCATGAAGGCGAAGAAGAAGCCGGTTGAGGTCCTCTCCCTCGATGAGCTTTGCGATCCGGGCACCACCCGCAGCCGGGTTACCGGCTTTCGAGCGCTCCAGGAGAAACCGCCGGGGGCCATCCTGGGCTCAGTGGATGAGCTGGTCGATGCGCTGGCAGAGAAGAAACTGATTTGATCTTTATTTTCCGCGGGTGAAAGCCCGGGGGTTTGCAGGCAGGCTATGACAGACACACTTATTGTAATCCAGGCGCCGACGCCAGAGCTGGGGAAGTCTGAGCTCTCCTCAGTGGGCTTTGGCCTGGAGCTGGCCTCTGCCGCAGGTGGGCAGCTGGACATTCTCCTGCTGGGTCCGGGGGCGCAGGCCCGGGCGGACTCTGCCGCGGCCCTGGGGGCCAGGCAGGTCTTCACCATGGCGGGCGCTGACCTGGAGGTCTATACCGCCGAAGCCTACGCCGCCGCCACGGCGTCTTTTCTCGATGGCCGCTCATACCGCTGTATCGGTGCAGCGACGAACTCTGCATCGCGTGAATATTTTCCGCGGCTGGCAGCGGTTCTCGATGCTCCCATGGCGAGCGATGTCCTGGAGGTGGGGAGCGTCGATCCGGACCGGGCCGTCTTTACCCGGGCCGTGTTTGTCGGCAATCTCCTGGCCACGGTTGAGCTGGAGGCCCCGATGGTGCTGGTGACCTGCCGGGCCAGCGAGTTCTCGCCACCGCCGCCCGCGGAAGCCGCCCCGGTTGAGGCTCTTGATGCACCAGGCGGGATCTCCCATCCGGGCAAGGTCTTCGTCGGGATCGAGGCGGCCACCTCTGACCGTCCGGATCTGAAGGAGGCTGATATTATTGTTTCGGTGGGGCGCGGCACGAGGGGGCCGGAGGAGGGGATCCCCCTCTGTGAGAGCCTGGCGGATGTTCTCGATGCAGCGCTCGGTGCGACCCGGGCAGTTGTCGATGCCGGCTGGATGGCTAACGAGTTCCAGATCGGCCAGACCGGTAAGATTGTTGCACCCGAGGTTTATATTGCCATTGGCCTCTCGGGTTCCATCCAGCACCTGGCCGGCATGAGGAACTCCAGGACGATCGTGGCCATCAACAAGGATCCCGAGGCACCGATCTTCGAGGTGGCGGACCTGGGCCTGGTGGCTGATCTCTTCGATGCGGTCCCGGAATTGACGGCCGCGCTTGAAAAACGGAGGGGTTGATTTGAGCCCATCGATCGCAGCAGTCGTGACCCGCGAGATCCTCTGGAATGTCCCGCCCTGGGCCCGGGTGCTGATGTACCTCCTCTTCCTTGCAGCACTGGCGGTCTGCATCTTCGGGATTGTGCAAAAGGTCAGGGGCTGGCGAAAGGGACGTCCAGCAGGGGCTTCGGTGTCGCTGTCAAAGGCCCTGGGGCGGCTCTGGCGCGATGCTGTCCTGCAGTCGAGGATCTGGCGTTCAGGCGCAGCCGGCCTTTCCCATGCGCTGGTCTTCTGGGGTTTCGTGGTGCTCTTCATCGGCACCTGTATCGTTGCAGCTGAGGACTACGGCAGCTGGCTGCTGGGGCAGGAGCACCTGTTTTTTACCGGGAATTTCTACCTGGGGGTCTCCTTTGCCCTGGAGGTCTTCGGGATCTTCTTTCTTGTCGGCCTGGTGCTGGCGCTCCTGCGGCGGAAGGCTGATGGGCATTTCCGTCCGCTGAGCCGCCGAATTGACCTGGCTGTCTTGTGGCTGTTCCTGGTCATTGGCCTCAGCGGATTTGCCACCGAGGGGCTGCGAATTGCTGCGGCCGGAGGGGGAATGGAGAATCACCCCTTTGAGCGCTGGAGCTTTGTGGGCTGGGGCCTGGCGCTGTGCCTGCAGGGCCTCGGTCCGGCAGCCCTCGAGTTCTGGCACCTGGCCTGCTGGTTGTTTCACATGGTCCTCTCGATGGCCTTTATCGCGCTGGTGCCCTACTGCAAGCTGCGCCATATCTTTTTCGCGCCGCTGAACATCGCTCTGCATGAGGACCGCAAGGCGGGCAGGTACCAGGGTGTCTCCATGGAGGAGGTCGAAGAGACCGGCCGCTACGGGGTGGCCACTGCTGCTGATTTCACGCGTCGCCAGCTGATGAGCTTTGATGCCTGTACAGAGTGCGCGCGCTGCCAGACGGTTTGCCCGGCTACGACCACCGGCAAGCCGCTCTCGCCGATGAAGGTGGTGCTGGATATCGCAGGAGCAGGTGCCTCCGCTGACTCCCTGCATGGCGAAGAGATCAGTCCGGATGTTCTCTGGGCCTGTACCAGCTGCGGCGCCTGCGTGGAGGAATGCCCGGTCTACATCGACCAGCTCGGCGCAATTGTTGACCTGCGACGGCATCTCGTGGCGGAGGGTGAGATCCGCGGCAGCGCCCAGGCTGCCCTGAGGTCGGTCGGCGCGGCCGGCAATCCCTGGGGCATGCCGCGCGAAGAGAGGTCCGCCTGGTCGGAGGGGCTTGCCGTGCCGACCATCGAAGAGGAGCCCTCGCCGGAGGTGCTCTTCTGGATCGGTTGTGCGGGGAGCTACGACCGGCGCAGCCGGAAGGTGACCGAGGCGATGGTCCGGATCCTCAAGGCGGCGGGTGTTCGTTTCGCCATCCTCGGCAAGGGCGAATGCTGCACGGGGGATCCTGCCCGGAGGATGGGCGATGAGTTCACCTACACCGAGCTGGCCGGCGCCAATATCGAGACACTCTCAGCAGCCAGCTTTGAGCGCATCCTGACCACCTGTCCGCATTGTTTCAACGCGATCGCTAACGAATATCCCGACCTCGGGGGCGACTACGAGGTCGTTCACCATTCAGAGTTTATCGAGGAGCTGATCTCCACCGGCCGCCTGGAGCTTGCCGGGGGCGCCCCGGTTCGGGGAACCCTCCACGACCCCTGCTACCTGGCGCGCCAGAATGACGTGGTGGAGGCGCCGCGTTCTGCCTTACGCTCCGCCGGGCTCGAGGTGGTGGAGCCCGAGCAGTCCGGCAAGGAGGGCTTCTGCTGCGGCGCCGGCGGGGGACGCATGTGGATGGAGGAAGACACCGGCGAACGGATCAACTCCGAGCGCTGGAGGCAGCTGCAGGAGACCGAGCCGGAGACGGTCGCCGTCGGCTGCCCCTTCTGCATGACCATGATGACCGATGCCCGCGATTCAGTGGACAGCCCTGTCGAGGTGAAGGACATCGCTGAGCTGGTTGCCGAGCGCCTTCCCGGTTCCGGCTCCTGACCGGGGTTTTATTTTCAGGCGAGGATCCGCTCACGCCCCTTGTCGTAGAGCGCTCCATCGTGCCGGGTCGCAGGGATCGATTCGCCCATGACCTCGATTTCGAAGTCGGTCTCACCGGCCATCTGTGCGGGAACGTAGCCGTAGGCGATCGATTGGCCGACGGTATAGCCGTAGCCGCCGCTGGTTAAAACACCGAGCACCTCTCCCTGCCGGGAGATGGTCTCGCCTCCGTTGAGTGGTCTGTATTCTTCGAGGGTGAAGCAGCAGAGCTTGCGCGAGGGGCCCTTCTCCCTGGCCTCGGCGAGGGCCTCCCGACCGATGAAGTCTCCCTTGTCGAGCGCGACACAGAATCCGAGTCCCGCCTCCCAGGGGGTGTAGTCGGCGGTCAGGTCCGTGCTCCAGTAGCGGTAGCCCTTCTCAAGGCGGCAGGACTCTATGGCCCGGTAGCCCGCGTTGCGAACATCGAGAGCCGCCCCGGCCTCCATGAGCCGGTCGTAGACTGCGGCGGCGGCCTCCACCGGCATGTGAAGCTCCCAGCCCAGCTCGCCAACGTAGGTCACCCTGAGGGCGAGGGCCGTGGCATCTCCAATATGCAGGGGCAGGCAGGCCCCGAAGGGGAAGCTCTCCTTGTCGAGCGCATCATCGCAGACGCTCTCGAGCAAGGTCCGGGAGCGCGGCCCGCAGACGTTGATGACCGCCCGGGTGTCGGTGATGTCGGAGAGCTCGACAGGGCTGCCACTGTCGAGGTTCTCGCG
>CAZTRG010000028.1:0-14624 GCA_964615885.1 uncultured Planctomycetia bacterium | reverse complement strand
CCCCCGCCCCAACGGGCCCGGGCGCCGACGAGGCCCATAAAATAGATATGTGGGCCACAGCACGAGGTAGTAATTTCTGGGGGGCCTGGTTGCCAATTGCAGGCGTCTCGTGAAGGCGGGCCCTGGGGCGATCCGTTGCGGCCGGCCGCTCCGTCGGGGGTAGATAGTTTGTGTTGTTAGTCTGTTGGCGTTCTTCTGTCGCGGAGCTTCTTTTTACAGGCTGGGTTTTAGGGCCTGGCCTTTGTGGCCCGCTTTGGGGTTGCTGCCTTTGGGTTGCGGGTTTGGGGTTGGCGGTTGTGGCTTTCCTCGAGATGGTTTTGGTCCTTTGCAGCCAGGATGTTCAACGTAGAACATTGTTGCTGATTGGGGCGCTGAGTTTTATGCCTTGAAAGCCTTTGCTCCTGAGACTAAAGTTCCAGCGTTATTTTGTCGCGTGGCTTCAGGCGCGCGTGTCTTTAAACAAGCAGGTTGGTGGTTCCAGTTGGCGCGAGCAATTACAGTTGCGAGTCAGAAGGGCGGGGTTGGCAAGACGACCACGGTGATCAACCTGGCCGCCAGTCTCTGTCTCGCCGGCCGCAAGGTTCTCCTTATGGATCTTGATCCGCAGGCCAACGCGACGAGTGGGGTAGGGGTGGAGGTGCCGCTGTCGGGGTCTGATGAGTTTCCGTATTTGAGCGCGCTGCTCAACGGAGAGGAGCTGGAGCCGTTCTTTTGTGAGGCGGAGTTCGAAAACCTGTGGGTCTTGCCCTCCAGCCCTGAGGCTTCTGACCTCGGGGTTGTGCGGAAGCTTGAGGCTGCCGATGCCGGAGCTCTTCGAGGTCGCATTCGCGACGCGGCCGAGGCTTTCGATTACGTGATCCTGGATTGCCCGCCGTCGCTTTCTGGGCTGCCGACGCTGGCGCTGGAGCTTAGCGACGGGCTTATCATCCCCGTCCAGTGCGAGTATTACGCAATGGAGGGGCTCAGCCAGATATTGCCATTAGTTAAAAAAATACAGAAAAGTACAAATCCTGATTTAGAGATAGAAGGCCTTCTCCTGACCATGTTTTCACAGGAATTGGACCTTTCGCAGGATGTTTTGGACCAGGTGGCGGAGTTTTTTGAGGGCGGAACGTTTACTTCAGTTATTCCGCGTGATGTTCTTTTGGCCGAGGCAACCAGTCATGGGTGCCCGGCCTTTCAATACGATTGTGAATCGAAAGGGGCCTGGGCGTATGTCGAGTTGGCCCGGGAAGTGATGGAGAATGGCTAAGAGGAAATTAGGCCGTGGACTTGAATTGTTGATTGGCCGGGATGGGGGAGATGTGCCGACCCGGGCCAAGAGCGCCAAGTCAAAAACGTCGACGAGGAAATTGCCGGAAAAAAAAGTTCCCACCAAGCCCCGGTCGGGCAAGGAAGGAGGGGGCGAAAAAAACCCCGGCTCCAATGATGGGCCAGGTTCCGGGCCGGCCGTTTTGATGGTCAACCCGGCTGAGATCCAGGAGAACCCCAAGCAGCCGCGAAAGGATTTTCCCCTCACGGAGCTCGAGAAATTAAAGACCTCGATAGCGCGCGATGGTTTTCTGCAGCCGCTTCTTGCCCGGAAGGAAAAAAAGGGATATCTCCTGGTTGCAGGGGAGCGCCGTCTCCGTGCGGCTCGCGAGCTCGGCCTCGATGAGGTTCCGATAATGTTATCAGAGGTCGATGATGACAAATTGCTGGAACTGGCCCTGATAGAAAACCTGCATCGCGATGACCTGAATCCGATTGAGCTGGGGGAGGCCTACAAAGGCCTGATGGAGGTAAAGTCCTGTACCCAGGAAAAGGTTGCCGAGCAGCTTGGGCTCAGCCGCTCAGCTGTGAGTAATACAATTCGCCTGTTGGAGCTTCCAGTTGATATTAAAAAAGCGCTGGCACGTGAACAGATAACCGCCGGACACGCCAAAGTATTGCTTTCTGCTTCCAGTTCGGCTGAACAGCGGCTCTTATTCGAGCGAATTGCAGTAGAGAACCTGTCGGTAAGGGAGACCGAGGCCGCGTTGCGTGGGGATGATCTTGATCCCGAAGTGGAAATACCTGAAAAACCAGGCAGAAAGCGCCAGAAACCGACAGAAAAGGACCCCAACGTGCTCAAGCTGGAAGAGGAGCTTATGGAGGCCCTCGGTGCTCGTGTTGCCATCAGGGTTAGAGGTAAGCGAAAACAACAAGGTGTTTTGTCGATCAGCTTTAATTCGCGCGAAGAATTTGACCAGTTGAGGGACAAGCTTCTTTCTCCGGTTGACGCAGTGTAAAAATGTTCCTCATTGAGGATTGGGCTGGCTTCCTGCGGGCGAGCATTGCAACATGTCGTGGCTCGCCAACCTGGCCGGGCCAAGGCTGTGGCGGAGTTCTGTGCCCACAGGCTGAAGAAAAGAAGAGTTGCCTAGGTTCTAACCGGAGAGAAGAGAGTGCTTGATTGGCTTTCGGCGACGAGGTGGAGTCGCTGTGCAGGCAGGGCCGCGTTGATGGCGACGGCTTTCATTTTGCCGGGTTTTTGCCTTTATTCGCAGGAAGACGGAGAGGCAGCGGCTTCAGCTCCAGCGGGGAAGCAGGACAGCGCCCAGGCTGTTGAGCCAGAGATCGAGTTGGAATTAAGCCTTCAGCAGGCTGTTGAGATGGGGCTGGCCCGGAATTTTGATGTCAGGGTTGCCAGGCTCGAGAGCCAGATCCGGCAGCGCCAAATGGTCATTCAGCAGGCAGTGTTTGATCCCCTGCTGACGGCTTCAGCCAACTACAGCAAAAACAGGCGGCCAACGGCGAGCATTCTTGACCTCGGGCCAGGCAACATTCAGCCATATGCACGGGTTAACCCATTTGAAACCACTGGAGTTTCAACGGGCTTGCGTGGGCGAACCTTATTGGGCACCAGCTATTCACTGATTATCAACGAGTCGGGCTTTGACCGACCCTTGGCCGCAGGTACGGTTTATGGCTTCAACCCGGTAGAAGAAGCCTCTGTAAGGCTGTCTGCCAGCCAGCCGCTGCTCAAAGGGGCCTGGTACCCGTACAACAATGCCGGCATTCAGATTGCGGAAAACAATCGCGAATTGGCAGCTCATGACCTTGAAGCCGCAATCGACACCCTTATTTTCAATATCGAGTCGGCCTATTGGCAGCTGGTTTTCTCAACACGCAATATTGAAGCAAAACAGAATTCGCTGAAAGTCGCGGCTGAAAATGTTGAGAAGGCTCGCAAGGAAGAGGCTGCTGGAACCCAGGCCAGGATCTATGTTGTGACAATTGAAGGCCAGCATGCCAGGCGCAAAGTTGAGCTGAATGATGCCCGCCTGCTGCTGGAAAATGCCCGTGACAATCTTCTTGAGCTTCTGCAATACAAAGGCGAGTCCCTGAAGAAAATCTGGGAGGCAGGTGAGAAGAAGGGCAGCTTTGAGGGCATTCGTGTTCAGCCGGTTACCGAGCCTGCAGGCCAGGAGCTGGTTCCTGACCGAGGAGCCTCTTTGTCGGCGGCCTTCGGGCAGAGGCCCGATTACAGGAGATTTGCGGTTCAACTGGAGAACCAGAAGAAGCTGGTCGAATTAGCCCGGAACGAACGGCTGCCACGCCTTGATGTCCAGGCGACCTGGGCTCAGTACGGCCTCGATGATTCTTTCGATGGAGCGTTTTCTTCATTGAGCACAGGTGACTTTTACGGCTGGACGGTTGGCCTTCAATTTGAGGTTCCGCTTTCCGGCAGGGGACTTGAAAACAGCTATGAAATGACCCGGGACCGGTATCAGCAACTCCAGTGGCAGAGATTACAGGCTGAGAATGCCATTATCGTCGAGGTCGACCAGAGCATTCGCCAGCTGAAATCCCTGGTTCGCAAGCTCGAGTATCTGCAGGATCTTGTCCGCCTGAAGGAAACCGAACTCGAGGCCGAGCGCCGCCGCCTGGCCGCGGGCGTCTCTATTCCCTTTACGGTTAACACCATCGAGAACGAGCTTATCGACATCCAGACACAGTCTCTGCAGGCCCGGACCAACCTGGAGGCCGCTCGAGCGCAGTACTTCAGCGTCACCGGGGGTTTGCTGAAGCGTTACAATGTCCGGCTGGATCGGTGATTCTTATCAACGCCCCTTGAGCAGAACGCTCATCTTCAGGGTCTTCTTGTCTCTTAGGACCTCGATCTCGACCTTATCACCAGGTTTGTGGCCTCCCAGCAGCTCCGTCCAGTGCTGAACATCCCGGACTTCTTTTCCTGCCCAGCGGACCAGGACATCTCCTGGTTTGACACCAGCCGCAGCTGCAGGTGTTGATGGGCGGATGTCTTCGAAGCGGACACCTTTTTCTGCATAGCCATAATCAGGCACCGAGCCAAAGCTGACCCGGAATCCCCCCTGGCGGGTGGGGAACTCTACTTCAACCTGTTTCTCAGATCCGCCGCGAACGACCTTAATCTTGATTTTTCCCTGGGGGCGGGCTTCAAGGGCCTTCTGCAGATCAGGCAAGGCCTTCACCCCATTGTCACCGAAGGCGATGATGACATCACCGGCCTTGAGGGGGCCTTTTTCGGCAACGGAATCTTCGACGACTTCGCGGATCTTGATGCCGGGGCCCTGGTGTTCGGGGTCGATGATAATACCGAGCATAGGCCGGTCGGAGTTGGTTGATGTTGTGCCGGCACCGCTCTGGGAGAAAACCGGGCGTTTTTCGGTGGACGCCAGGTGGAGCGCTGACTTCCAGGCCATGTCGAGGATGCGACTCTCAAAAGCGATGTTGACGGTTTCGAGGTCATCGTCAGGCATATTGTATTGCCCGTGCATCCCGGTGAAGAAAAACACCACGGGTATTTTTTTGCGAACAAAGTTGGCATGGTCGGAGCCGCCACCGCCAAGTCCCTTGTTGAGCTTGATGGGAAGCCCGGTCTCTTTTGAGATCTTTTCAAGCATGGGGGGGAAGGAGGCTGATGAATGAGCCCCCAGAACGGTAACCGCTCCACCATCTTTGCCCCGGCCAATCATGTCGAGGTTGATCATCGCTATGACAGAATGCAGGGGAGTGGGGCCCTCGACCTGCTTGAGGTCCGTATTTTTTACCCAGCCGCTTTCGCCACCGAGGGTTTTTACCTGAAAATGGCTGCCCTGGAAGCTGCCTGTGGCCTGGAGCATGGTTCCGGTTTCCCACAACAGGGCGGCTCCCTTTGCGCCACCATGGGGGTTAGGGGTTTTTTCCAGCGCTGTGGTCGGCTCTGTAGCGGTGAAATAGCGTTTTGCATTGACCCAGTACCGGCTTCCGAAGAGGCCGATCTCTTCACCTGAAAAGGCAACAAAGACAAAAGAGCGTTTGGGGCGCTTGCCGTTTGAGAGTAGCCGCGCCAGCTCGATAATTCCTGCGGTGCCGCTGGCATTGTCATCGGCACCGTTGTGTATCTGGCCGAGGTTTTTCTCTGCGACCTGGTTGCCGAAGCGCCCGATGTGGTCGTAGTGGCCACCGATGACGATGGTTTCTGCAGCCAGCTTCGGGTCGGATCCGGTCAGTTTTCCGGCAACGTTTCTCAGGAGGAGATGGCGCCTTGCGGTGGCAAAGCGGATTTTTGCTCCCTTGAGGTCGAAGCTGGCAGGCTTCAGCCCGGCATCGATCTTCTTGACCAGCCGCCCGACGGTTTCACCTGAATGTCTCAGGAGATGGTCGACACTGGCCCGGCGGGCGTAAAGCGCCGGCATGGTGGGCTGGCGAGGGGCCGCCCGGTGTACCACACCGTAGCAGTCCTGGTCTGGCCTTCCCGTGGGGGTTACAAAAATCACCCCGACAGCTCCGTTTTTGCGGGCGTTGTCGATCTTGGCAGCAAATGGAGCGTGCCGGCTCCTGCGCCCGCCAAAGGGTGTGTCGGCGGCAGAATAGCGGGGGGTATAGCGCAGGATGATCACCACCTTGCCCTTTACATCGATCCCGCTGTAGTCGTCGTACTCAAGGCCCCTGCTTTTTTCTTTCTCGTTGGTTGTGATTCCGTAGCCTGCGAAGGCCAGTGGCGCCTCGATGGTTTTCCCATCGGTAAAGCCAAAGGCTGCGACCTCGGCATCGGGAGTCCAGGAGATCTCTCCGCCCTTCTCAAATTCGATGACGGCCCCGGCATCCTGGACGAAACAGGCGCCCTGGGGAATGGTGAAGTGCTGGAAGTAGGTTCCGTTGTCGCCGGCGGGCTCAAGGCCGTACTCCGCGTAGAAACGCGCAATGTATTCAGCCGCAATTTCCAGCCCGGGTTCACCGCTGTCGCGGCCGCCGAGGTCGTCGCTGGCAAGATAGGCTACATGATCGCGGATCTTAGCGGGGTCGGGGGCCAGCTCTTCCGCTCTGGAGAGCTGGGGGGAGAAGCCGGCCACGATGGTTGCAGCAATAAGCGCTAAGGGCAAAAGCCTGGCGCGCGATGGGATCGGGAATCGTGTCACAGTGCTACCTCGTTGATAAAAAATGTATTCAGACAGGTTGCGGGGCTGCTTGCCCGGCAAAGGGGAATTGTCCTAGCTCTCGCCCGGCTGTGCAACGGATGAGTGCCCCTGTATTCGGAGTTTCAACAGGTGGGCGAGAGCTGTCAAGGGCTGGTCGATTTCGCTGGCGCGACGACTTTGAGGGCTGCAGTTGCTTTCAGCGGCCCGATTCCTGCGGAACCATCGGGGTCGGCAACGAGCGTAAAGGGATGGACTCCGGGTTCTTGAGGCGCTGTTAAGCTGACTTTTACCAGGGCTGCAGGCTTTACCTCCCGGTTAACGGGAGCCTGCCCCTCGAGGTTGATGCGAAAGGTTATCTGGCCGGGCCTTGAAGGTAAGCTTTTCGGGAGCGTATAGCGGATGCGAGCGGAAACCTCCACCGTCTTGCCCGGCTCGGCAATAAAGGCCTGTTTGAGAGTCCGAAGCTTTGCCGCCGCCGGATACGCACCGGCCATGGTGTAGAAAAAACCCAGCAGCAGGAACTGGGCGCCCAGGACGAGGGCAAAGGCTCCCAGGCTTGTGCGAAGTGGCTTTGCGTTCTCATTTTCCCGGGTGGAGGAGGGCACCTGTGGCTCGGGGGATTCTTTTGCAGCAGAAGAGCCGTCTTCGGTCTTAGGTCGCCGATTTTTTTTCCTGCGCCGGCTCATTGGTCAAGCAATTCGGTGATAAACGGCATGTGCGAGGGGCTCATCCGGTCAACGGCGACACGTGTGAGCGGGCTGGGCTTTTCCTTGTAGGTCTGGACCAGGGCGACGCGCTCAGGGGATTCGTACTCAACGTGGACGATCTCGCCTTCGCGGCCATCGCTCAGCGTGACCTTGCGGCCGACGAGCTCGGTGCGGCTCATTTTTTCCAGCTCGTAGGAGGTGTTGCTGCTCATGGGCCCGGGATTATAAGGTGAAGTTCGTTTGCCGACAAACGTACAATGTCGGTGATGAGTCGTATCCTGATCATTCACAATCCCCGGTCTCGCCGGGGGGGGCAATGTCATTCTAACATGAAACGCTGGCTCGAGGCCGGTGGCCATGAGGATGGGGTTGAATTCGCAGAGGTGACGGAGCTTGAGAACATCGCTCCGCCCGATGAACGCCTGGTCGTCGCCGGTGGCGATGGAACGATCAATTCGGCCCTCGAGTGGCTTTATGCAAAGGGTGGAACCTGTCCGGTTGGCCTGGTTCCAGCAGGAACGGCGAATTGCCTCGCCGCCGGCTTCGGATTGAATCTGAAGGATGCCGAAGCCTGTGAGACGGCTTTTCTCGGCACCGGGAAGCGGCCGCTGGACATCCTGACCTACCGCGTTCCTGAAGAAGACCGGACCCGGCTGATTCTCCAGTCAAGCAGCCTGGGGCTTCCCTCCAACGTCGGGATCAGCTACGAGCGATTGCGCCAGAACTGGTTCTGGAGGTTGTTGTTCCGCCTGCTTGGCAATGCCAGCTACAACCTGCTTGCCTACTTCGAGATCCGTTCCCAGAGGCGCCGGGAGCGGCGCAACGAGCCGGTCCTCAGCATGAAGATCGTCTTTCCTCCCGAGGAGAACAAGCCGGATTTCGAGGGGGATGTGCTGGCTCTCTTTCTGCACAACGAGCCCACCATCGGCGGCAACCTGGTGCCTTGCCCGAAGGCCAGGATGGATGACGGGCTGATGGACCTCTGCATCTTCAGGTCCTCCCGGAGTCACTCCTATCTCCGCATGTTGCGAAAGCTGGGCAAGGGAAGCCACCTCGAAGAAAAAGATGTCGTGGTCTACCACCAGACGGCCGGGCCGCTCCAGGTCTCCCTCTCCCTGAGCCAGCCCTTCAACTCCGATGGCGACATCTGGCTGGAGAGCTCCGAGTTTGAGTTCGCACTGGACCCGGCCCGATTCGATATTCTGGTCCCCGATTGACCAGCTTCTCTTTTCTTTCATCTGGCAATCGACTTCCGGCCAAAGTAAACAGGGATCCATGAGCGCAGATGCCATCGACGATGCCAGGTTTGAGCGCGAGCTCAGCGATTCGGAGCAGGCTCTTGTAGCCGAGGCGGCCCGTAAAGCTCATGTTCTCTATGAGGGGCGCCAGGTGCCTCATCGCAGCTGCGGAATCGCCCTGGCGGAGACCTTCGGCTTGCCCTCAGCGCCTTACCAGGCACTGCGCAAGGGGGGCATCACCGGTGCGGGTGAGTGCGGTGCCATCAAGGCCGGCGAGCTGGTTCTTGGAGAGATCCTGGGTGACCCCGATCCGGCCGGGCCCGTGACCGAAGAGCTGCGCCTTGCCGCGGCAGCCTATCGCCGCCTGTGGACCGAGCGGGTCGACCGGGGGGCAGGAGGAAGCACTGGCAGCATTGTCTGCAACGACCTGACCTCTCCCTTCGAGGACTTCATGGGAGAGCCGAGACAGCAATTCTGCACAAGCATCGCCTCGACGGTTG
Organism: uncultured Planctomycetia bacterium; assembly: GCA_964615885.1. GTDB lineage: Bacteria > Planctomycetota > UBA8108 > UBA8108 > UBA8108 > UBA8108. Next base: position 5,775 of record CAZTRG010000028.1, on the reverse strand, counting down.
CCGGGGCGGTGGCTGAGATCCTTGTGCGCCTCGAAGCCCTCGAAGAAGTCACGCCGATACCCGGCCTTGAGGACTCTGAAGAGAGCTGAGCCCTCAGGCGATGATCTTGTCGACAACCTTGCCGGCGACATCGGTCAACCTGAAATCGCGGCCGCTGAAGTGATAGGTGAGCCGTTCGTGCTGAAGGCCCATCAGGTGCAGGATCGTCGCATGGACATCGTGGATCGAGGTTCGGTCAATGGCGGCGTGGTAGCCCACCTCATCGGTTTCGCCATAGCTCGTGCCCGGCTTAATGCCGCCTCCGGCCATCCACATGGTGAAGCCGAAGGGGTGATGGTCGCGTCCGCCACCGCCCTGCTTCTGGGGCGTGCGGCCGAACTCTCCCCCCCAGCCCACCAGCGTTTCCTCCAGCAGTCCGCGCTGTTCGAGGTCCTCGATCAAGCCGGCCATAGGCTGGTCGGTCGCGGCACAGTGCTTTCCGTGATTACCTTTAATCGAGCCGTGCGCGTCCCAGTTGTTATCGCCATGGCCGCCGCCGGAGTAGAGCTGAACGAAGCGGACCCCACGCTCTACAAGGCGCCTTGCCATGAGGCACTGCGTGCCGAAGTATTCTCCGGGTTTCCCGCGCTCAATACCGTAGAGCTTGCGGGTTGATTCGGTCTCGTTTTTCAGGTCGAGAGCCTCGGGCGCGGCCGCCTGCATTCGGTAGGCGAGCTCGAAGGATTCGATACGGGCTTCCAGTGCAGCCTCTGCCGGATGCAGGTCCTGGTGCTCGCGGTTGAGACGGGCGGCGTAATCGAGCAGCTGCCGCTGGCGTGCCTGGTCAAGCTTGCCGGGGCGGTTAAGGTTCAGGATCGGGGTTCCTTTTGAGCGCACCGGGGTTCCCTGGAAGGCTCCAGGAAGAAAACCCGATCCCCAGTTCGGCGCGCCGCCGATGGGGCCTCCCCGGTAGTCGTACATGACGACGAAGCCGGGAAGATCCTGGTTGTGGCTGCCAAGCCCGTAGGTTACCCAGGAGCCGAGACTCGGAAAGCCGGTGCGGATCTGGCCGGTGTTGACCTCGAAAAGGGCCGGCGCATGACTGATCGAATGGCCGTAGACTCCGCGCAGCATGGCCGTGTGATCGATCACCCGGGAGAGGTGCGGAAACCGGTCGGAAACCCAGTGGCCACTTTCTCCGTAGCGCTCAAATTTGTAGGGAGAGGGGAAGAGGCCCCCTTGACTGCGGGCACCCTTGGTATTGACCGCCTCGGAGACCTTTTTGCCGGCAAATTTTTTCAGGGCAGGCTTGTGGTCAAAGAGGTCGACATGGCTGGGGCCGCCATACATGAAGAGGAAGATGACGCTCTTGGCCTTCGGGGCGAAATGAGCAGGTTTGGCGGCCAGCGGAGACAGGGTTGCTGATGTGGAATCGGCCAGCAGGCCCTGGTCTGCGAGCAGGCCGGCAAGAGCGAGGGAGCCGAACCCTCCCCCGGCGCGCGACAGCATCTCGCGGCGGGTTGGGAGCCTGGCAGGGGAGCTTTCTCTAATCGACATAGATGAACTCGTTGAGGGTAAAGAGAATATGGCAGAAGTTGGTGAGGCTCTGGCCTTCGCTGTTGATGAGCTCGAGGCTGAGCTTGATTTCTTCTTCCGTGGGCTTCCGCGACAGCGCCAGCCAGTAGGCTTCTTCAACAGCCACCCGCGGCTCCTTGTTTTCCAGTTGGCCAAGGCGGCCGGCAAAGTGTTCCGCCTGCTTTCGGACAAATTCGTTGTTCATCAAGAGCAGGGCCTGGGTAGCGACGGTGGTTTTTTCGCGCACACCCCGGCTGCTCATGGCATCGGGGACATCGAAGGTCTCGAAAAAGGGCACCCGCATCGAGCGTCGCATGAAGACGTAGATGCTTCGCCTCCAGGTCTTCGGCCCGTCTTTTACGTTGGTGGGCCATTTATTCGTAGAGCCGGTTTTGATCGCATCCCTGGACACCCAGGGTTTGATGCTTGGTCCAAAGAGCTGTCGATTGAGGGTGCCGGCGGTGTTCATGATCGAATCGCGCAGGATCTCGGCCTGCACCCGCCGCGGCTGGCGCCTCCACATCAGCTTGTTTTCGGGGTCGACGTCGTGACGCTTTTTGTCCCAGGTGGTGTCCTGTGTATAAACCGCGCTGGTCATGATCAGCCGATGGATGGGTTTCAGCTTCCACCCGGCTCGAATCAGCTCCCCGGCAAGCCAGTCAAGCAGCTTCGGATGGGTGGGCTTGTCGCCGACCCGGCCAAAGTTGTCGCTGGTTTTAACCAGGCCGACACCGAAGTGGTGCTGCCAGAGCCGGTTGACGATCACCCTGGCGGCCAGTGCCCCGGCCCCATCGTCGACATTCGTCAGCCAATGGGCCAGCCCGGGGCGGCCATCGCCGCTTTTCTTCTCGCTGGCCTCGACCCAGCGAGCGAGATCTCCATCGTCCGGGCTGAGGGCTGCAAGCACGCCGAGGCCGACATCTCCGGATTTTTTTTCCGTATCTCCGCGTTCCAGCAGGGGGTTCTTTCTCTTGTTGCCGCCGTTCCACGCCAGCCCCTTGACCTTTGAGCCGGAGCGACCGATGGCAATCTGCCGGTCACGGGCACTGCCGGGGAGAAAGAAACCTACGAGGCGGTAATAGTCCCGCTGTGCGATGGGGTCGTATTTGTGGTCGTGACAGCGGGCGCAGCCAATCGTCAGCGCCAGGAAGGCTGAGCCGGTCGCCGAAACGATGTCATCCAGCTTGTCGTACTTTGCCTTCTCGCGGTCAACGCCATCAACGTTGGTGACGGTCGAGCCCGAGGTGATGAAGCCGGTCAGTGCAACGGCGAGGGGGTCGTCACCCTGCAGCACATCGCCGGCGATGGAGTGGCGGATGAAAGTGTTGAAGGGCAGGTCCGAGTTGAATGCACGGATCACTGCATCGCGGTAGGTCCAGGCGCTCGGCCTCTCGTTGTCGGCTTCGTAGCCGTGACTTTCTCCAAAACGTGCCACATCTAGCCAGTGGCGCCCCCAGCGTTCACCATAGTGAGGGCTTGCAAGAAGCCGGGTCAGGACTTTTTCGTAAGCGTCCGAAGATTCGTCGGCGATGAAGGCCTCTACCTCCTGGCGTGTCGGGGCCAGCCCGATGAGATCGAAGTACGCCCGGCGGATCAATTTCCTCCGGCCAACCGGGCCGTTCGGGGCGATGCCCTCTGCCCGGGCCCGGGCAAGCACAAAGCGATCAATCCCGGTTTGTGCCCATTCTCCGTTCTCGACAAGGGGGGGGGCTCCCTGCTCAAGCTGGCGAAAGGCCCAGTAGGTTCTCTCATCGGTGCCGGCCGGCTCGCCGGGGAACCCGATCAAACAAAGTACGCTGAAAAGCGCAGCCATGAACACGGTCCTCATCAGGGTGTCAGTTTTGCAGGGCGATATAAGCCGTACTTCAAGCGGTTCATTATTACTTTTTTATATCCCAACGGGGTCTGTTTCAACCGTTGAACGCGATGGGAACGAGGTTCAGGCCGCAGCGGTTTCAGCCCGGAGGTCAGGAATGGCTGATTCGGCCAGTTTCAGGGCGCCAAAGAGGGTTGCGCTATAAAACGCTGTGCCGGCGAGAGTTTTCCAGAAGAAAGGAATTCCTGCAACATAGGTCGCGGTGAGGCCTGTAAAGGTCATCGGGTGGCCCCCGAGCCCGGTGAGCCAGGCACCGAAATTGGTAATGATGAAGAATGCCAGGGAGCTGGCGATAACCGCGCCCCCGATTTTTGGCGCACTTGCCTTGCCAAGAAACCGGCCGCCGAAGACGGTCAGGCAGAAGGCGGCGAGCACAAACAGGTTGATCCAGCCGAAGAAGTAGTTCTCATCGGTGAGGCTGAGCCCGATGTCGCTCAGGAGGAGAGCGGCAACCGGGGCCAGGTAGGCCAGCCAGGTGCGGCGCAGGGTGAAGGCTGCAAAGAGCGCCACGGCTCCCAGGGATGTGACATTGGCCTCGTGAGGGATCAGCCGGGTGAGCGCCCCAAGAGTAACGAGGGCTATGAGCAGGGTGGATCGTTGTTTCATGTTGTTTCCCGATAAATGGCCGGGACTTAAATGGGCGGCGCTTTCCAGTCCGTTGGCCGTATCCCGGGCAGGTTCTTACCTTAGCACAAATTCCTGATGGAGGCTAAAGACCACCGGCAGGATGGTCATTGTCGGGAGGGGGGTGCTGGGGTACTCTCTGTACTTTCTCAGGCTCATGAGACCCATGAAAATTGCATCTTCAGTATCTATCGCATCCGATTCCCGGATGGCAGCGGAGGAAGCCGCCACCGAGGTCGCGGCGGCACTCGATGGTGCCGCAGTTGACCTGGCCTTTCTCTTTATCTCATCCCATCACACCTCTCATGCTGAGGAGATCGGGGAGATTATCCGTGAGAAGGTGCCTGCGGAGCATTTCGTGGGCTGTACTGCAGAGGGCGTCCTTGGGGGAGACCGGGAATACGCCGACAGCCCCGGCCTGAGCCTCTGGGCTGCGAGCCTTCCCGGTGTCGATGTGTCCTCCTGTCGCCTGGAGGCCACCGATGAAAGCCGCAACGCTCTCCTGTTGGAGGCGATGACGGAGATGCATGAGCCGGCCACCCTGGTCCTGATGGCTGATCCGTTCTCGGTTGTTGTCGAGGACCTGGTCGAGGCGCTCAGCGAGAAGCGTCCGGAGCTGGTTTTCGCCGGTGGGATGGCTTCGGGATCTTCGTCTCCGACCGGCAACCGGGTCTACTACGGGAAGGAAGTGTTCGAGCGGGGAGGCTCGGCGGTTCTTTTCAGGGGCGGGGCAAGTGTCTCAACGGTTGTTTCCCAGGGTTGCAGGCCCTTCGGAAAGCCCCTGGTGGTGACCTCCTGTGAGGACAACATGATCAAGGAGCTTGGCGGAGAGAGCGCCTGGCAGAAATTCGTCGAGCAGGTAGAGGACACCGAAGATACCGACCGCGAACGCCTCACCGAGGGCTTGCATGTCGGCCGGGCGGTTGATTCCCGCAGCGCGAGCGAAGGGGCGGGGAACTTCCTGGTTCGGGGGGTGCTGGGATTTGTCAAGGAAACCGGCGCCATGATGGTGGGAGACATCCCGCGTGCGGGACAGACCATCCAGTTCCATCTCAGGGATCCGGCCTCGGCCAGCCAGGAGATGGAGGCCCTGCTGCAGGGGCGAAAGGATCAGCTGGCACATCCCGTTGCCGGGGCGCTGCTGTTTACCTGCAACGGCCGGGGCCCGCGCATGTTTGACAAGCCTCATCATGATGCCTCGGTGGTATCGAAGGTTTTCGATGGCCCTCCCCTGGCCGGGTTTTTTGCCGCCGGCGAGGTGGGCCCGGTCGGAGATAAGAGTTTTCTGCATGGATTCACGGCGGTGACGGTTCTTTTTCATTCATCCTCCAGTAAAGGCAACTCCGGGGCAGGACCCCAGGAGGCTGGCGGGGAAAGTGGCCCGCCCGAATAGAGGGTTCTGAAAAGATGATCGAAAGCAGTGACTATCCCCGGGGGCGCCTGCTCATGGGGCCGGGTCCGTCCGGGGTTCATCGGCGAGTCCTTGAGGCTATGTCGCAGCCCCTGGTCGGCCACCTCGATCCGCAATTCCTGGCGGTTATGGACCGCATACAGGAGATGCTCCGCCGGCTTTTCAGGACTGAAAACCGCCTGACGATAGCGGTTTCCGGGACCGGGAGCTCTGGCATGGAGTCGGCCTTCGTCAATGTTGTCGAGCCGGGAGACGAGGTGCTGGTTTGCGTCAACGGGGTTTTCGGAAACCGGATGAGTGATATCGTCGA
>CAZTRG010000027.1:0-12209 GCA_964615885.1 uncultured Planctomycetia bacterium | reverse complement strand
TTTGGCCGTTGATCAGAGCGTGCGCCTTGGCTGCAAGAATGAGATTGCGTCCAGCCCGTGGCCCCGCGCCCCATGTGATCCATTCCTTACAGAAAGCGAGTGCCTCCTTCGACTTTGGACGCGTGACGCGCACTAGTTTTTCCGCGTAGCGCATAACGTGAGCGGCGACAGGCACGGTTCGCACAAGCCTCTGAATCTCTAGGATCTCAGCCGTGTTAAGCACGGACACCGGCTTTTCCCCCTGTGCCCCCGTATAGGCTTTCATGATCTCAAACTCCTCTTCCTCGCTCGGATAGTCGACCTTGACCATAAACTTGATACGACCGTGTTGCGCCTCGGGAAGGGAATAGGTACCATCCTGTTCATTCGTGTTTAGCGTGGCCAGGACGAAGAACGGGGGTGGCAGGGGATAGTCCTCCCCGCCCACTGAAACCTTGCACTCCTGCATTGACTCAAGCATGGCTGCCTGTGTTTTTGGTGGCGTTCGATTGATTTCATCTGCCAGCACAATATTGGCGAAGATGGGACCCTTGAGAAACTTGAACTGTCGTTCGTTGGTTGCGGGATCGGAATAAATGACCTCGGTGCCGGTAATATCGCTTGGCATCAGATCCGGCGTGAATTGGATTCTCTTGAACGTAAGATCTAAAGTTTCGGCGATCGAGGAGATCAAAAGCGTTTTCGCCAAGCCAGGAACACCGACAAGCAAGGCATGACTACGCGTCAGGATAGCGATCAGAACCTGACTGACCACCCCACCCTGACCGATGATGACTTTGGCCAGTTGCTCACGTAGTCGTGCGACGGATTCCCTGGTTCGTTCGATGGCTTCCAAGTGCTGCGATTCAGGTTTGGATTTGGTTATCATATTCACTACTCCGAAGTCTTCAGGGGCAATTAAATCGTTGCGTTCTCTATTCCGAACATCGACCTCCTAACTATCCATGGAAATTGTTAAAAGCTTAAGCATTCTGATTGCTAAACCCAAGTTTACAATAAAAATCATTTCGAAAACAAATCCTCAAATCCATCCCGGTCATAATCCCCCACGGCAACTCCAGCATCGTTATAGAGCACCCTGTCTTGGAACGCCTTCCATTCATCCACTCGGCCTACAAATCGAACTCCAGTCTTGTCCGGAGACATTCTGAGAAACATGTTGGAAATCCGACGGTTTTGGATTTTCAGTGCACTGGAAGAATATCCTTTCCTGGAATCGTTTTCAGGATAAACGGCAGGAGGTACGAGGATTTCGAAACCGAGACAGAAAACGGATAAAGTCAGCCCAACAAAATCATTCAGTCGAAAATTATTGCAGGGCAAAAGATTCATCGACTAACACTAAATCCGGCGGGGAAAACCCGTTTATCCCATCCAGATCAATAACTTTTTGACACTTTATACAAATAATTCCAGGAATAACCCGGAGCGCAAAACTCATTGCAAAAATTGTTTAAAATCAAATAAAAAGAGGCCGGGCAATACTGCCCGGCCCCTGGTGTGTGTTCTCTCTTTGGTTAAAACAACCAAATTAGTCGCGGACGGCACGGCCGTACTGCTGCGCCTGGTCGGCGGGAATCGTCGCCGGGCTAGTCAAGCCCGAGTCCTGCCATGGACCGTTCACGCTCGCGGCCGCCTCAAGCCTGCCCTCAAAGGTCACCGTCACGGTGCCGTCACCGTTGTTCACAATGCTCAGCGCGGGCGCATCACCACCGCCACCGGCTCCACCTGTCCTCGCATAGGATAGGCCGGCATAATACGAACGTTCCACCCCTGAGATATCAATCTCAACCACGATCTCTCCACCCACCGCTTCGGTGTTTCCGATGAAGCCCTTAAAGGTAGGAATTCCACCACCCGGTAGTTCCGTGTTTATCACATCGGCATGGGCATCGGTGAACAACTCCAGTTCGTCCCCCGCAAAGCCTGCTTTGATGCCATACTTCCCGGCAACCCAGTCAGCCGCTATGAAGTGAACGTAAACATCGTATAATCCCGACTCTTCCAACCCGGTGATTGTCGTCTGCAACGCGGGCGGGGCAGGATAGTTGCTGTACATCGCAAAAAGCGCATTCTCAACTGATTTTCCTTTCCCTTCACCATCAGGCGAAATACCGGTGTCCCCCGAGTACCAGAACCATCTGCCATCTCCTGCGGGCGGCCACTTTTCCGTCGGCTCCTCCGGCTCATACCAGCCTCCCTCCTCCAAGTCCACCAAGCTGACAGTGTTGCCACCTTTATCCGCGGGAACCGCATCCACATAAATCCCTGTCACTTGTGAATAGCTTAGCACCGGCCAAAACAACAATGACACCAATAATCGCTCTCCAATGAATCGTTTCATTTAATTAAAAATTCACTTTGACCCTAAAAATAAATGGCAAGGCTAATAATTTCATCATGTAGAAAACATCTATAAAATGCTCCAGAAATTTCCTCTCGGTATCAGCTCACCAGCCCATGGATGACCTTTGCACCTTCGACCCCGGTTAACCGGACATCAAGGCCCTGATACTTTTCGCTGAACCGGTTGTGATCGATTCCGAGACAACGGAGCACCGTGGCATTCAGATCATTGATGTGCACTGGATCCCTGACAACGTTGTAGGAAAAGTCATCCGTTGCCCCATAATCGATCCCAGGCTGGAATCCACCGCCCGCTACCCAAGTTGTAAAGCACCGGCCATGGTGATCCCGGCCATGGTTGTCTTTGGTCAGTTTGCCTTGGCTGTAAACCGTCCGACCGAACTCACCACCGAAGATCACAACGGTGTCCTCCAGCATGCCCCGCTGCTTCAAATCCTTGACCAAAGCCGCTGCAGGCTGATCCGTGCTCTTACAATTTTTACGTAGATCTCTTGGAAGTTCCTGATGCTGATCCCAGCCACGGTGAAAGAGTTGGATGAAGCGAACGCCACGTTCTGAAAGCCGGCGTGCCAGAAGACAATTCGCCGCAAAGCTGCCTGGTTTTCTGGAATCGGGTCCGTAAAGATCGAATGCGGAATCAGGCTCGTCCGAAACGTCCATCAGATCCGGGACCGATGTTTGCATTCGAAAGGCAAGTTCGTATTGTGCAATTCTAGCCTGAATTTCAGGGTCACCAGAAATCACAAAGTTCTGCCCATTGAGCTCAGCGATGCTATCGAGCATGGCTCGACGCAACCCAAAATCCACCCCAGGTGGGTTCGACAGGTAAAGAACTGGATCAACACCGTTACGAAATTGAACGCCCTGGTGACGAGACGGCAAAAACCCGCTTCCCCAGAGACGGGAAAAGAGAGCCTGCCCTGGTTTTGCTCCAACCGAAACGAACACGACATAGGCAGGCAGATTATCGTTCTCGCTCCCCAGACCATAACCCAGCCACGAGCCGAAGCTCGGTCTGCCCGGTTGTTGGCGTCCGGTATTGATGTAGGTGATGGCCGGATCATGATTGATTGCCTCCGTGTGCATTGAGCGGACGATGGCAATGTCGTCGACGATCGACGTGGTGTGCGGCAAAAGCTCCGCATTAATCCATGTGCCGCGTTTTCCCGCGCGCTTGAACTCAAACATCGGTGCCACGCAGGGAAATGTGTCCTGGCCGCTTGTCATCGTCGTCAAACGTTGCCCTTGACGCACGGACGAAGGCAATTCTGTGCCATGAAGATTCCTCATCTCGGGTTTATAGTCGAATAAATCAATGTGGCTTGGACCCCCAGCCATGAAAAGATATATGACCCGCTTCGCACTTGGTGGAAAATGTGGCAGGGCATCCACCAAACCTCCTCGTGCCGTCGATGCCATCAGTCGCTTGGGTTCCTGCATCGTTGCCAAGGCTGTCATACCCAACAACCCTCCCACACCAGACAACCACTGGCGCCGGGAGAAATAATTTTGGTATTGCACGGCTGGATTCATTTAGTGGAATCTAATTTCTCATTATCGATTCATCAAGATTTAAAACCACACTGGACACCACCGTCCACGCAGCATGCAAGGCAGGATCAAGGGATTCATCGCGGGAGGACTTCCCGAATGTCAGGAGTTTCTCGGCAGCATCGTTGTCATTTGAAAACCTCTCCAAACTTTTGACATATATCTTTTCCAACACAGCCCGCTCTTTCTCGCGCGGGTTTCGAGCCAGCACAATTCGATAAATCTCATCAAAGCGTTGCTCGTCCGTATCCGTCACAGAATGTAAAACCCGTTGAGCGAGGTTACGGGCAGCCTCTACAAACTGAACGTCATTCAACGTGACCAGCGCCTGCAGAGGCGTATTCGTCCGGGAACGGCGAAGCATGCATCTTTCACGGGTTGGAGCATCGAAGATTTGCATGCTTGGCGGCGGGGCAGAACGTTTCCAGTAGGTGTAGAGACTTCGGCGGTAAAGCGCTTCCCCTTGATCCATGACAAACTTCGGGTCACCGCCAAGGGCCACTTCCGCCCAAAGACCAAGGGGTTGATAGGGTTTGACGCCAGGCCCGCCCAGGTCGCGGACAAGCAACCCGCTTACAGCAAGTGAAGCGTCACGTAAAAACTCGGCCTGCAGGCGGAAACGCGGCCCGCGAGCTAGGAGACTGTTCCCGGGATCCATCTTGAGTAACTTTCCTGTGACATTCGAACTCTGGCGGTAGGTTGCCGACATGACCATTAGTTTCAGAATGCGTTTCACATCCCAACCACCTTCGCGGAATTCCACGGCCAACCAATCCAAAAGTTTAGGATGACTCGGGTATTCTCCCTGGGAGCCAAAATCTTCGGGTGTCGATACAATTCCAGCACCGAAAAGCATCTGCCAATACCGATTCACGGCAACACGGGCAGTCAGTGGATGGTTTTCCTGAAAAAGCCATTGCGCCATGCCGAGCCGGTTTTTTGGGGCACCCTCCGCCTGTCTTGCCAGTAAAGCGAGCGGACTCGGGAACACTCTTGTTTTGCTCGGTTGATCATAGGCCCCCCTCTTGAGTATAAAGGTTTCGCGCGGTTTATCCATATCATGCATCACCATAACATTGGTAAGCGGATGTTTGAGTCTTATCGCTTCCTCCTTTTGATCTCGCAATTGTATCGCGAGATCAAGATAAGCGGAGTCAACATGGTTCAGGTAATAATGACGTAGTGCGTCCTTCTCTCCTTCATCAAGGGGAGAATCTTTTTTCAAAAGCGGGGTAATGGAATCAAGTCCAGCAAGGCCTTCAACTTCAGATTTCGACAACTCACGGTCGTAGATCCTTACATCATCAATCAATCCCTTGAACGGCGAACCCTTTGGCCCATAATAACGTCGGCCGACCAGGAGCGAATTGGCGTTTCGTATACTGCTCGTCAAGCTGTCGGAGACTGTTCCTTGGTTGTCGGTCACCCCGTTGACATAAATTAGAATACCAGAGGCTTTACTCGAGCCATCGTAAGTGACAAAGACGTGCTGCCATTGCCCCGGGACAAGTTTCATCTTATCGCTGCCGGTCACAAAAAGGGAATTCAAGGGCCATTGGTTTGCGATCATCACTTGTAATTTGACGCCGTGAGTGGCAACGAAAAAACCCCGGTTATTTGCCTCCTCGTCCATGCGCCCAAGCAAGGCTCCACCGGACTCGCCATGTGGATAAACCCAGCAACCAAAGGAGAACGCATCAAGCCGATCGAAATCAGCCGCATCCCCAAGATCAATACAATTGCTGCCGTCGAACTGAAAGGCGCCATTAATCTTGCCTTTTCTCCACTTAATGTCTCCATCCACTTTCCCCGCCCTGTCATTATTGGCAATATCAGTCACCTTATCGTCCAGTGGCAGATGGACCACGGGATCGCGCGGGAGTAGATCCACAGTGACGCTGTCGGGATTAGCCTTGGCTTTCTCCAGCCAGATGTTGAAATCATCCGCCGCTTCGACAGAACGATCAGCAAGCCTTTTTTCCAGTTGGGACAGTCCCTTCCAAAGCTGCTCCCCTCTGAAGATCCGGTCCGGATCGTAGTAATCGGCAACCGGAACCTGATTACCGTTCCTGGTCTGCCTTCCAGGATCAGATGCGCGGTTAAAATACGCCAAGAACTGGTAGTAGTCCTTCATGGTAAACGGATCGTATTTGTGGTCATGACACTGAGCGCATTCGAGACTCAACCCAAGCCAAACCATTGAAGTGGTTCTTACCCGGTCAACAGCATACTCGATCCGGAATTCCTCCTCGATAATGCCGCCCTCGTCCGTGGTCGCATTGTTTCGATTAAAACCGGTGGCAATCTTCTGATGAACGGTGGAATCAACCAGCAGGTCACCGGCCAACTGCTCGAGGCTGAATTCCTTGAACGACTTGTTTGAATTATAGGCTTCAATGACCCAGTCGCGCCAAGGCCACATCTCTCGTGAACCGTCCGCATGAAAGACGCTGGTATCGCCATAGCGGGCGGCATCAAGCCACATCACCGCCATGCGTTCGCCGTAGCCTTGTGAAGCCAGCAACGTATCAACGAGATTTTCGTATGCGTCTGCCATGTTGTCATTTTCAAAGTGGTCCAGAAGTGCAAGATCCGGCGGCAAGCCGGTAAGATCAAAACTCAAGCGACGCGCCAGAACCCTCCTGTCAGCCTCGGGCGAGGGATGCAGTCCATTCCGGTCCAAGGCGGCAAGCACGAAATGGTCGATTGGATTGATCGACCATGAAGAATCAGGAATCGAGGGTAATTCCGGCTTCAAGGGAACTTGAAAGGCCCAATGTCCACTCCAGGAGGCGCCTTGCTCAATCCAGAGCTGAACGGTTTCGATCTCCTTTGGGGTAAGCGGTTTCTTGCCCGAATCCGTGGGCGGCATTCGTTCCTCTTGGTCTTCACTGGCAACACGCTGAAAAAGAATGCTATTAAGCGGATCACCCGGCCTCACCGCAGCCTCGCCGTCCCTAAGCGCATAGGCGCTGGATTTCCGGTCAAGTCGTAAGCTAGCTTTACGGTGTTTTTCATCGGGGCCGTGACACTGGAAACACTTGTCCGAGAGAATCGGCCGAATATCCCGGTCAAACCGAACCCCATCCTCGTTGACCGCTAAAACGCCATTCGAATAACCGAGATTCAATAATGTACAGCACAAAAATAAGCATCTCGGCATTGGCGTTAAACAGTGATACATGTAATTGCAAACACAGGTTTTACTCTTGACTCTCTTGGGAGCAGTCTTGTACGAAGCGATGCTGCAAAGTAAAATCGGCCCACGCAATAAAAAAACACCGGCAACATCTATCCAAGACTTCATGAGGGCTTCTCGAACTAAAAAGGGATCGGTAGAAAGGATTACAGCGGACTCCGCTGCCTGGGGACTGCGACCGGCATTACTGCTCACGATTATCTATTTTTCGTGTTATGCATTAGCTGACACTGTTTTACTCAATAATAACCAGAAAGTGGATGGTAAAATCCGGTTTAAGGAGGGGGGCATCACTGTCACAGAGCATTCATCCAGCGAACGTGAAGTTTCTCTCGACGAGATCAAGCATCTCGAAATCAACCCTACCGAGGAAGCGCTCGCCGCAGCGGGATGGCTGGCGCCGGGATGGTCGCGTGCGGATATCGGCAATCCCCTCAAATCCGGTACTGCAGGACAGGGGCGGAATACTCTGGTAATTCAAAGCGGAACATTCAAGGCACCGGTCGATCGACTCGCAGCAGGCAAAGACTTCCGCGGGCATCTAGTCTACCGCAAAATTTCCCTCGACGGACGGATTGAAGCTAGGGTGAATGCTGTCGATGCTCCCCTCAATGGAACGGACCCGGATGGGGAGGGCGGTATCATCGTGCGTGCCTCATCGGACCCGAACGCGCCATGGGTGCATTTAGTCGTGTCACAGAACGGCAACATTACTGCCAGAGCCTCAACTGGGGGCGGATCCTCCATACAAAATTTTGGGTCGACAACTGCAAAACTCCCCTGCCTGCTTAGCCTGTCACTCGAAAATTCCTCCATTATTGCCTCCCATTCAATCAACGGGGATAAATGGATTCCCCTCGGATCATGGCCACTAAAATCCAGCGCATGGTCACAACCCGAAATAGAGCTTGCCAAGCCAGCAAAGACCAAAGACAAGCGGAATCTTCCCTCGGAACTAAAAGTCCAAGGTGGTTTCATCGCGCTTGGGTCCTCCACCGACAAGACAACCAGTGTACGCTTTACGAAAGCTCGGTTTTCAGGCCGAGGGCTTTTGGGGCACTATTTCCATGGCACAGACTTTGAAGACCTTGCATTCAACCGAATTGATCCATTCTTGAATTTCGATTGGGGTAGTGGAAGCCCTCACCCCGATATTGCCGCAGACTTATTCTGCGTTCGCTGGGAAGGATACATTACCCCTAAAAAGACAGCTGAATATCTTTTTTTCCTTACAGCCGATGACAGTGCTGCCGTCCAAATTGATGGCGAAATTGTAAACGGCAGATTCTGGAATGAATACGGGAAACACAAACCGACACCCAAACTTATGGAGGCAGGCAAAAAGCACAGGATTGAGTTGAGTTATTTCGAGCGCCGGGAACGAGGCCCAAACGCCCGGCTACAACTTGTCACAGCCGATGTCGATGATTGGGAGAAGCACCAACGGCGGAAAAGTGGCGGCGAAAACTGGTGGGATATTCACTTGACCCGTGGCGATGTGCTCTCTTGCGAATTCGAAGCGTTGGCCGAGCTTCCGGAACCATCAACCGGTTCAAGTGTGGCACCTGGAATCGAGTTAGTAGATGGTTCGTTTCTCGTTGGACGCATCGCATCTGGAAACAAGGTATCCATTCAGATGGTCCGCAACGATGGTGGCCGCCTGGGCATTCCAACATCACATGTTACCAGAATCCGCCTTCAACCCCAGGACATGGAACCGGTTCCAGGGAACGAGCTTGTTCGAAACGGTTTGCTCTTCGCTGGCGGCGACTTCATGGAAGCGAAGTTCCAGAGCGTGAGTGATGGCAAGCTTAGGGTTTCCTCAATTCTCTTCGGCTTGCGTGAGTTTTTAATCGACGATCCGAGACTTTTCGAGATCGTTATCGCTAAGTCACAAGCTCAAAAATCTCTTTCACCGTTTTCGGTTGAGACAATTGACGGATCGCGGTATCTGGCGAAAAGCGTGGTGGTCGATGAAAAATTTGTCCGACTGGAGATGCCCTTGCTCCAAGATGGCGTAATCCAAATCCGGAGTTCTCAAGTAAAGGTTCTGAGGACAGTGGCCCAGGACGCAAAAGCTTTTTGATGCCAGGGCAGAAACAATCTGCAGTCCTAACCCGAACACTCCAAGCCTTCCCACAAAATCCTTGAAAAATCTTCTACTTTACCGCGGGAATGAGAATGGAAACCGCACCTTTCACGACGTTATTGCTGGTTTGGCCGTCATGTCCTTTAGGGCTGAGGATAAGTCTTTGGCGCGTGTTTTCTGTGCCAAATGTATCTGCAATATTGATGACCGAGGCATCCCCCCTGTAGGTGACATCAGCCGGCTTCTCTAGCGCTTTCTCCATTTGTTCGATCCCTCCCTTTAGAGAGCAAACAAGCAACTTCAATTCCAAGGGGTCTTTGTTTGTCAGACCCAACATTTCTCGTTTGAATCCTATGGCTATTCCACCGGTGTCAGAGAACATTCCCGCCGACTTTTCCTCATATGCCCTTATTCCATACTCATTGGCAGATACCATGCCGGCGGGGTCACCTCTGCCGTTGTAGCCACCCACCTTCTTTCCGAGATTATCGTGTATATGGAAGGCAAAAAAACTCTCCGGTCCGAAGTCGAACCAGCACTGGAGAAAAATCACGCGTTCCCAGCCGTGTTCCCATGTGCCCTGGAGATCACCACCTTCCACGGGAGACCTCAGATTCTTCGAACCTTTGTCGGGCGTTCCCAAATCGAGAAAGATGAGGAAGTCGCTGTAAGTAAGCGTATCCATGCGGGTACAATCGATCCGAAAAAAAATCCATTCCGGCTCACAGGCCACCAACAAGGCGCGCAAGTCACGGTAGTCATCCGTATTCTCGTTGTATTGTTCGCGCGAGGAGACGGTTGCGAACCTATTTATCCAGTCTTCCTCCGGGTCCGTGGCGACCTGAGATCCACGAGGCCAGCTTCCCGGGCCCGAGAAGTCCAACGTGCCGGGCTCAAACAGCTTAAGCAACCGTGCCCCCCCTCGGTTTACCGCCACCTGATTCTCCTCCGGCCCAGTTTGACCCAACAGTGAAACCTCCGTGGACAGAACAGCCAGGCACCAGATTGTTAACCCCAAAATGGATTTTCCAAATCCTACTCTGAATTCACGCATAATACTACTCATTCAATCCTGATCCAGTGCCAGCAGGATGACTCATTTTACATAATAGTCAATCTTCATCCACTTATTCTTTCTTGATTTCAAAAAATCAAGATCGCATCCAGACACGAACGAAGACCTAGAAAACAAATTTTGTGACACGGCATTCACCGCTGATATAAGGGAAGATAGTGGTAGGGCATTGCCAGGATGGTTGCATGGGCCGCCGTGCTATAAATCCGGCCAATGTCCCCACTCCAATAAGTCAATTCACCGTCCTGTTTAGCCCTTTTCTTCAGTGTTGCGCCAATCAACTCATACCATCTTTTCCAAGTCTCTCCACCGATCATATAATGAGCGGGAGCGGCATAATAGTTTCCATATGTGAACCACCTTTCGCCACTGGAAAATTTTTTGAAGAGATATCTAGAACCTGCTTTCACCAGCGGATCATCATATTTCCCGCAAACCTGAAGAGAATAAATCGCTGCAGCGGTTCTGGCGAATCCAGGTTTTCCGCCGGGTTGATAGGCAAAACCCTTCTCCTCTTCAGAGTAGCACTTGCGAACGTAATCGACTGCGTTGTCTATGGTTTTTTGGGGTACATTCAACCCTCCGTTTTTTGCAGCCCTCAGGGCAACAACCTGAAGAACCGTAACGGAAATATCCGCATCATACACAATGGGGCGATAGCGCCAGCCACCTTCGTTGTTTTGGGTGGAAACAATCACCTTAATGAGACGCGACAACTTTGGCTTCACCTGTCTATTGCTGGTTTGCCCATAAAGTTCCGCCAGGGCAATTGTGGCAATCCCGTGAAAATACATGTATTGGCCGCTTTGTTGGTTGCCGATCAAGCCCTCGTCAGAAACGGATTTTAAGAGGTAGGTCATTCCGCGGCGGACGTTGGCACCGTATTCGCCTTCATCGGGAAGATGACCGCACGCTTGAAACGCAATAAGCGCGTAAGCTGTGTTGGCGATGGGGTACAACCGTTCTTTCCCGTCAAGGCCCTGCCACGATCCGTTTGGGGACTGATGCTTGGCCAAAAACCTCAACGCACCCTTGATGAGTTGTTCGGACTGGGCGTCCACCTTCACGGGATCACCGCCTTGTCCAAGCGCTGTGATCGCCGCCAACAAAAATTGAAGGCCAAGAATTGCGAGTAAAAACTTTAAGCTGGGATTAATTCGTAGCCGCATCAGAGAGGTTCTTGAGATATTGTTCAATCATCCGACCGTATTCGGCGGACAACGTTTCACGGGCAGTTTGTTGCAGCGTGCCACGTTTGCGTTGTGGCAACCCAATGAATGTGCTGGCGCCCTTTCGCGATCTTCTCCATCCATCGGCTCCTCCACCGCCGTGCCAGTTTCCTTTGTCACCAGTACCGCGTGGAGCAGGCTGCCCATAACCCAGGCCTTGTCCTGTTCCCGCTCCTGAACCCTGCGCCATATGCTGCCCTTGATCTTGAACGGTGGTCTGCCCCACGCTCCGAGCAAGAGAAGTTCCAAGCCCGACCTGCGCCAGGGAAAGGGCTGCTGCCGCTTGTGCCAAGGAGGTCTGGGCGGAAAGCGAATTAGACTGTGAAGGACTTGGCTGATTCGCTTTGGCCTGCGAGGTGGCAGCAGCAAGGGCGTTTTGAGCATCTTCAAGCGCGGATGCTGCTGCCACAGGCAATGCCCCAATTTGACCGGAAGTCAGTGGGAAGATCGCTTGAGAAGCAGCACCCAATGGTGAAGCCGCCGGCTGCGCCCCATGACCTACCAACCTCTCCGCTAACTCCTGGATTTCTGCCTGTTCCTCCTTCGCCCGGCCAAGCGCTTGCTTTCCAGCAAGGGCATCTTGTGCGTCCTGCATGGATTGAATGGCGGAACCAATGTTTGATTGAGCGAGTTGTTCCGCCGCTTGGCTTGCTGAAGTTTGTGCCTGACTTGGGGCGGACGGGTTCCTGTTGAGCGACT
>CAZTRG010000026.1:0-3503 GCA_964615885.1 uncultured Planctomycetia bacterium | reverse complement strand
GACGCGCTGATTGCGCCCTCAACCGGGCGGGCCTTCAAGATCGACTTCAAGAACGGTGACAGGTTCCAGGGTGGCCAGATGAGACTGGCCGCGGTCTCCGGCTACCCGCACCTGACGGTGCCGATGGGCCTGGCCGATGGGCTGCCCGTCGGTCTCTCCTTCATTGGAGCCGCCTGGTCGGAGGCCCGCCTGCTCTCCCTCGGCCACGCCTTCGAAGAGACGGCGAAGGCGCGCAGGAAACCGACTTACAGACCAGGTGATTAGCCATGCGATTCCTCTTCTTGACAATCCTGGTGCCTCTGCAGGGGTGCCAGCTGACGGGTGTGCCGGGCGGTGGTGGGCCACGTTTCGAGGTGGAGGTACACAAGCCGAAGAATGGTCATGATCTCTTGCGTGAGGTCCGGCTGAGCCTTAGCGGTGATGCCGTGGTCTTCGAAGTCACCGACAAGTTTGGTATTGGCAGCGCAACTGTAAGACTCCTGGAGGGTTCCTGGCCTCGAAATGTGCTGGTGCGTTACCACCTCGGGGGACTCGAGGGAGCCTCCGCTAGCGTTGACGGAAAGCTGCTGCTTGATTCCCGCAAGGATCCCCGTGGAGCGCTGGGGGTTCGCATGCTCGATAAAAAAGGCAGGCCGCTGGAGGGGAAATACCTGCTGAAGAAATCGGGCTATTACGAGGCCCGGATTCCCCGGGAGGCACTTGCCGGTGGAGCCCGGGAGCTCCAGCTCAGCTGGGTTGATTTCTACCGGGGCTAGGATTTTCTTTTCAAAGGTTGAGAAAGCATCCACGGGTTAAACTGTCGGTTGCTCAAGTACCCACTCAAGCTAGAAGGATTCGATCGATGAGATACCTGCTCCTGTTGCCGGCCTGTTGTGTTCTCTTTGCCCTTTCAGGAATGTTGAAGGGATGTGGGAAGCCGGCTCCCCAAGAGGAAGCAGTGACCACTCCGGCTGAGCCGGAACAGGAAACTCCCGCCTCGAAACCGGCGGCCAGCGAACCGCTTGCTGAGAAGAAGGAGCCACCTGCTGAGCCTGCAAAGCCCGAAGCTGAAAAGCCAAAGACCATCGAGGCGACGGTCAAAAATTCAGAAGAGTATGAATACAGGACCGGCTTCGGTGGCGATGAGCAGGGAGCCTCGATCAAGGTCCAGGCCGGGCATTTTGAGAAAAGCGAGATGGTTCGCAACGCCAGCACCGGGTTTGAGCCGGTCTATAGGTACAAGCCCAGGGGGGATTACGCCGGTAAGGATTCTGTTGAGCTCGAGCTGGTCGACCACGAAATCGGCAGTGGGCCGGACGACCCGGGCAAGACGACGAAGACCAGGGTGGTGATCAACTTCACGGTGGTGAACTAGCCGGGAACCGGAGCCATTCTTCTGCGGCTGAGGTGTTCTTCATGATGAAATTCAACCCGCTCTTTCTGTTGAGCCTGTTTCTCTGTTGCCCGGTTTCCGCCCAGGATGCCGGCCGGCCTTCGGGGTGGTGGTCCTTCACTCCTGCCGGGACGATCAAGGTGCCAACGCTGGGGTCGGGTTCCAACCCGGCTCATCCGATCGATGCTTTCATCCGCTCACGACTCGCTAAGGAAGGGCTGGCTCCATCAAAACCGGCTTCGCCGGGAGTCCTTGTAAGGCGTCTTCATTTCGACCTGCTCGGATTGCCGCCGGCGCCGGGGGTGGTGGCGGAGTTTGCCAGGGATCCTTCCCCGGCAGCCTATCGCGAGCTGGTTGACAGCCTGCTGGCCTCGCCGCATTACGGCGAGCGCGGGGCGCGGCACTGGCTTGACGTGGCGCGCTACGGCGAGAGCAACGGATTTGAATACAACGAGGCGCGCCGCAATGCCTGGCCCTACCGCGACTGGGTGATCAAGGCCTTCAATGATGACATGCCCTACGATGAGTTCGCCCGCATGCAGCTGGCCGGCGACATCCTGAAGCCGGGCAAGGACGGGACCGCCGCCGTCGGCTTCCTGGTCGCAGGGACTCACAATACCGTCCTCGGCGCAAGCGACCAGATGAAACGCCAGGCGCGCCAGGATGAGCTCGAGGAGATCGTCGGTACCGTCACCCAGGGCTTTCTCGGCCTGACCGTTCATTGTGCCCGCTGCCACGACCACAAGACCGCCCCTATCCCCAACAATGAATACTACCGGGTTGCCGCG
Organism: uncultured Planctomycetia bacterium; assembly: GCA_964615885.1. GTDB lineage: Bacteria > Planctomycetota > UBA8108 > UBA8108 > UBA8108 > UBA8108. The sequence continues at coordinate 1,343 of CAZTRG010000026.1, read as the reverse complement.
GCGCTGGCGGGGGTTCGCCACGGTACGCGGCAGGGGATATTCTCGGTACGCCCTGGGAAGCCCGGCGTGATGCGGATTCACCATCGTGGCAGCGCCGGGGATCTCGGTGAAGAGGTGAGCCCGGGCGGGGTCGCGGCCCTGCAGGGCGTGAGCGCTGAATTCAAGCTGGCCGGGAATTCCAGTGATGCCCAGCGCCGCCAGGCCCTGGCTGCCTGGGTGACAGCTCCCGCGAACCCGCTCTTTGCCCGGGTGATCGTCAACCGCGCCTGGCATTATCATTTTGGCCGTGGAATTGTTGAGACGCCCAGCGATCTCGGTGCCGGTGGCGGACGTCCAAGCCATCCCGAGTTGCTTGACTGGCTGGCAGGCTGGTTCAAGACGAACCGCTACAGTCTCAAGGCCCTGCATCGCCTGGTTGTTACTTCAGAAACCTGGCGCCAATCGTCGGTTTCACGTCCCGCTGCGCTGGCCAGGGACAGCGGCAACAGCCTGCTGTGGCGTTTCTCTCCCCGCCGGGTCGAGGCCGAGGTGCTTCGAGACTCGATCCTGCAGGTGGCAGGTGTTCTGAATACCGATCGCGGTGGCCCGGGCTACGAGGATGTCCGCGAGCAGCACTTCAACGCCGGACGCTATTACCATCCGATCGAGGTAAAGGGGGCGAAGTTCAACCGCCGAACGATCTACAGGTTCTCCCCGCGCGGAGGCCGTGATGCCCTGCTCGATACCTTTGACTGCCCGGACCCATCGACCACCAGCCCGCGGCGTGCGGTGACGACCACGCCGCTGCAGGCTCTCAGCCTCCGCAACAACCCCTTTGTCTGGCGCATGGCGGATTCCTTTGCCGCCCGTCTGCGCAAGGAGGCAGGCGGAGAGGTGCTTCGCCAGCTGGAGCTGGCCTGGCGGCTTTGCCTGGGCCGCGCGCCTGCAGAGGGCGAGCTCTCGCGCGGGCGGCGGCTGGTGGAAAAGCAGGGGCTCTCCAGCCTGTGCCGTGTGCTCTTTAATTCCAGCGAATTTGTACTCATCGAGTAGCTCATGTCCCACAGCCTTCACCAGCCAGCACTGTTAAGCCGCCGCTGCCTCCTCAACTGGGGAGCTCACGGGCTCGGGGCCACGGCTCTCTCCAGCATGCTGCAGGCAGGGGATACAGGCACCACCGTCCCGCATTTCGCCCCACGGGCGAAAAGGGTGATCAACATCTGCCTGGTGGGAGGGCTCAGCCAGGTCGACTCCTTTGACTACAAGCCCGAGCTCGAAAAGTTTCACGGCAAGACCCCCCCGGGAAAACGGCCGGACGTCTTCTTCGGCCGGGTAGGCCGGATCCGGAAGAATGACTGGGAGTTCCG
>CAZTRG010000025.1:0-13020 GCA_964615885.1 uncultured Planctomycetia bacterium | reverse complement strand
CTGATGCGCTGCGTGGGAACCGGAGTCTCGCAGGCCCAGCTTCTGCAGACGATGTACGTCAGTCTCGCCTACGGTGCACAGGCTTTCCACTTCTGGGTTCCCTGGCATGTCGGGCACGAAAAAAATGACAAGGGACCTGTCCTCAAGGATGGAAAGATCGTCCCGACCATCACCCCCTGGGGCGAGACCATCGGCCAGTTTGGAAAAGATATGCGGGCCATGGGGCCCACCCTGCTCAAGTCTGCTTCAATGGCCACCTACTACACCGAACCCTTTCCCCAGTACATCGGCAAAAAGATCCCCGATGAGCTCTGGTTCTCAGCAAGCGGAGGCTACCTGGTCATCGGGCACTTCCAGGACGACAAGAAAGAGGATTACCTCCTCGTCGTGAACAGCCATGTCGGGCAGGAGCAAAAAGCTGAGCTCACCTTCAAGGCACCTGTCACCGGGGTCCGGTGGATGGACAAGAAAACCGGGAAATGGAAGGCAGCCCCCGGCAAACCCCTGGTCACGAACCTGTCGATCCCGGCCAGCAATGGTGAGCTGCTGTGGATCCAGAAGAAAAAGACTCCCTGAGAAGGCCGGCAGCCGCTCTCAGCCCGGGAAGTAATCCTGGATCGCGCGCACATCGTACTCAGAGGTCTTGAGAGCGCGGATTCCACTTACCGCGGCGCGAGCTGCAGCAATGGTGGTGATGCAGGGAATGTTGAGCGAGATCGTGTTCTCCCTGATCGATGCCTCATCGAGCTGGCCACCCCGTCCTGTCGGGGTGTTGATGACCAGCTTCACCTTCTCCTCGCTCATATAGTCGAGGACATTGGGGTGCTCTCCTGTCTGGATCTTCGGGAGCTCAACAACCCCCTCCAGCCCTGCCACATCGAGCGCCTTCTTCGTGCCGGGAGTTGCCAGGAGCTCAAAACCGAGTTCCTGGAGATCCCTGGCGATCGTGGTGATGTATTTCTTGTCCCGGTCCACAACGCTGAGGAAGACCATGCCCTCCAGCGGGAGATCCTGGTTGGCCGACATATGCGACTTGGCAAAGCTCATCCCGAAGCTGTCATCGATGCCCATCGCTTCCCCCGTAGACTTCATCTCAGGCCCGAGAATGATATCGGAGCCGGGGAAACGATCGAAGGGGAAGACCGACTTCTTGACCGCGATATGGCGAATCTTCACCTCGCGCTCAAAGCCGAGGTCGGAGAGCTTCTGCCCGACCATGACCTTGGCGGCCAGCTTGGCCAGGGGCACCCCGATCGTCTTGGAGACAAAGGGGATGGTCCGCGAGGCGCGGGGGTTGACCTCGATGATGTAGACCTGGTCACCCTTGACCGCGTACTGGCAGTTCATCAGGCCGCGAACCTTGAGCGCCTTACCGAGCTTCCTGGTGATCTTACGGATCTCCTGCAGTACCTGCTCGCTGAGAGAGTAGGGAGGAAGGGTACAGCTTGAATCACCCGAGTGAACTCCGCACTCCTCGATATGTTCGAGGATTCCACCGATCACGACCTGCTCTCCATCGCAGATGGAGTCGACGTCCACCTCGATGGCTTCATCGAGAAACTTATCCACGAGGATCGGGAAGCCGGGGTTCACATCCAGGGCGTAGCTCATGTACTTTTCGAGTTGCTTGTCATCCCAGACAATCTCCATCGCCCGCCCGCCGAGCACAAAGGATGGGCGCACCAGCACCGGGTAGCCGATCTTGTTGGCGCATTCACGCGCCTCTTCATAGGAGAGCGCTATACCGTTGGGCGGCTGGGAGAGCCCAAGCTCCTTGAGGAGATTCTGGAAAAGATCCCGGTCCTCGGCCAGGGCAATCGCCTCGGGAGAGGTCCCGAAGATCGGCACACCGGCTGCCTTGAGACCCTCTGCCAGGTTGAGCGGGGTCTGTCCCCCAAGCTGGAGAATGACTCCGTCGGGACGTTCCTTGTCATAGATGTTCAGAACATTCTCAAGGGTGAGGGGCTCAAAATAGAGCTTGTCAGAGGTGTCGTAGTCCGTCGAGACCGTCTCGGGATTGGAGTTGACCATGATGGTCTCCCAGCCGTCTTGACGCAGGGAGAAGGCCGCATGGACGCAGCAATAGTCAAACTCGATACCCTGCCCGATCCTGTTGGGGCCGCCGCCAAGGATCATGGCTTTGCGTTTGTCGCTGACACGGCACTCGTCCTCGGACTCATAGGTCGAATAATAATAGGGCGTGTAGGCCTCGAATTCTGCCGCACAGGTGTCAACCAGCTTGAAGGTGGCCTCCACCCCGGCCTCCTTACGAGCCTTGCGAACCTCCATCTCATCGGTCTTCCAGCAGGTCGCCAGCTGGACATCGGAATAGCCCAGTCGCTTGGCCTCACGGAGAGTATCGGCCGTCGCCACCTCCAGGCTCTCGCAGGAGGCTAGGCGGTCTTCACTTTCAGAGAGCTCGAGAAGATTATCGAGGAACCAGGGATCAACACCGGTCAGCTCGTAGATCTCATCGACACCGACTCCCCTCTTGATCCCCTCGTAGATCCGCATCAAGCGCCGCCCGTGCGGAGTCTTGATAGCCTCCTTCAGCTCCTCGATGGAGAGCTCCTCGCCTCCCTGCCCGGGGGGAATCATGCCGACGCCGGTGAGCTTCTCTTCCATCGACCTGAGAGCCTTCTGCAGCGACTCTTTGAAGGTCCTCCCGATGGCCATGACCTCGCCTACCGACTTCATCCTCGTGGTCAGGGTTGGGTCAGTCTCAGGGAACTTGACGAAGTCAAAACGCGGGATCTTGACGACGCAATAATCAATCGACGGCTCGAAACAGGCCGGCGTTTTTTCAGTTATGTCATTGGAAATTTCATCCAGGGTGTAGCCCACCGCCAGCTTGGTGGCGATCTTGGCGATCGGGAAACCGGTTGCCTTCGAGGCCAGCGCCGAGCTGCGGGAGACCCGGGGATTCATCTCAATCACCACCATCCTCCCGGTTTCCGGGTGGGTGGCAAACTGGATGTTGGAGCCACCGGTTTCAACCCCGATCTCACGGATGATGGTGATCGCCGCATTGCGCATCACCTGGTATTCCTTGTCGGTGAGAGTCTGGGCAGGGGCAACGGTCACGCTATCACCAGTATGAACGCCCATGGCATCGAAGTTCTCGATCGAGCAGATAATGACAACGTTGTCCTTGTTGTCCCTCATCATCTCGAGCTCAAATTCCTTCCAGCCCTCGATCGACTCCTCCAGCAGAACGGTGCCGATGGGACTGGCACGAAGCCCATTCTCTACCATCTCGAGGAACTGTTCCTCGCTGTAGGCAATCCCCCCGCCCTTGCCGCCAAGGGTGTAGCTCGGACGGATAACGATGGGCAGGCCGAGCTCTTCACAGGCTGCCCGGGCCTCCTCCATGTTGCCGACAACATGGCTGCTGGGCACCTCGAGGCCGCATTTCACCATGGCCAGCTTGAAGGATTCCCTGTCCTCGGCCTTCTGGATCACCTCGTAGGTGGCCCCGAGCAGTTTCACATCATGCTTCTGCAGCACGCCCGCCTCCCAGAGATCGCTGGCAAGGTTCAGGCCGGTCTGGCCGCCGAGGGTAGGAAGAACGGCATCGGGCTTTTCCTTCTCGATAATCCGCTCAACAGTCTGGACGTTCAGTGGCTCGATGTAGGTCCTGTCACTGAACTCCGGATCCGTCATGATCGTCGCCGGGTTGGAGTTGACGAGGATGACCTTAAACCCATCATCCCGAAGTGCCTTACAGGCCTGGGTGCCGGAATAATCAAACTCGCAGGCCTGTCCGATGACAATCGGCCCGGATCCGATCAGCAGGATACTCTCAAGATCGTTGCGGCGCGGCATGGACTCTTGAAAAAATGAAACTGGGAAAACTGATTTCGCCGGAAAAGCAGGGACACCTGCTCTGCAAAATTTCCGGACCCTACCATTTTGAAAGAAACTGCGCAACACCTTGAAGGGACTTTAGTTCCCATGTAAGCTCCTTATCTTCGAGCAGTAAATGCCGGCCTGCGGCAAATCTTATTCCCTGCATCCGCAAGCAGGGGTCCTGCCACCACAATTGCAGGCAGCAAATAAGGGTTAGAGTAAATGAGCGCAGAGTACAGCGAGTTGACAACGAGACTGGAGGACTTTCGGGAACGACTCCAGGCACTCTGCGGAGCCGTGGAGGTCGACAAGGGCCTCGAGCAGATTGAAGAGCTCGAGGGGCGCATGGCAACCCCCGGATTCTGGGACAATAACGAAAAAGCCCAGGGGGTTATCAGGGAGCTGAAGACGCTTCGCAGCCTCATCGTGCCCCTGAATGACCTTTCCCAGACCACCAACGACCTCCTGGAGCTTACCCAGCTTGCCCAGGAGGAAGAGGATCCGGAGGCCCTGGAAGACCTCAACAAGGAGTGCGAGGCGATTGCCGGGCAGATTGACGAGGTCGAGCTCAGGACCACCCTCAACGGAAAACATGACTCCTGCGATGCCTTCATCTCCATCCATGCAGGAGCCGGGGGGACCGAGAGCTGCGACTGGGCATCGATCCTCTCTCGGATGCTGGAGCGTTATTGCGAGAAACAGGGCTTCAAGGTCAACCTGGTCGACCGGCTTGAGGGAGAAGAGGCCGGTATAAAAAGTGTCACCTACCAGATCAAGGGCGACATGGCCTACGGCTATCTACGGTCGGAAATCGGCGTCCATCGACTGGTTAGAAAATCCCCTTTTGATGCCAGCAACCGGCGGCACACCTCCTTTGCAGCGGTCGATGTCATTCCGGAGATGTCTGATATCGACAAGGAGGTTGAGATCCTGGAAGCAGACCTCCGCATCGACACCTACAGGGCGGGCGGGGCCGGCGGGCAACACGTCAACGTCACCGATTCCGCGGTACGGATTACCCATGTTCCCACTGGGATCGTCGTTCAATGCCAGAATGAGCGGTCGCAGCATGCCAACAAGGCCACAGCCCTGAAGGTCCTCAAATCGAGAATCATTCTCCTTGAAGAAATGAAGCGTGAAGAAGAGCTGCAGGAAATGTACGGCGAAAAAGGGGAAATCGCCTTTGGCAGCCAGATCCGGAGTTATGTCCTCGAGCCCTATACCCTGGCCAAGGACCGCAGGACCGGGCACGAGACCGGCAACGTACAGGCCGTTCTTGATGGTGACCTGCTCCCCTTCGTTGAGATGTACCTGCACTGGAAACTCAAGGGAGGAAAGCCCCAGCAGTCGGAAGAAAAGGCCGGCGGGGATTGAGGCTCCAGGCTCTCAGCTCGAGAGCGTCCGGACCGCCTCGAGGTCTTCCCTCGCGCTGGCAGCGGCCTCACCCACCGCTTCACGCCAGTCACCTTCTTTTCCAGCGAAGGCATAGAGTACTGAACGGGAGGAATTAACCACCACTCCCCGTCCCCCCTCGATAAAGAAGGGCGCCAGCTCCCTGGCTCCGCCCCCCTGCGCCCCATAGCCCGGCACCAGGAAGAAGGCCTCAGGAAGCTCCTTTCGGACCGCAGCGGCCTGCTCCGGGGCTGTAGCGCCCACAACCACTCCAACCGGGTTCAATCCACGTTCTCCCTTCGAACCCGCTCCCCACTTCTCCACAAGCCGCGCCACCTTGATGTAGAGCGGCTCTCCCCCGACATCCAGCTCCTGGAGGTCAGCGCCGGAAGGATTCGAGGTCCTCACCAGCAGGAAAAGCCCCTTGCCGGCTGAACACTTGTCTATAAAAGGCCGCAGAGAATCCTCACCAAGATAGGGATTCAGGGTGATGGCATCGGTTGCCGGCCCAAGTGTATCAGGAGTGTCTCCGAGAATGCCCTCAGCGTATGCTGCAGCAGTATTACCGATATCACCGCGCTTGGCGTCACAGATCACCAGGAGGCCCTGTTTTGCGGCGTATTCGCTCACCTGCAGCAGGCAATCCCAACCTACAGCCCCGAAACGCTCGAAAAATCCCGCATTCGGCTTCACCGCAACGGCGTGGGGTGCAACCGCATCGATCACTCCCCGCAGGAAAATACCCGTCGCAGATGCGGCCCTGGCCGTCCAACCCGGGTCTCCTGCATTCGGAACACCTACCTCGTAGAGCACCTCGGGAGGGAGCTTGTCAAGGACAGGGTCAAGGCCAACCACCAGGCAGCTCTTCTTCTGCTGGATTGAAAGGTCGAGGCGATCTGCGAAATTCTGCAAAACCTGTTACTCAAATGAGGTCGAAACGAAACTGGTCATTTCGCCGAACTTCCGGAAGATTTCCGTTTCTCTCGTGAACGGGGATTTTTACCACTCCATTTCTGGATTCGGCTGATCTTTGCCCGAATCGACCTGATAGTCCAGCGTGGATCCCTGACGGAATCGTTGCCGTTATCGGGGCTTTCTTCTTCAGCCTGCGACTTCAACAGCTCCTTGTACCGAATCGCAGCCTTGGGATACTCATTTTCCGCCATCTTGAATACCTTGAGAGCCTGGCGAAAAAAGCTCGAATGGTAAAAACTCTGGGCCACCTGGTAATAGCCCTCAAACGCGCCAAGAGGGTACATATATGAGTAGATGGTCTTAATTCCGCCGGGATAGGCCTGTCGAATGAACTCGTCATTCCTGTGGAGATAGAGTGACCGGATCACAATCGGCATAGAACGTACTGTCGGCAGGAATTTCTCCATCCGGTCCCTCCCCTTGCCGAAGAGGTAGCGGATCTGTGCCAGCTTCTTGGGCATCGTCACATGGGCATCGTCGAGAATAAACCTCAGCTCAACTTCATTAGAATCACGCTCGTACTGGGGAGCATAGGTCTTTACCGTGTAGTGCTCCTCTTTGAGAATTGAGATCTCATGGAAGATATCAGACACGTAACGATCCAGGGGGTCGGTGTGGTCGTCTGTCCTGAACACCAGGTGGCAGAGATTCTTCAATTCCTGGATATACCCATCGCGCAGCAACTCGAGGTTCTTGAATTCCAGCAAGCCTGCCAGTTGTTCTGAATTCAGCCGCAGGGACTCCCGGTCGAGGCCACTCTTCCTGGAATAATCCATGACCTTCTTATCGTACCTTTCGTATTCCCTGCGGAAATGCACAAGGGCCAGGTAGAAATACCGGATGATGGACCAGGTTCGGTGGGCCTGGACCTGGAGATTGTTTTGAGCACTCATACTGTAAAAACCCGCATTTTCAGGCGGTTTTAACGCCACAGGGAAGATTACCGGACCTGCAGGAGCTCCAACTTCGTCATTTTAGGAGTCCCAGGGAAAATCGAAGCGACATGTTAAGAGTCCTGCCCATTTCAGTCAACTGAAAGGCTCATAACGCTCATCTACCCATCAATACTGCAGAAAAACCAACCGCAGGTCGATTGTTAATACTCAGCCGCTTGATCTGGGTCATCAACGGCTATCTCGCTAAGTGGTCTGTAACCCTCTTTTTTCTACACGTTTACGCCGGAGAAGTTGACTTGTCAACGGATCCTCAAAGGCGGTTTTTTGCAGTGAAATTTGGTGTATCAACAGGTTTCAAATCGATTCCCACAGGTTGATAGGTATGAATACTCATAACACACGTCGTAAGTTCGGTCTCAGTCTCTGCGCAATATTACTTGGCCTCTGTATGGTCTCCTGCCGGGAGACTCTCAAGCCCCGGGTCACTGTAGTGGACCACTCTCCCCAGGAAGGGGAGAAAAACGTCCTCCTGGATACTGAACTCTCAGTATCCTTCTCCTACAGGATCAACATGAACAGCGTCCACCAGGACAGCTTTTCTGTCATCGGAGAGTTCAGCGGTACCATGCTGGGTTCCTTCGCTCAGGATGAAACGGGCCGAACGGTCATTTTCACTCCTGGAAAGGAATTCGAACCCGGTGAGCTCGTAACGGTCCGGCTCTCCTCGAGCATCCGGTCAACCGCCGGTACCTCGCTCGATGCATTCTCTTTCAATTTCACGATTGATCCGGTCCTCACGGAGCCGGAACCCGTGGACCCGGAACCCGTGGACCCTGTCGATGGAGACCCGGAAGAGCTCGCGGTCACCAACATCAATCCGGCTCCTTTCTCCACAGGAGTACTCTCCCTGCAGGAAATCGAGGTCTCTTTCTCGGACTTCCTGAACCCCTTTACGGCTACCAGGGAAACCGTCCAGGTTTACGGCGAGGTCAGCGGCAGGATTCCTGTCAATATCCAGAGCCTCACCCAGACGGGACAGAGCCTGATGGTGATCCCCCAGAGCCCCTATGCTCCCGGGGAAAAAATAACCGTCAGCCTTCTTGACGGAATCAGCAGTGCTGCCGGCGGGGTCTTCCCCGGCTACACCTTCAGCTTCCGCGCAACCTCCTTTGAGCCCACCGAGAACGGCAGACGGTCTGTCGCCTTCCAGACGGCCGGCAATCTCACTGCGATGCTGACCATCGATCTCGACCGCAATGGCTCACCTGAAAACGTCTACACCACCGAGGATGGAAGCCGGATCGAGGTTGTCAGCTATCGGGGCGAAGGAGTCTTCGAGCCCATGCTGAGCTTTAATACCGACCAGGTCATCCTTTCCATCGCGGCATCCGATGTCGATATGGACGGCGATCTTGACCTCCTGCTCGGACGTGCAGACAGCATTCTGACGGTACGTAATTTAAGCGAAAACGACGGCCAGTTTCTCTTCGAGGCGGGCCCTGAGACCTATACACGGTCAGCCGTACGTGGAATCACCGTGGCCGACCTGGATCACAGGGCTCCCGCAGATATCATCCTGAATACCGAAACCGGTCTCAGGATTATTCTCGAGGGTCCCGGCAGCACACGGACTCTCTATATCGGAGACTCCCTTCGTGCCAGCACTCCGATCGTGACCGCCGACATTGACCAGAACGGTCACCTTGACCTGGTATACGGCGACACGGCCGGTGGACTCACCTACCACCTCGTTGAGGCAGGTGGCAGTATCGGCCCCGAACGTCTGCTCTATTCGAATGTCGAGGCAGGACAGGTTGAGGTCGCTGACTTCAATCATGACGACTCTCCCGACATTCTCCTTCTTCTGCAGCACCAGGATGGCGTTGAGAGCTCTCCCTTCGTGCTGCTGGCACAGAATGGGGAAACCGGTGAGTTCGAGACTTCGAAAGCGAACTTCTCAGACTCCCCCACCGTCCAGAACCGCTTCGCCATGGGCGATTTCGCCGGCCACGGACGCATCGATCTCGTGCTGACCCAGAAGAGCCCCAGCACGGTGGCTTTCTTTGAAGATTACGGACCGGGATCGATCTTTGGTGACGGCCCGAGCCAGGAAATCCTGAGCCTCCCGGAGGCCAGCCACGTCAACATGGCAGATCTCGATGGCGACGGCGCCCTCGACCTGGTTGTCAGCTCTTACAATGAGCTCCACTACCTGTTGAGCGACTGGAGCTGGGACACGACCAAGCCGGTTGACCCCCAGGAGCCCCTGCTCCCCGACCATGGAATGCTCCTGCTCTTCAAGGCCGGGAATGTCAACGTCCAGCAGGGCGACGACCGTGCCTCGGTTATGTTCTACATTTCCAACTCAGAGCCGGTTGACGCCATCAGCGTGATCATCGGCTACGATCCCGCAGTCGTCCAGAACCCCTCGGCCAACACCACCGGGCTTCTTCTTCGCTCCGCCGACTTCACCAACTGGCAGAACCACGAAGAAGAGAGCGCCATGGGCTTCCACGCGATCGTTGATTTCCTGCCCCCCTTCGACGGCAACACGATCCCCGTTGGAAGCGACACCGAGATCGTTCGAATGATCTTTGATGTTCCGGACAACGCTCCCCGTGGAGAATCGATCATCAACTTCCCACGCGCAGCCGGGAACCCTCCCATTGAGAACACTGTCGTGGTTCTCGGGCAGAGCTATGATCCCCAGCTGGTATCCGGCACCATCAATGTCGCCGAGGTACGAGTCCAGGACGAGCCCTCACCCCACCACTTCATGGTGGACTCAGTGACCGGCTCTCCCGGCGACACCATCATGATCCCTGTCCGAGCCTTCAGCGAACGCGAGGACATCGAGGGATTCACCGTAGCCGGACGCTATGACCCCGAGGTTCTCGAGATTCTGAGTCTCTCCCTCGTCGGCAGCGACTCCCACGACATGTCCCCTGACTGGGTCGGCCCGAGGATTATCCCCGAGCTGGGTTGTTTCACCCTGTCCACCCTCTTTGACGTGTTCCCTCCCTTTGAGAGCAGGTTCCTCGAGGCTGGCCAGACCTATGTCCTCTTCGTGATCGAAGCGAGAATCCTCGAAGACGCCCCCACCGGGCAGACCCTCCTGGAGCTCGTCGACGGCATGAGCAATCCCCCACTGGAAAACAACTTTACCCGTGGTGGAATCTCTTTCGCGCCTGAGCTGCACGCCGGAGCCGTCACCGTGGTCTCCGGTCCTGTAGGGCCCTCGATCAACCAGGGCAAACCGGAAGAGGCCGGAAGCTCAGCCCCGGTATTCATTCGCGGAGATGTAGATGGAGATGGAATCATCACCGAGAACGACTCCGCCTACATGATGGACTGGATCTTCGGTCTTGAGCAGGAGCCCCCATGTCTTGACGCCGCCGACCTCAACGATGACGGCTATGTCAACGTCACGGACTCCACCCAGCTTCTGAACTATATCCACACTCCAGGGTCGCTCGTTCCAAGCGCCCCCTTCCCGGAGGCCGGTATCGATCCGACCACTGATGCCCTGGGCTGTGCGAACTCCCTGGAGAACTGAGAGACTGAACTGTAGAGAAGAGACCGAGTAAGGATCAGCCGTCTGCAGGCGGCTGTTTCTTACCTTCTTCCGCGGCCGCGCCGGAGGCTTCTTCAGCCTTTTCACTGCCGGTGCCCGCGGAAGGGTCTTTTTCTTTTTCAGCTCCGGGCTTTACAGGCTCCGCTGAGGGTGGCGCAGGTGGACCGGGAAGCACAGGTCCTGCCTTGCCCGCCCCCTCCGCCGGCTTCTCCTCTTCCTTGGGATCAGGAAGGAAGTCTTCGAACTTCTTGTCCCAGCCCTCGTAGGACCATTTGCTGACCGTGTAGATCCGGCCCGCATTCCCCTCACCCTCCAGGGTGACGTAGAATTCCTTGTCCTCCCCCTTCTCATCCTTGATGGCATTGCCAAAAAGAATCGACACCTGCCGGGTCTCGGCATCGGCCTTGCCCTTGACCCTGTACTTGCAGACGGCCTTGAGCTGGGGCTTGTCGAGACCATAGCTTGAGAGCTCCTTGGGCTCAGCAACATCCTCAATCCGCAGGCTGCGCCCCTTGTCCACCAGGCTCTTTGCCGACCATTCCTTGTCAGTGTCTACCCTGTGGGTCTTGCTCCCGGTGGTCGCGACGAAATACTCCACTGTTTTCGTCTCGGGCTCTTTTTTCTCTCCCTCTTCTTTCTTCTCCTCTTTGCCGGCTTCGGCGTCGCCCTCGGCCTTCTCCTCTACCGGCACCACTTCGCTCTTTCGCTCGACGAGAAGATCTTCCTGCCCCGGACGTGAGATCCGCAATTCGTAGAGCTCATCGTCGGCCACGAGCGCAAAGACCTCCTTCTCGAGGTAGTTCTTGTTCTCGATCTTGCTCCAGAGCTTGGCATCGCTTCGCAGCTTGCTGGAGACCTTGTAGGTTTCAGCATCCTTCTCAAACCGGGCATAAATCAAGGCGTTATTCAAATCGCGGGATTGCGCCGTTTTGCCGATGACCAGGGAGGCCAGCTCCTTGTCGCCTTCAAAGAAGCTGATAAAACTCCCGCGAATATCATCGACCTCGAAATTCTTGTGGCTGCCGGCGAGCTCGGCTACCTGCTCACCACCGCTGATCTTCCCTGCACTTGCGAGGATCTCATCTGCGACCTTGGGATCGGCCTTGTAGCCGTAGGCTGATGCCACCACCCACTGCCCATCCTTCTTCTCAAGGACAACGGGCTTCTCCTTGCCCTTGACGATGTTGATCCGGGTCGTTTTCCCGAGCTCTGCTGAGGTGAAAGCAGCCAGTCCATCACTGGAATCCACCTGGATCTCACCGTCCCATTGGCCCTTTTTGCCAATGAAGACAACCCCAAGAACCGCAACCAGCGCCAGGCTGATGATGATCGTCTTGTTCATCGCTACAGCTTCTCCTAAGTCGAATAATCTGTTTCTTGTTTTTCGCTAACCTAGCGGCCCTGGAGGAAATCCCGCTCATGGCCCACGCTGCGACTTCTTCTCAGCAGGTATCGCACCAGTCCAAAGACCCCGACCAGGATCGGAACACCGGCAAGGTTCAGGAACATAATGAAACCGGCCTTTTCTGCGCTGCCTTCCTCGAAGCTTCTGTCAGTCAGGGTCTTGCGGCGAATCTTCATGAGGCTGTCATTCAAGGCGAAGTTCTCGATGCAGTTGCGGAAAAACTCAGCGTTATAGCGGTAAACCGGCATCTGCTGCGCGTTGGTGACAAAATCATTTTTCAGCATATCAACGCTCGTCAGAAAGAGTGCCCGGCCCGTTTCACTGACCTTGACATCTGCCTTGGGGGCCGGAGCCTTCTTCTCAGCCGCCTCGGCCGGGGCTTTCCCTGCATCAGCCGGAACGGCCGGAGCTACCGGAGCGCCGGGCGCCTTTGGAGCCTCAGCCGCTGGAGCTTTTTCCGCCTGCGCGCTGCCGGGAGCCGGAACAGCTGCGGGAGCGGGCTCTGCAGCCTCCTTGGCCTCATCCTGGGGAGCATTTTCATCTGCGAGAGGGTCAGAAGGATCCGGCAGAACATCTCCATCCCTGACCGGCGGCAGCCCTGGCGGCAAGCCCGGCGGCAAGCCGGGAATACCCTGGTGAGGGTTAGCCCCACCACCAGCAGGCGCCTTCTTCCACTCAGGAACACTCTCACCCTGGAAATTGAATTTGAATTTCCCGGTCAGGAATGCAGCGAGCGTCCTCGGCTCGATAAAATTCCCCCCCTCGACGTCGTGCGGTTCGACCAGGTCTTTTCGAAGCCCTGTAATGGTATGGCCACTCGGCGGACCTCGATTGAAGGGGTTGTTCATTCCTGCCAGGGGATCAATCTTGACTGACCAGGATGCTTCCCCACTGTGGGCAAGCTCCTCGGATTGAAGCCCATCGACCTG
>CAZTRG010000024.1:0-31549 GCA_964615885.1 uncultured Planctomycetia bacterium | reverse complement strand
GGGCCGCCCTGCTGAGCTGCCCTGTGAAGGAGCCAGCGCCGCCAGGATGAACGACTACAACGGCGACTCCAACGTGGACCTCTCCGATGGCGTCGCCGTCCTGATCTACCTCTTCCAGGGTGGATCACCCCACGCCGAGGGCGTCGAGTGCAAGATCGTGGCGGGCTGCCCCAGCGCCTGTAATTGAGGCCTGGGCTCCCAGCCGCAGGAAACGTCCCTTAAGTATTTTAATTGGGCGCTTCTTCCCTCTGTTCGTAAAGAGATGGAGCAGCTTCACTGCCGCCATCCCCGTCTCCGCCTGGATCTTCCTGCTGGGCAGCATCGTCCTTTGGAGGATCGCGGAACAGGATTCCAAAGAGCACCAGGACGACGGCAGCCATGCCGGCCGGCCACATCCAGATCGTCTCCCAGTCGGCAAGGTCACCACTGGTGTGTTTTGCCTTGATCTTCCCGGCGACTACGGCGCCGATGAACATTCCCGCTCCCAGGGTGACAAGCACAAGGAAGCCCTGGGCTGCCCCGCGGATCTCCTTGGGGGCAATCTTGTCAACGTAGATCTGGCCGGTGACAAAGAAGAAGTCGTAGCAGATACCGTGAAGTATGACCCCTGAAAGAAGCATCCAGGTTATTGGGTGGACCGGGTCCGCGGCGCCGAAGGCGAAGAGCGCATAGCGCGCAGCCCAGGCCAGCATGCCGACCAGGAGCATCTTCTTGACACCCAGGCGGGAGAAGAAGAAGGGCATGGCTACCATGAAGAAGATCTCGGACACCTGTCCGAGTGTCATTTTAGCGGTGACCTTCTCAATTCCTGACTCCGTGAGGCACTGAGCGGCAAAGGCGTAATAGAAGGAAAGTGGTATACAGATGATAAACGAGCAGACCATGAATACAGCGAAGGAAGGGTTTTTCAGCAGCTGGATTGCATCGATGCAGAGCACGTCGCTTGCGGTCACCTGCTTGCCGGCTGAGGCCGGTGGCGTATTGGGCAGGCTGAAGCAATAGAGCCCCAGGAGGATTCCTGAGATCGTAGCCACGTTGAACATCCAGACAGCGGAGTCCTTGGTGGCCCCCTTGTCATCGAGGGCGAGATAGGTAATCAGGAGGCCGCCAACAATCCAGCCGATGGTTCCGGCTACACGGATCCAGGGGAACTGTTTCTCGGGGTTGTCCATCTTGTGGAAGCACAATGTGTTCGAGAGTCCCAGGGTCGGCATGTAGCAGAGAAAATGCGCGAGCAGCAGGCTGTTGAAGACCGTGGGGTCCGGGTTCTCTCCAAGGGTGCTGTTGCCGGCGGCCCATAAGAGCACTCCTCCAAGAATGTGCAGGATGCCAAGGACCTTCTGGGTGGCGAAGAAACGATCGGCGATCATGCCGACGAAGAAGGGAGAAATCATCGCAGCCAGGGGGGCCATCGAATAGGTCCAGCCGATATCCTCTCCTTCAAATCCGACCTTGCCGGCGAGGTAGGGGCCGGCACTCACATACCAGGCACCCCAGAAAAAGTACTGGATGAACATCATCATCCAAAGACGGCCGAAAAGATTTGAGGACATGGATACTCTCTCTTTAAACCCGGAGTGGTGAAATCAATCTCGGCGGTATCGTAGGAAACTATCTCTTCGCTGTCGATGGTGATTTCTTTTTCGCGCAGCTTAGCTGGGCTTTTCCCGTCCGTTTTCCATCGGCAAGGCATTGGCTGCGGAGCGCTTTTCTTCCATAATGCGCCGTCATGCTTCAGCTTGTCGAGCTGGAGCGCACCGCCTGTTTTCAGCAAGGAGCCCGAGCGAAGATGCCCCTGGTACTTGATTACGATTCGACGATGAAACTGTATGAGCGCTGCGGCGAGAAGAAGATCGTCATGGCGCGGATCGGCTACAGCGACCAGGACCAGATCCAGGGCATCGTGCGCGGCGCGGCCCGCTTCGCTGAGGAGCACTCCATCGACAGCCTGCCGATGGGCATCTTCAGTACCGTCGGCCATTACATTCTCCAGCAGCTGCCGCGCTATCTCGATGCAAGGCATGAGCTGCCCGCCGATGGCGGCGATCCGGCCGCCTACCACCGCCGCTGCATCCGAAACGCCCGTCTCGCCGTCGACTTCATGAGTGTCCTCACAGAGGAGGGAGATGCGGATTTCGGCCGGGTCGCGATCACCCACCACTACGACCATGGCCATCACACCCTGCCGGGAGGGGTGCTTTCAGAAAACGAGCTGCTGCGGCTGCCGTAATTTATCGATCTCTTCTCGAGCGTCTTGGTCGACGACACCCACTCTCCCTTTGAGGACAACTGCCGAAACTCGGCGGATTACCGTGCTTTTCTCGAGGCGGAGGGGCGCAAAAAGGTCCTCGAGGGTTGCCTCGAAGAGGTCGCTGCCGGCGGCGACGGGCTTGATGAATCAGCCTGCACGAACCCGGACCAGATCGAGCAGTTCCTCGAGCGGACCGGCTTTGAGCTGGTGGTCCCGAACATCGGCACCGAGTCGATCAACGCGCAGCAGGTCGGGGTCCAGTGGGAGGTGCTCGAGGAGATCGACAAGCGTGGCATCGGCCCGCGCCTGATCGTTCACGGCTTCAGCTCCATCAAGGCGCTCGAGGTTGAGCAGCAGCGCCGCCTGGGTCACCTCGGGGTCGTCGGTATGAATGCCTGGAGCTACATTCCCCAGCACATCGGACCGCAGCTGCTGCAGCGCTCCGCAGACATTCTCTCGAGCCATGATGAGAAGCTCGGCTACCCGGTGGACTTTGACGGAGACGGCCAGCCGGTCTATTCCGAATCCCGTGATGCCAATGTCTTCTTCGGTCCGGTGCTTGACCAGGTGCGCGATCTAAAGGTCAGCCTGATCGCCGACAGTGTCTACGAGATTCTCGGCAACCTCGGCTACGCCGCCTTCGGAGCGGATGCCGCCTGAGCGCGGCAGGGTCTCCTCTTCGCCAAGCCGCTTGTAGAAGCCGCGGGCCGGCGGGGTGGCGCCTGTTTGTTCCCGGCTGGCGAAGGCGCCGCCGAGGTGGGCGGTGAAGGCTGAGAGGATCTCCAGGTCGAGGGGGTTGAAGGAATCTTCGCGCTCCAGGTAGACGAGGCCCCCGACCACCTTCTCGGTCATGGCAGGAGCGGCTGCGGCGGCAGTGGCCTTGCCGGGTGCCCGGCCTGGGTCTGCTTCTTCTCTCACCCGCAGCCAGCCGGCTTTCCCGGTTTTAATGACCCGGTCGAGAAAGTCACTGGGTAGCTTTCGGTCTGCAGCGGCTACCCCGGCTTCGTCTCCACCGGGGAAGCCAAGACAGGCCAGGCGCTTTACCGTCATGGTCGCGTTGTCGACCCGGAAGGCCGCCAGGAAAACAGCATCGAGCTGCCCGGCGAGTTTCCCCAGGGCGCGCTCGAGCTCTTCTCCGGGGTTTTCTACCGCCGGGCCTCCGCTGAGAGAGGCCAGCACCCTGGCTGCTGCAGGTGAAGGCATTCCGGGTACAAGCGTGAGAGCTTCTGCTTCCCCCGCGAGCTCAAGGACAAACTCGTAGCCGCCGAGGTTGATCGAGTCCCCGTGCCGAAGCGGTGCCCTCTGGATTTTTTCTGAGTTTACCAGTGTTCCGTTCTGGCTGTGGAGGTCCTCGATGTAGAGTCCGGCCTTCTCCAGCGACAGGCTGGCATGATGACGTGACACGCGGCCATCGGGAATGACCACCTCTGCCCCGAGATCGCGCCCCGCAAGGACGACCTTGCCCTGCTGAAGCTCGAGGAGGAATTTCCGTCCGTCGGCTGCGGTAAGGGTGAGCTGGACCTCGCCCACTTTGTCTCCGGGGTTCATCGCAGCACCCGCCTGCTGGTTCTCTTCAAAGGCTTCCTGGCTCCACCAACGCCACCCGGCGCCGTCGACAAAGCCTACTTCAGCAGTCAGCGATGCTCAAGGATTAGCGTTCGCGGGCGCTGCCCCGGTGAGCTTCCCCTGCCCCGTAAAGGCGCATGTTCAGGTTCTTTTTCCCCTGCCTGGGAAGGTTTTCCGGGATCAGGATTTTTTCCCGCCGCCGGCCGGGGACTTTTTTCCACCCTGCTTGCGCGGCCTGGGTGGGCGGGCGGGAATCTCAACCGTGAAGATCGTTCTTCCATGCCACTGGCCCGGCTGGCCGTCGCCGGCGTCCTTGCCATTGCTGAGCCGCTCGCTCTCCACCTTGAGCCGGCCCTTGTGCCAGGAGATGTTCTGTTGCGCCTCCTTGAAGCTGACCCCCTGCTTGCCGGAGGGGCTGGAACCGTTACCATTCTTCGCGGCGGCTTTTTCACCTTCGAGGGCAAAGAGGCGCCGGTGGTCGCGTCCATCGAGGTAGCGCCCGATGACATCGAAGTTGAAGAGCAGGCGTCCCCTGATCTTCTTGTCACGCCGGATGGAAACGAGGATGGAGGGGTTGCCGTTTTCCGGATGGGGCCGGGCGAATTCGAGGGTCTGCAGGAGAATACAGTCAAAGACGTCTTTCAGTTTTTTGCGGTCGGCCTCCATCATGAGCCGCTCGGGAAGGCCCTCAAGCCCGAACCGGATGCTGCGGCCCTCGGCAAGTGCCTGCATGGGTTCGAGGCAGGTATCGAGCAGCTTGCGTGCGTTGAAGTGCTGCAGCTGCAGCGGTCCGCTTGGTTTTTTCTTCTTCTCCCGGTCCTCGTACCGGGCCAGCTCCCGGCGCCTCGATTCCAGCGAGGCCAGCAGGTAGCGGTCACAGAGCGCCCGGGCGGCCTTCCACAGCAGCAGGTAGTCTTCGTTTGCCGGGGAGCCGGTCCCCTGCCTGCGTGGCGGGCCGAAGACGAATACCAGCTCGAGGCCATCGTTGGTGGCCGGGGCGGCAACGAACAGGCTCTTGGTGAGGCGGTCTTTCCAGCCCTCGGGACTGGAGGAGCTTGCCTTGACCGCACCGATGAGTGCGGACGGGGCCTCCAGGCCACCATTGATGGCGTCCTGTACGGTCTTCTCGTCGATTCTGAAGGGGGAGGGGTCCATCAGCAGGGCAGCGTTTTCACCGCGCAGAGAGATTTCTTCATCGCCCTCATTGCCGAGGCCATCCTGGCCGAGCAAGCGCAGGGCGGCCGCGCTCCTGCCGGTCGACTCCGGCAGCCTGCCGAAGACGGCGAAGAACTCGAGGTCGAGTGTCCTGCGTGTCATGGCGACAGCTGAATCAAGCCAGTTGAGGATGGCAGAGCGTCGAACCGGAAGGCCATTGGTTCCCGGCACCAGGGCCTCCAGCACCTTCGCCTCCCAGGCCTGGCGTGCGGCCTGCAGGCGTCCCTGTGAAAAAGAGGAGAGCATGCCGGCGGCCTTTGAGAGTCCTTCTTCCAGGGAGGGGTCGATTTTTTCTATGGAGGCAATCTCTTCGCTGAGCCGCTGCCGGGCCTCTTCACTGGCCGGGGTGATCGGCGCCACCGGGTCGTTGCCGGCCTTTTCCATGCTTCGTTTTTCGGCCTGGGTGAGCTTGCCGAGCTTGCCCACCCGCTTCTGGATCCGGGCGCGGTCCTCTTCTGCTGCGATCCTGCGTCCTGCAACGAGGACCGCGAGCAGCTGGTCGCCGACCATTACCGCTGCAGCGAGGTCCTGCAGTCCCATATGGCAGCGGGCCTGTAAAACCGCGGTTTCACCGGGGTTTTCGACCGTTTCTCCCGGAGAGAGCTCCCGCAGCGCCCGTGCGGCGAAGCGTTTTTCGCAGCGTCTGCAGGCGGCATCCCCGCCTGCAAAGGAGGCGAGGTCATTTTCCTTTCCATGGCGAAGCAGCGAACAGAAGGGGCTCTCTTCCTGTCCGTCGATGGACACGAGCACGTCGGGATCGCCGCTGTCCTGCCCGTGCTCCACCAGCAGGACGTTCGACCGCAGGCGCTCTCCGATGCCCTGTGAAAGGAGAGCGGAAAGCTCTTCTTTGCTCAGTAGATCTGTAATTTTAGATGGACGGTATGGCCACATACTTCTTATCTCGAAGTCCCCAATGCAGATTCGACCGCTAACCAACGATTGTACACCCTTGGGAGCAGTTGTCTCGTTTTCTGACGGGATCTTTCCGGGTTCTTTGGGGCCGGATTCAGCGCTGGTAGATGGGCAGGTAGCGGAATTCAACCCCGAGCGAGAGGATCGCCATGGCAGTGGTATAGACGGTTCCTGCCTGCTCCTCGTGGGTTGCCCCGGCAGGAACAGGCCAGCTGCCATCTTCATTCTGCTTTTCCAGCAACAGCTTTTCGCTGATGGGCTGCCACTCTTTCCAGTATTTTCCACCGAGCTGGTACATTCCCTGGGCCGAGTAGTAGGCGCCGTAATAAAAGAAGGGCCCCTTCCATTTCAGTGGATTCTTCAGCAGCCAGTCACCTCCCCGCCGCGCCTCGGCCGAGCCGTGTTCGCCGCAGATTTCGAGTGAGAGGATGCCTGTGCCCGTGCGCCCGGTGTTGGGATCTCCGCCAGGCTGGTAGGAGAAGCCCCCCGAGGGATGTGCGCAGCGCTTGATGTAGTGAACGGCCTGGCGGATGTTCTTTTCGGGGACGGGGAGCCCGGTGTCTTTCGCTGCGCGCAGCGCGAGCAGCTGCCAGCCGCTGACGGAGATGTCGGAGACCTCGGAGGACGGGGTGTAGCGCCAGCCGCCGAGATTCCACCTGTCCTTGGGAACGTTCTGGGCCCGGAGGATGAGGTTGATGGCGGTTCGGTGAACCCGGTGAACCGTCTCGAGTCCTTTTCGCTTGGCGTCGACCATGCCGATCACCTCGCCAAGCATGAGGGTAGAGATTCCGTGGCTGTAGAGCTCTCCGTGCGAGGTGTCCCTGATGATCAGCCCGCTCTTCTGGTTGGAGGTCACCCAGGAGATGGCCTGCTCGATCCTGCTTCCGTGGGGTCCGCGGCCCGGTTCATGTCCCCTTGAGAGAAAAGCGAGGGTTGCCAGGCTTACGATGCCGGTGTTCCTGCCGTAGCCGGGTGAAAGCCAGCAGCCGTCTTCGAGCTGCTTGGAGGCCAGGAAGGCGAGGCCACGGTCAACGGCCCGGGTTACCGGTGTCTCGGCGTAGACCTGGCGGAACCTGGGTATGCGAACCTTCTGTGGGCCGGCCGGGGGCTTGCCGGCTGGTTTTTCCCCGGCGGGGGGAGCCTTGTCCTGGGCACAGATGGCACCGGTAAGGAAACTGCAGAGGATGGCTGCCGCTGCCAGCGAGGGCCCTTTCAGCGCTGTGGAGCTCATAGGGGAATTCTATGCGAGGGAGGCGTGCTGTGCCTTCAGCATTCCGGTTTTTTCGTGGGCAGCAGCGACTTAATTCCTGATCGCCCTGAGGTAAATCCTTACCAGGTCACGGTATGCGGGCGGGAAATCCATATCCTCGAGTCCTCTTGCCTCGTCCTCGCGATTGGCCTCGAATTTCTCACCCCGGGTGCCTGTCTGCCAGACCAGGCCCAGCCGGGCGGCCTCGGATTCCAGCAATCCTGAGACCAGCGGCCCCTCTTCGCCTCCCGGCAGGACAATGTTTTCCAGCTGCCTTCGAATGGCCCGGCCGGCCAGCAGGAGCTGGCTTCTTGCCGCGGTGTTTTTCCTCCTGGCATCGTTGAGCCTGCCGCCGGAGATCAGCTTGGCTGCCTGGCGGGCGTTTTTCATCGCCGATTGCAGGGACGAATAGGCTGAGCGGCCACCGGCCTCGGCCTCGGCGAGGGCTTCAATCGCCCGGGCTCGAACCTGGTCGAGGTCGGCAAGGAACACACCCAGCTGCAGGTTGGTTTCAGCAAGGGATTCAACAGTCGGTTCGAGCTTCCCATCAGCAAGCTCCCGGCCTGCCCGGGTGATGCTGTTCCCCAGCGGCTCGGTGCTGGCTGCGGTCTTGCGGTAGGCTTTGAAAACCGACGGCAGCAGCATCGAGAGCTTGAAGCCTGCCCGCGAAAAACTGTCCAGCATTGCGAGGACCTTCTTTTCGACCTTTTCCTGTTCTCCTGTGAGCTTAGCTGCCAGCTCAGATGCGTCACCCGCTGTCGCAGCGGCCAGTGCCTGGCGGGCCTCCTCCTCCAGGTAGCGTGTTTCCGATGCCGTATCCCGGCCCAGCTTCTGGAGGGTTGCCAGCCTGGAGATCAGCTCGATGATGACGCTGGGTGAGGGCACGCGCTCTTCGATTCCCTGGGCCAGCTTCTCCTGCGCCTGCTGGGCCGCCTCCAGCTGCTCCTGGGGGTTTTCCTCCCCGGCCAGCAGCCTCTCCAGCAACCCTGAGGCTTCCTTGCGCAGCTTTTCAATCTCCAGCAGCTTCTCCAGCTCACGCCTTGCAGACTCGAGCTCCTTGTTGAGCTCTTCGCTGGCCTCCGGTTTCGAGGCAGCCTGGGCTGGTGGTGGGGCGCTCTCAAGCTGCCCCCCGGCCTCGGCCCGTGCATTTTTTGCCAGCGCTATGGCCTGCTCCATCCGGGCGATTCCTTCGCCGAGGCGTGCGAGGGCGCCGGGAGCATCGCCGGCCATGGCCTGCTTCAGGGCGGAGGAGAAACGTTCAGCCGCTGCCTCGAGGTGGTCCAGCAGGTCGGCACGCGCCCTCAGGTCCGGTAGCCTCCTCTGGAGCTCCCGCGAGGCCCGCAGGGCGGCATCGAGCAGGAGCCTGGCCCGCATCTCGATGAGGGAGAGATCCATCGACCCGGCCCCTGCCAGGTCCGCTGCGGCGCTGACCAGCTCTTCAAGCTCCTTGCCGCTGAGCTCGGCGAGCTCTCTCGAGTCAAGGATCTCAAGTGCCTCGGAGATTTTCCGGATCGAGGCCGCTGCCTCGAAGACGGCTGCTGCGGCTGAGGCCAGCAGCAGCTCACGGTCATCCCTGTCGGATGTGAGGGCCCGGCGCAGGTCGGCCCCGGTACGCCCGAGGGGCCCTGAGACCACGGCCAGCAGGCTGGTTGATGCTCTCTCCAGGTTGGCCACCATCGCAGGCTTGTTGCCGGCCTCGGCCTGCTGGTCTGCAGCCTGGCGGATTTCCCGGGCCAGCCTCCTGCCCTGGCGGACGTTCTCAGTCCAGGAAACCAGCGCCTCGACGATCAGCTCTCCGCCGCTTTTTCCCTCGATTGAATCTACGGTGGAGGAGTCCTTAAGGGTTTTTCCATGTTTGAGGAGATCTTCGGCAAGGTGGTCGAGTCGCTGGCTGATGCTTCCCCGGTTACTGCGCAGCCACCGGGCGGAGTCAGCCAGTGCTTCGAGGGCCTCCCGGCGCATCTTCTCGAGCTGGCCCGTGGCCTCATCGAGCAGGGCTGAGCAGCGCTGAACTCCCCGGGCTGCTGCTGCGGGATCGGCCGTTTCACCCCGGAGATACTCCAGGTTGTTTTGTGCCTCGGTGAGGGCCTCGGTAATCAGTCCTGTTACGGGGGCCATTTCCTCACCCGGAAGCCGGGCCGCCACCCCGCCTGTTGACCGGAATCGCAGGAGCAGGTCGCCCAGGCAATCACCGATGTCAGCCTGGGCGCGGCGGGCAAGGCCGAGCCGTCGGGCGTGGAAGCCTTCCAGCCCTTCCAGCTGCCAGGAGAGCGCCTCCTCACCGGCCGCGATCCATTGAACCAGCTGGAGGGAGCGGCCAAGCCAGAGGGCCGGCTCCAGGTCAAGGGCGGCCCGGGCCAGGCCCTCAACCAGCACGGTGCCTTTCTCTCCCCGGGCGGGAGAGCTCCCGGCCGCATCTTCTTCGAGCACCCTCTCAAGCAGCTCCGAGAGAGCTCCCAGCAGGGAGGCGGCTTCGAAATCGGAATACTCGAAGTTCTGTCCGGTTTCGTTTCTCCAGGCAGCCCGGGTAAATACTCCCCGCGCAGCCGTGAGCAGCTCACGGCGCGAGGCCCCGGCTTTCCAGGCGGTATTCACCTTTCCGAGCAGTCCGGCGAATTCACTTTCGGGGACCTGCCAGCTGCGAGCCTGGCGGTATTCCTGCAGCGCAGCCAGGTGCAGGACGGCAAGAGAATCGACCCGGCGGCTGAAGGAGTCTGCGGCGCGCTTGAGGGGTGGTCCGAGCTCTGCGGCATTTTCTTTTTCAGCAGCCTTGCGTGCCAGCTCGAGCTCGGCGGTCAGCGAGGAGCTCATGGCCCTTACGGAGCCTTCCAGCTTTTCCTTGAGATCATCTCGTGCGGTTCCGAGATTCTTTCGCAGGCGGTCAATGCCAGCCGCACAGCTGACAACCTCTTCGATGAGCCGGGCGAGTCTCGCTGCGCTGCGCCCCGGGACCGAGGCCGGGCTCGAGTCGGCAGCTTCTGCTCCAAGGAGCCTGCAGTCATGTGCAGCGACCCGCAGGGTCTCATGTGCCTCCTCGAGCTCCTCTGAGATGGCCAGGGATTCCAGCAGCCGGGCAAGGACCCCGATTTTCTCAAGACCAAGCCGGCGGGGATCTTCTTCGCCCGGGCGGGATGCGTCTGCGGCTTCGCTGGCCGACCCGGTCGCCCGCTGCCATAATTGCGAGATCTCCTCATCGGCGAGGGCTCGCAGGCGGAAGGCCACTGATTCGAGGGCAAAACGGCTGGGTGTCGGAAGTGGAGGCCGGGCCGCGGCTTCCAGGCAGAGCCTCGAGAGCTCCAGGGAGAGGGTTCGAATTTCGACCAGGCTCTCGGCGGCCTCATCGTCGCTGCCGGCGGTGGCGGGGCTGTCCCAGAGTGTTTCAAGCTCGCTGATATTCCTGTTCAGTGCCTGGAGGGAGGGTAGCCAGCCGGGGCCTTCAGGAGCGGCTCCGGGCCAGGTCACCTTGAGTTTTCGTTCTGCGGAGAGGCCCTCGCCGCCAAGTCCATCTCGAACCCGGAGCCTCAGGGTGAGGGTTTCAGGTGGCCGGGCCCCGGTAGCCCCTATGCTGAAGGCGTAGCTTGCGTCACGCAGCTCCGGTTTCTTGCGAACCTTGATTTCCCTGAAGACCGGCAGCACCTTCGCCTCTCCCGGGGTCTTGAGCATGAGCTCAACCGAGCTGATGCCGTAGTCATCCTCCGCCCGGTACCTCAGCTGGACAGTTCCGCTGCTTTCTACCTCCAGCTCTCGCTCCCGGGGAGAGAGAATAACTATCTGTGGGGGATTGTCTTCCAGGATGCGGATGGAATAGGCCTCACCTTCGCGGGAGCGGATCCCGTCAGGGGTCTCCAGCTCGATGCGGTATTCCCCGTCCTCGTTGATGGCCAGGCCCAGGAAGGTGGCCCGCCGTCCATCGACACGCCCCTGGAGCTTCTTCGCTCCCAGCAGGATGGCCGCGCTGGCCAGCTCCCTGTCCGCCTCCAGCACAATGTCAGCCCGGCTGTTTCTGAGTGCAGAGATATTGCCGGAGCTCTTCTGAACCGTACGGTCTTTTCGCGCGGTGTAGTCCGGGTAATGGTAGGTGATGCTGAAGCTGCGGGAGGTGGGGGGTGCGCGCACCTCGACCCTCTGCACCGGGCTCCTGTAGTCCCCTCCGCGAACCCGGAAGGCAAAACTCGAGAGCGCCTTCAGCTTGTGGGCCACCACCGGGGGGTTGCTGCCATCGGCAGGGCTGCTCTCCTGTTCGAAGCGGGTTTCTTTCCAGGCGGCCGGCTCCCCGGGTGTGTGCTCGCTGGTGAGCAGGGCAAGCTCGCCGGGGCTGCCGCGCTCTAGGGAGACCGTGATGGTGACCTCCTGCCCACGGCCGACGATGCTCTTGTCCGCCCTGGCGACGAAGAAGGTGGAGCTTGGCCTTGGAAGTTCCTGCTGCCGGGGATTGAGCAGCCGCTGGCCAAGCTGGAGCATTCCCGGGGGATTCCAGGCGCCTGCGGCCAGCAGCGGGAGACAGACGATCACGGCCCCGGCAACAGCCCGGGCGGCCTCTTGTGCGGGCAGGAGCCTGCTGATCCTGGCGCGCGGGCATCGTTGCGCGGCATCTCTTCTCAGGGCTTCGAGGAGCTCCGCTGAGCATTCCGGTTTCCCTGCCTGGCAGAGCTCTACGATACTCAGCAGGGCACCCTCCAGTGCCGGCTGGCCTCTCTCGATCGCAGCGGCACAGCGCAGGAGTGACCATGGGCGAAGAAGCGGCAGAAGTACGAAAAACAGCAGGGAAGCGGCAGAGGCCGAAAGAGTGATCCAGCTGATCGAGATTCGCTCCGGGGTGTCCAGCAGCAGGAAGCGGTCCAGCAGCAGGGCCGGCATGAGGAAGAGGGCGCTTGTGCCGGCCCAGAAGGCGCATCCCTTTGCCAGGTTCAGCAGGAGACGTCTGCGCCTGAAGCCCTTCAGCAGCTGAAGGGCCTCCCCTGGCAGCGAAGGTGTTGGTGTGGTCTTGGAGGCTGGCACGCCGGGTATTGTACAGGCTCAGGTGCCCGGCAACCCCCAGCATTTCCATTCCGCGGCTTCAGTCGTCTCCACCCTGTTTTTCCAGCCGCCAGGAGGCGATAAAGAAAGCATCGGTGCCGGTGCTTGAAGGTCCGAGCCGGATCTTGTGTCCATCCAGGCAGGCAGCCGGAAGCCGCTTGGAGGCCCAGAAGGAAGGCGATGCGCTGAACTCCGGATGGCGTTCCTCGAACAGCTTCACCACCTCATCGCATTCACCTTCGAGGAAGGAGCAGGTGACATAGACGAGCCGTCCACGCGGGCGTACCAGGCCGGCAAAGCGCTCGAGGATCTCCAGCTGGAGAGACTGGAAGCGCTTGATGTCTTCGAGGCCATAGCGGTTTTTTGCCTCGGGGTTGCGCCGCAGGGTGCCGAGCCCGGTGCAGGGCGAGTCAACCAGCACCAGGTGGGCGCGCGGCAGGGTGTTGGAGAGATCGCCTTCTTTGCCGATCAGGGCGTACTCCACCTTGTCCGCCAGGCGGGCTTCCTTCGTGCGCCGTCGGAGCTCCTGCAGCTTCCGGTGCTCGATCTCGCAGGCGATAAGACGGCTCTGGAGATGGGCGGGGACCTCCGCCGCCTCCTCCTCCTCGCTAAGAAGGATGTCGGCCAGTCCGAGGGTCTTGCCGCCACTGCCGGCGCAGGCATCGATCACGGTCATGCCCGGGGCGGCATCGCTGGAGAAAACCGCGATCTGGCTCCCCTCGTCCTGGACCTCGACCCAGCTCTTGCGGCTGGCGGTGGTGGCGGTGAGGTTGATGCGGCGATTCAGGCGCAAGCCGTTCGGGCTGTACCTGGACAGCTCGACCTCGGCCTCGGTCTCCCGCTGCAGGCTGCGCATCACCTTTTTCCGGGTTGCCCTTCTTGTGTTCACCCGGAGATTCACATTGGCTTCCTCGCAGAGGTGGCCGGCGAATTTTCGACCGTCTTCTTCACCCATCTCCTGGAGGATCAGGCTTCCGAGCCAGGGTGGCATGCTGGTTTCAGCAGCGAAGCGTTCGGTGGGATCTTCCGGCCAGCATTCATCGTCGAGAAAGGAATCGGTGGCGGCCTGCCGGACCCGCTCATCGAGCTCATGGCCCTCGAGGTCTCCCCACTCGATCATCGCTGCGCAGGTGGGATTGAATTCCCACGGAAAATTTCCATCCTGTGCCAGGGCGAGGATGTCGAGCAGGAAGAGGCTCTGTTCCCGGCCGGCTTCGACCTCCTGGAGGTTTCTCAGCTTGCACCAGCGCTGCCAGCGTGGCCGGGCACGGTCATGGAAGCGCAGCCAGGAATAGACCGCGCCGGATATGAAGCGCCGGTCGCGGCTTCCCAGGAAGCGTTTGCCCCTGAAGAAACGGCCCACCCGGGCATCGGCCGGGTAGGGGCCGGGTTCGGCCACCTCTCCGATCAATTCAAGTGAAAGTCCCAGCAGGGATGTTGGTTTCAAGACGCGGTCCTCAGATGTTGTTATTGAGCAGGGCGCTGTATTGTAGGGTTCGCCCCGGCGAGGTCCAGTGGATAGCCCGGGCAGATGTATTGTTGTGCTGTATCCTGGCGCTGGATTGCGTAAGATACTCTCCGCCAGGAGGACCGGAGGCAGGAGCTAGCAGGATTTGAGAGCCGCATATATCGAGGAACATGGAGGGCCGGAGGTCCTCAGGACAGGTGAGCGACCGGAACCCGAGCCGGGTCCGGAGGATGCTCTCGTAGAGGTCGCAGCCTGCGGCCTGAACCATCTTGATATCTGGGTTCGCCTCGGCGGCAAACGGAAATTCCCGCTGCCGATCATTCCCGGCAGCGATCCGGCAGGTACCGTGCTGGAGGCCCCGCCAGGCAGCGGGCTCGAGCCGGGTGACGAGGTGGTTATCTATCCCTGTGAGGGGCACGGAGACGAGCAGGCTCTCCAGGCCGGTGATGACCAGCTCTGTCCCGATTTTCGGATCTACGGAGCTGCCAGGGATGGGGGGATGGCGGAGAGGATCGCGGTTCCGGCTGCGAATTGTTTTGCCAAGCCGGAGGCGCTCTCGATGCAGGAGGCGGCCGCGGTATCGATCAATTATATCACTGCCTGGCATATGCTGGTGGCCCGTGCGGGGGTTCGCCCGGGCGAGAAGGTCCTCGTCCAGGCCGCCGGCAGCGGAGTCTCCACTGCGGCCATCCAGATTGCTGCCCATCTCGGTGCCCGTGTGCTTGCGACATCGAGTACGCCTGCCAAGCTTGAGCATGCCGCCCGTTGCGGGGCCGAAGAGACGGCGAATTACCGTGAGGAGGATGTCCGTGAGCGGGTTATGGACTTTACCGGGGGCCGTGGCGCGGATGTCGTCTTTGACCATGTGGGTGAGCCCAACTGGGAGTGTGACCTCGCCAGCCTGAGCAAGGGCGGACGCCTGGTTTTTTGCGGCACGACCGGAGGGGCCGAGGTTACGGTGAACCTTTCCAGTGTATACTTCATGGGCCAGTCTATCCTGGGGTCAACGATGGGCCGCAGGGATGAGCTGGAGCAGATTCTTGCCCTCATGGGAGAAGGCAGGCTGAAGCCGGTGATCGACAGGGTGTTCCCCCTTGCTGAGCTGGCTGAGGCCCACCGCTATCTCGAGGAGGGGAAGCAGACCGGTAAGATCATCATCGATATCGGGAGTTGAAGGCTTGGGCAAGGAGTTCAACCGGGACAGGTTTGCGGAGCTGCCGATCGTCGGAATCCTCAGGGGCTTCGAGGTGGAGACGGTGCGCCAGCTGGTCGGGGCCACCATGGCCGGCGGTCTGCGCTGCATCGAGGTGACGATGAACTCTCCTTCTGCTGTTGAGGCGATCGGCGCGGCTATCGAGGAGGGTGGCGATGAGCTCCAGGTAGGGGCAGGGACTGTCTGCACCCTTGAGGATCTCGACCAGGCTCTCGGGGCCGGGGCGTCCTTTATCGTGACGCCGATCGTGTCGGCGGAGGTGATCTCAGCCTGCGGTGAGCGTGGGGTGCCGGTGATGGCCGGCGCCTTGACCCCGAGCGAGATCTATGAGGCCTGGAGCCTGGGTGCGGAGATGGTGAAGGTTTTCCCGGCAAATCATTTCGGCCCCGGCTACCTGAAGGACCTGCGTGGTCCGTTGCCGGAGATACGCCTCATGCCCACCGGTGGGGTAAATGCTGAAACCCTCGGCGAATTTCATTCTGCCGGAGCGGCGGCCTTTGGCGTTGGCGGCTCTCTTTTCAGCTCCCAGGCGATTGCCGATGGGAGAGTAGAAGAGGCGGCACGCTCCCTGGTGGATGCCTATGAAGCGGCGGCGGGGGGAGAGTAACAGCCATGGAAGAGCATCTCACCAGGTTCAAATACGCTCCCAGCTTTTGCGAAGAGAACGTATGGCATCTCTGCCGGGAGCCGGCCTTCGAGGGTGTCAAGCTGAAGGTCGTTTTTGTGCTCAGCCACGGCGGGATCTGCCGGCTGTGGAACCAGAAGATCTCCGGCGACTCCGACGAGCCGGTCTGCTGGGATTACCACGCCTTTCTCATCGCCTTCGATGAGGAATGGATGGCCTGGGATCTTGATACAAAGCTCGGTATGCCGGTTCCCATGGGCGGCTACATTGCCAACACCTTCCGCAATCCGGATGATCTGCCCGATATCTTCGAGCCGGTGTTTCGCGTGCTGGATGCTGAAGAATACCTCTCCACCTTCTCGTCCGATCGCAGCCATATGCAGGGGCCGGGGGGTGAATGGATGGCAAATCCACCCGAATGGGAGCCGATTCTCCAGCTGGGTGAGAGCACCTTTGAGTGGTTCATCAATCCCGAGGGCGGGCCCGGCGAGCTCTTGACGCTGGAGGCTCTTCGGCTCGGCTATTCCGGTTAGCGGAGGAGCTATGATCCCGGAGAAAAAAGCGCCTGAAATCCTGGTTTTGATCTTCGCGGCATCCTTTCCCACTCTTGCCGCCTGGGTCTATTTTGTTCTTTTCAGCGGCGAGTCCTGGATGCTGACGCTGGGGGCCCTGAGCAAGCTTGTTCAGTTTGCCCTCCCGGCAGTCTGGATCTGGCTGGTTCTGCGCCAGCCCCGCAGGATCGGCGGGGTTTCCACCAGGGATCTTCTCTCCGGGGCGCTGAGCGGGTTGGTGATCCTGGCCGCCTGCCTGGGCCTCTATTACGGTTACATCAAGCATCACCCCGCCTTCAGCGCCAGCCCGCAGGCTCTCGGCGAGAAGCTGAAGGGTCTCGGTGCAGACACCCCCGGCGGCTTCCTGGTGGTCGCCCTCTTCTATTCGCTGATCCATTCCCTCCTTGAAGAGTATTACTGGCGGTGGTTTGTCTACGGACGCGCCCGGCATTATCTCGGCATTGCCAGGGCGAACCTGCTCGCGAGCCTGGCCTTCATGGCCCACCATGTGGTTGTCATCAACACCTTCCTGCCGGGGGAGTATTTCTGGAGCCTGACGATTCCCCTGTCGCTCAGCGTCGCCGTGGGAGGGGTGATCTGGTCGGTCCTTTACCAGCGCAGCGGATCT
This sequence comes from uncultured Planctomycetia bacterium, assembly GCA_964615885.1. Taxonomy (GTDB): domain Bacteria; phylum Planctomycetota; class UBA8108; order UBA8108; family UBA8108; genus UBA8108. The sequence goes on along the minus strand of CAZTRG010000024.1, from coordinate 14,855 downwards.
CTCTATGGCGCCTGGCTCAGCCACGCCCTCGTCGATGTGGCGATCATGATTTGCGGCTATGATATGTACTTCGGCGGGGGAAGTTGAGGAGGGCCTGCCAACAGTGAAAAAATACGATGTGGTCATTATCGGCGCCGGCCACAATGGGCTGGTGGCCGCCTGCTATCTTGCGAAGGCAGGGCGCAAGGTGCTGGTCCTCGAGAGCCGCGAGCTGGTAGGGGGCTGCGCCATCACCGAGGAGGTCATTCCCGGCTACCGGTTCTCACGGCTGGCCTATGTGAACTCGCTCTTTCGGCCGGAGATCATTCGCGAGCTTCGCCTGCGAGACTACGGCTTCGAGATGCTTCCCCGGGAGCCATCTTCATTCACGCCCTTCCCCAGTGGGCAGCACCTCTTCCTCGGGCCGGATGAAGAGCTGAACCGGCGGGAGATCTCGAAATTCAGCGCCCGCGATGCCGATGCCTACGAGCGCTACGAGGAGATGCTCGGGCGCATGGTCGAGGTTCTCGAGCCGACGCTCGACCGTCCGCCGCCCAATCCCCTCGCCGGGCTCAGCAGCCCGGGCGATCTTCTCAGCATGCTCAAGCTGGGACGCGGCGCTCGCCGCCTCGGCAGTGAAATCTATCCCTTCCTCGCGATGCTCACCGGCAGCGCAAGGCGGCTGCTGGATGAATGGTTCGAGAGCGAGGAGCTGAAGGTGACCCTCGCAACCGATGCCGTCATCGGTGCAATGGCGAGCCCCCGGACGCCGGGCACCGCCTATGTTCTTTTTCACCATGTCATGGGCGAGACCGATGGTGCCCGTGGGGTCTGGGGATACGTTCGCGGTGGCATGGGGGCTCTCAGCGAGGCGATCGCCTCGGCTGCACGCGATCTCGGCGTTGAGATCCGTACGGGCTGTCCGGTTGAATCGATCCTGGTTGAAAACGGCAGGGCGAAGGGGGTGAGGACGGTGCCGGGCGATGAGATTGCGGCCCGGAAGGTGTTCTCCAACGCCGGGCCGCAGATCACCTTCGGGAAGCTGCTTCCCGCCGACCTGCTGGATGAGTCCTTCCGCCGCTCGATCGATGCGCTGGATTTCTCAAGCGCGACCTTCAAGCTCAACCTGGCGCTGAGCGAGCTACCCGATTTCACCGCCTGTCCCGGGCGTGAGCCCGGCCCCCAGCACCGCGGGACCATCCATATTTCCCCGACGCTGGATTATATCGAGCGCGCCTACAACGAGGCCCGCTCCGGCCACCCCTCGACGGAGCCTATCCTTGAGTGCACGATCCCCTCGGTTCTTGACCCCTCGCTGGCCCCTGAGGGGCATCACGTGATGAGCATGTTCATCCAGTACGCACCCTATGAGCTTGCCGAGGGCAGCTGGGATGAGCTGCGGGACGATTTTGCCCGCACCTGTATCCGGCTGCTGGACAGCTACGCTCCCGGCTTTGAAGAGAGCGTTGTCGGCTACGACGCCATCTCACCGCTCGACATGGAGCGCGAATTCTCCCTCACCGGCGGCAACATCTTCCATGGAGCGATGACGCCCGACCAGCTCTTCTTCCAGCGTCCCGTCGGAGGCTGGTCCGGCTACAGGACACCGGTCGACGGGCTCTATCTCTGCGGCGCAGGTGCCCATCCTGGTGGCGGCGTCCTCGGGGCCTGCGGGCGCAACGCGGCCAGGGTGGCGCTGAAGGATCGCTAGCGCGGCCTCAGATGATTCCGTGCAGAGGCCCGCCCCTTGAGGCCAGCTCATCAACGCGTTGGCTGACAGCTGCATCTTCAATCAGCGGCGGTGCGTGGTGAGGCTTGATGCGCGCATCGATGACGATCGGCCCCTTGCAGCCCCAGTGCTTGTGCTCGATGAAGCTGCCGGCGCCATGCAGGTCGTGGGAGGGATTGGAGCGGGTGAAGGTGACCCAGAGAAAGTTGCGGGTGTTGCGGGCGCAGAATTCTGAGTCCTCTGTCAGCACCACCAGGGCGATTCCCCCGGAGATGCCGGCATCGGCGAGGTGGGTCGCGAAGTCGCGGGCATCTTCTTCGCCCCCGCCGGCGGGGGCCCGGACGACGAGCACTCCGGGCAGGGCCAGGCGCGGGTCGTCGAAGCCGCCGGGAAGATTCAGCCCGGCCGGCAGGGCGGTGTCGAGCTCCCGTTTCTTTTCGCCGGCAGCTGCGATGACGAGTTTTGAGCCCGTGTTCAGGCCGGTGCCCGAATAATCCAGGGTGTCGATCGTGGTCCTGGTCTGGAAATGCAGGTCGCGTTCGAAATCGACGCGCTCGAAAACATGGCGGAGGAAATTCTCGATATCTGAGGCATCGAGGGCGGCATCGTCCTCCTGGGCTGCGATGAACAGGTACTTCGCCAGGGAGGCCTGGGAAAAACCGAGCAGGGCGTTGGCGGTTGTCAGCAGCTCGCGGGGCTGGCGTTCGGCATAGGGCACATAGCGTTCACTGCCCACCGCCAGCATCAGAGGATGCACTCCCGCCGCATCGACGGCATGCATGGCGTGGAGGCCCGGGATCTCCTGTGGTACCAGCGGAGCGGTCAGCTCATGGATGAGCGCACCGAAGCTGGTGTCTTCCTGCGGCGGTCGCCCGACAACGGTGAAGGGCCAGATCGCGTCCCGGCGGTGGTAGACCCCCTCGACCTTCAGGACGGGGAAGTCGTGCTGGAGGCTGTAGTAGCCGAGGTGGTCTCCGAAGGGGCCTTCCGGTTTCGAGGCGCCGGGCTCTATTGTGCCGACGATGCAGAAATCGGCATCGGCGGAGATCGCGTAGCCGTTTTTTCTCGCCAGGCGAAAGCGCCTCCCCGCCAGCATGCCGGCGAAGATCAGCTCGCTGAGGCCTTCGGGCATGGGCATGACGGCCGCGAGGGTGTGCGCCGGGGGGCCACCGACGAAGATGCTCACCTTCAGAGGCTCCCCCTTTTCAATGGCTGCGGCATGGTGGACTCCGATACCACGATGGATCTGGTAGTGGAGGCCGACCTCGCGGTCGTTTTCATATTCGTTACCCGACAGCTGCACCCTGTACATGCCGAGGTTCGAGGTCAGCGCCTTTGGCTGGTGGGGGTCCTCGGTGTAGACCTGCGGCAGGGTGATGAAGGGTCCGCCATCATCCGGCCAGCTCTTGATCGCCGGGAGGTCTGAAATAGCGGCGGTCTGCTCGAGGACGGCTCCACTGCGAACCTTCTTCGGCAGGGACTTCCAGGCGGTCAGGGGTGCGGAGGCAAAGGTGAGAGGATGGCGCAGGGCCGCCGCCGGGTCAGCCTTGATCTGGAGGATCTTCCGGACCCGCTCCAGCGTGTGCCTGAAAAGAAACCGGCAGCGCTCCGGGGTGCCGAAGAGATTGGCGACCGCCGGGAAGGGCGTATTCCGGACCCGCTCGAATAAAACAGCAGGTCCCCCGGCGGCATAGAGCCGCCGCTGGATCTCCGCCATCTCCAGGCAGGGGTCGAGCTCTTCTGCGACACGGACAAGGTGTCCGTTGCGCTCGAGATCGTCAACACAGGCTTTCAGGCTTTTGTAGGACATATTGCTGTTGGTTTTTTCCAAGGGACATTTTGTTTGTTCTGCGCCTAGTGTCTATTATTTCCCGGGTCGAAAATCCCGTTTGCAGGAATAATCCAAATGAATGATGAGCTGCTGGAGTGTGTTGAATGTGAGCCGGAGGGGCCTGCGCGGTCCTCGGTGATCTGGCTGCACGGCCTGGGGGCCGATGGCCACGACTTTGAATCGATCGTTCCCGAGCTGCGGCTGGGTGATGAGCTGGCGGTCCGGTTTGTCTTTCCCCATGCTCCAGAGAGGCCGGTAACCATCAACGGCGGGATGGTCATGCGCGCCTGGTATGACATCCTCGGCATGGACATTCGCCGTGATGAGGATGAGGAGGGGCTGCGGACCTCGGAGGCCCAGGTGCGGGCGCTGGTGGAGAGAGAGGTCAACCGGGGAGTCAGTGAAGAGAAGATCGTTCTTGCCGGCTTTTCCCAGGGAGGGGCCATCGCCCTGCAGGCCGGGGTGCGCCATCCGCGCCGGCTGGCCGGCATCATGGCGCTTTCGACCTACCTGCCCCTGCCTGAAAAACTCGAAGCAGAGGCCGGCCCGGCTAATCGTGACTGCCCGGTCTTCATGGCCCATGGGACCCAGGACCCTGTCGTTCCCTTCGAGGGCGGACAGCTGTCGAAGGAAGCCCTCGAGGCGCAGGGCTACGAGGTCGAGTGGCGCGAATATCCGATGCCCCATTCGGTCTGCATGGAGGAGATTGCCGATGCAGCCACCTGGCTCACCAGGGTGCTCTCCTAGACTGCTTCCCATTCTTTTCCCTTGAGGGTACTCTGGTCCGTCGCGTCTTTTCTTCTCTTGCAGAACCCATCAACAACCCGGGAGGTGTTGAGCTTTGAAACACTTTGCGTTTTTGATTCCCCTGGCGCTCCCTCTCCTGTTCAGCTGCGCCGGCCCGAAGCCGGAGAAAGCTGCAGAGCCAACCGCGAAGCCCGCTCAGAAGCCGGCAAAGGTTCCGGCGCAGGCGCCGCAGTCTGACAAGGCGCGCCTGGTGGAGGTTGATTCCTTTCTCCGCTTCTACACCCAGGGCTATCTCGGACTGCTGAAGAAAGCCTCCGAGGCGGAATGGGCGCTCAACACGGTTATCGTTGAGGGAGATAACAAGAATTCCAGGGCCTACGAGAAGGCTGAGGGTGACCTGGCGCAATACACCGGCTCGGTCGAGATGATCAGGAAGGCGAGGAAATACCTTGAGCGCGAGGCGGCCCTGACCGATCTCCAGGTGCGCCAGCTCAAGGCGATTCTCTACGCCGCGGCGAGGAGCCCGCAGACCGAGCCCGAGCTGGTCAAGGCGCGCATCAAGGCGGATGCGGCGCAGACCGAGGCGCTCTTCGGTTTTGACTTCAAGATCGATGGGAAGTCGGTCACCACCAACGAGATCGACAAGATTCTCGAGGAGGAGGATGATGAGGCCCTTCGCCTCGCTGCCTGGAGCTCGTCCAAGGAGGTCGGCAAGGGCCTCAAGAAGGGGCTGGAGAACCTGGTCTCCTTGCGCAACCGGACCGTCCAGGCGCTGGGCTATAAAGATTATTTCCAGTACCAGGTTTCCGACTATGGCATGACGGTACCTGAGATGATGGGGCAGATGCGCCGCTTCGCCCGTGAGCTGCGCCCCCTCTACAGGGAGCTTCATACCTGGGCGCGCTACCGCCTTGCGAAGCAGTTCAAGAAGGAGGTTCCTGACCTGCTCCCCGCCCACTGGCTGCCCAACCGCTGGGGCCAGGGCTGGGGTGCGATGGTCAAGGTCGAGGGCTTCGATCTCGATGGGAAGCTGGCCGGCCTCAAACCTATCAAGCTGGTGCAGGCGGCCGAGGATTTCTTCGTCAGCCTCGGATTCGATCCGCTCCCCGAGAGCTTCTACAAGCGCTCTGATCTTTATCCCCTGCCGCCGGGAACCCTCTACAAGAAGAACAACCACGCCAGCGCCTGGCACATGGACCTCGAGAAAGATGTCCGGTGCCTGATGAGCGTGGAGCCGAATGCGCGCTGGTGGGAGACCACCCACCACGAGCTCGGTCACATCTACTACTACATCGATTACACCAGCCCGCAGGTTCCCCCGCTCTTGAGAGAGGGGGCCAACCGGGGCTTTCACGAGGCGATCGGCAGCCTGCTGGGGCTGGCCTCGATGCAGAAGGCCTTCCTGCAGGGGCGCGGCCTGGTGGCTGAGGATGCGAAGGTGGACGAGCTGCAGGTGCTGCTGAAGGAGGCGCTTGAGTTCGTGGTCTTCATACCCTTTTCAACCGGGACCATGACCCACTTCGAACACGATCTCTATGCCACTGACCTGCCCATCAGCAGCTATAACGAGCGCTGGTGGAAGTATGTCGAGGAGTTCCAGGGCATCCGGGCTCCGCAGAAGAGGGGGGAAGAGTTCTGTGACGCGGCCTCCAAGACCCACATCAACAACGATGCGGCCCAGTACTACGACTATGCGATCTCCTACATCCTCCTGCACCAGTTCCACAGCCATATCGCCCGCAAGATTCTCGGGCAGGATCCCCGCAACACGAACTACTACGGCAACAAGAAGGCCGGGGAGTTCCTGCGCGGCATCCTGAAGCTCGGTGCGACCCGCGACTGGCGCGTGGTGCTGCAGGAGACCATCGGCTCAGACATCAGCGCGCGTGCGATGCTCGATTATTTCGAGCCGCTCCTTGAGTACCTGCGCAAGGAAAACGAAGGCCGGCGCCACACCCTCGGTGATGTCTGAGGGTGGCGGGGATCAGTCTTCCCCGGCCAGCTCGAGCAGCCTCTTGCCATAGTTGCTCCCGGAGAAATCTCCGGCCAGTGCCTGGAGCCGGGGGCGGTCTATGAACCCCATCTCGAAGGCCGTGGCCTCGATGGAGCCGACCAGTGGGTTGCCGCCGCTTTCGAAAGCCATGATCTCGTTGGAGGCCTGCAGAAGGGCCTCGTGGGTGCCGGTGTCGAGCCAGGAGGTGTCCTCCGGCAGGAGCTCGACGTGCAGCTGGCCCTGCTCGAGATAGGCCCGGTTCACATCGGTGATCTCCAGCTCGCCACGTGCCGAGGGCTTGAGCTCCCGGGCAAAATCCACCGCCTGCTGGTCGTAGAAGTAGAGGCCGGTGACAGCCAGGCTGGAGGCCGGCTCCGCTGGTTTTTCTTCCAGCGAAACGGCCCGGCCTGCCTCGTCCATGTCGACAATCCCGAAGCGCTCAGGGTCCTCGACCTCGCAGGCGAATACAGTGGCTCCTTCTTCGCGGCTTGCGGCGTTCTCAATGCAGCCCGCGAAGCCGGCCCCGTAGAATACGTTGTCGCCAAGCGCGAGAGCGACCCCCTCAGTCCCGGTAAAGTCGGCCCCGATGATCAGCGCCTCTGCGATGCCGCGCGGCTGCTCCTGCACGGCGTGGGTGACCGAGATGCCCAGCTGGGACCCATCGCCGAGCAGCTGTTGAAAGCCGGCGCTGTGGGAGGGGGAGGTGATCAGCAGGATCTCCCGGATCCCCGCCCGCATGAGATTCGCCAGTGGATAGTAGACCAGCGGCTTGTTGTAGACCGCCAGGAGCTGCTTGTTCGTGGAGGTGCTGAGCGGCTTCATCCGCGAACCCGATCCGCCCGCCAGCAGGATTCCCTTCATTCTGTTCTCTTGCCTCCGCCGATTTTACGGTCCAGGGTTCAAGCGCCGGGACAGCCGGTCCGGCCTGCAATACCTGATACGTAGCCGGGGCCTCCCATCTTCAAAAAGATTTCCCGGTGGGCCCCAGGTCCGCAGGTACGCACTTCGATAATGTTTTATACCAGCTTCAGTGTTTTCCTGGCTATCCATTCAAGCGCCAGGAGGGCGATCAGCGCCAGCGCCATTCCCCAGGGATAGTCCAGGGCTGCGTAGCTATAGGTGCGCTCTACAGTTCGTGTTTTTTCCGGCAGGTGGGTGGCCACCTCGGCCGCGCCGGAGAGGGGAACATAGGCGCCTCCAGAAAGTTCCGCCAGCTGGCGGAGGTTTTCCTGGTTGCAGAATATTCCCAGCGATTCGTTTTCCGCCGCGGGCTCCAGCGCAAAGAGGATCCTGGCCCGGTCCTCCCGGGTGGAATAGTTTTTAAGGGATGCGATGTCGAGGGTTAACTCGAATTCCCGCCCCTGCCCGCTGCCGGGGGTTCCTGGAGCGGCCAGCAGAGGCGCGTACTGCCGGGGCTCGAGGGTTCCCCGGTAGCGTCCCCCGCTGCCCGGTATCGCTTCCAGGCGCAGTCGCGCCTGCCGCGGTGCCTCCCCGGCCTGCTGCGCCGGCTGGATCACCGCATCAACAAGACCATTTTCTTCATCGCCATCGGCCCCCGGCTCGATGAGGGCGGAGATCTCGATGGTCTCGGGGAAGCGGTAGATGGCCTTGTCGGTTCCAATCCGGACCTGGTCGTCGGCGGCGTTCAATTGCTCTGAAACAGCCCAGCGGATGACCTGGCCCCAGAATCTCCTGTAGAGCAGGTCGCCGAAGCGAAGCCGCCATTTCCAGGTCGAGTCGATCCCGCTGTAGAAGATTTTTCCTGCACCGACCTCCCGGGATACCAGGGCCGGGGCTTTTTCGCTGCCGACAGTTGCCAGCAGCCGGCTGCCGTCGGCTGTACCCTTGAGCGGGTAGTACCAGCGGGGGGGAGGAAGCAGCTCCCAGAGCTCTGAGTTTCTCTGCCTGCCGGGAACCAGCCGGCAGATCTCTGCCTCTTCCCCCGCAGCTGTGAGGGTGAGAGGGGCTCCCTTGCGGGCCAGCTGTGCGCCGAGCTCCCGTCCCGGCGGCGGCAGGAGGAGCTCGACCGGCAGCAGCTCCTCCAGGGCGGTGCCCTGCCAGGCCGATGGCATGGCAGCGGGACCGGCAACAAGCACGATGGTCCCTCCCCGTTTCCTGGTGTATTCAAGCAGGGCTGCCTGGAGCTCCCCGGGCAACAGCCCGGGCTCGATGTCTCCGAGTATGATCGCATCGTAGCTGAAGAGCGCGTCAGGGGTGCGCGGGAAGCCATCCGGCAGCTTCCTCTGCGGCGGCGCGGGGACCAGGAAGTCATCCAGGCTGATTTTCTCATCCCGGTCCCAGGTGTTTTTCAGGTAGCGGTATTCCCACCTCGGAGATCCCTCGAGGTAGAGCACCCTGGCCTTGTCGTCGAGGACCTCGATCCATACCTCCGCTGTGTTGTTCTCTGCCAGGGCCTCACCCCTGACGGCCTCGAAGCCGATGCTCAGCTTGTGGCGGCCGGGTTGATCGATCCTGAAACGAAGCGGCCAGTGGGAGATGCCCTCGCGGGGGAGGTCCTCGATGAGAAAGGAGCCGAGCTCGCTGTCACCTTCTCGCACCTTTACGGACAGCTCCGTCACCTCGATGGACGTGCTCCGGAGGGTGATCTCGGCACTGATCTCGTCTCCCCGGAATACCTTTGCCGGTGCCTCGACAGCTTCAAGTGCAACATCAGGTGGTGGGTCGGTTCTGCCGATCCCGACAGCGACGATGGGTATTCCAAGGGTCCCGAGCGAGCGGGCGGCCTGCCTGGGATCACCCGAGGCGTTGTGGTTTCCATCGCTGAGAAGAATGATCCCGGCGAGGTCTTCGCGCGGGCTCTTGAGCGCTCTCTGGAGGACCGGGGCGCCAAGATCCGTTCCCGGTGAAGTTGCTGCCTCGAGCTTTCCCGGTGGCCCGGGCAATTCCTCCAGTTTTTGTGAGAGGGTATGGAAGGAGAGCCGGAATTGCCCGGCGAGGTCTTCGGCCCAGCCTGATGAGAGCAGCCGCCCGGCCGCGGCCAGCCTTGATATCCCTTCCTCCCCGGCATCGGCGATCACCATGCTTGGAGATGTGTCAACGACCACCAGGACCTCGCCGCGTTTTTCATCGTCCACTGTTTCGACCAGGGCAGGGTCCAGGAGCAGGAAGCTGATGAAGGCCAGCAGGAGGATCCTCAGCGAGGTGACGGTCCAGCCTGCCAGTGAACCGCAGGAGCGTCGGTCTGCCCGGTAGAGCCAGATCGAGAGGGCTGTCAGCACTGCAAGAAGAACCGGAAGCAGCCATATCGGCAGCCAGCTGCTGGTAAGCGTCATGCTGCACCTCCGGCAGATTCCATCTTGACCGGGCCCCGGATTCCACGCAGCAGCAGAAGCTCAGCCACCAGCAACGCCAGCCCCGCCACAAGGGCATAGGGCCAGTGTTCGAGCTCGACCACGGCTGTCTGCAGGGAGCCCGTGCTCTCCTGGGAGTGGCTGCCAAGCCGGGCACCGAGGGTTTCGGCGACCTTCTGCCGGGCGCCCTCCCCAAGCCGGCGAAGATCTGATTCCCCGGGGTTTGCGTTGACGGCCCGTGTCTCCCTGCGCCGGGAGCCGTTCTCTTTACTGAAATCGAAAGAATAGAACCCGGTTTCCAGGGTCTGGCTCCAGCTGATGGCCGGTTTCCCCCTGAGCTCCGAGGCCTCGACCAGGCTGCTCTCACCCCCCGGCCCCGTGACCCGGACCTCTGCTTCCGCTGTATCAAGGGCCAGGTCGATAGCCCGCCCCTGCTCCGAGGCGAGGCTGGAGGATGGGCCGAGCGCCAGGTAGCGAACCATCCGGTGGAGCAAGGGAACAAAGAGGGGCGTTCGCGGAAGATCGCTAGCGGCCGGCGCGGCGGAGCTGAGGAAGAGGATGATTTTCCCCGCTCCCTGTGAGCGCTCGATAATCCAGGGAAGCTCGGCCGTCATCCTCGACAGGATCACGGCATCCTCGCCCGGGGTTTCCGCCTGCCAGTACTTCCTGATCGAGATCCTGGAGAACTCCCCCTCTGAGACACCCTTGAAGATGGAGAACACCGGGTGCTCGAGGTCGGTCTGCAGTGGGTGGAGTGTTTCTCCCGCTGAAGCCTTATGATGCTGGAGAAGCCTGGCGGGCAGCAGGCCCCGCCCCTCACGCCAGAGCCTGCCCCTGGCGAAATCCCGGTCGGCTTTTTCTCCGGCGAAGATGAGCAGCCCGCCTCCCCGGGAGACGAAATCTTCGATGAGGCCGAGCTCGGGCGGCTCGATGGGCTGGATCTCTGAAAGGATGAGGACCCGGGCCTTTTCAAGGAGCGCGCCAGTGATGGACTTCCTGATCGCCGGGCGGAAGATGACCTCGGGTGGATTCGTTTCTCCGTACCTTGGGAAGAGGGCCAGGTCGATCCAGTGGCCTCCATCGACCCGGCCGCTGTCGGGCTCCGCCTGGATAATCGGCACCTCCAGCCGGTCAAGAACCTCGATGACCAGGTGCCGGGCATCATCGGCCCGCAGCCCATCGCCGGCATCCTCGCCAAGGATTTCAGCGCTGACCCTTGCCTTGCCGGCACTGGTGAAGCGGTGGCTGGCGACGATCTCCAGGGGGGCTGAGCCGGCCTTTGCAGGCGGCAGCGGCCGGCTGGATATCACCTCGCCATTGACGGTGATTCGCAGCTGGAGCCCCTCGGCTCCGGGGGCCGGGGCGACCTTGACCCGCAGGCCGACAGGGGATGCTGTGCCGGTAGCCAGCGAATCGCTCTCGAGCTCGATCACGCGATGGTTGCGGGTTTCGGCCGCGCCGCAATCAACCAGCTCGATCGAGGGAACCGGGTCCAGCGCGCGCAGGCGGGCGGCAAGAAAATCCAGGCTGCCCTGGCCGCCCTGCTCCAGGCTGTGGGCCTGGAAGTCGGTAAAGATGTAGATCTCGCGCACTGTTGAGGGCAGCCCGGAGGCAGCCTCGATGGCCTCATCGATGGCGTGCAGGAGCTCAAAGCGCCCGGCCTCGAGGCTGATCTCTTCGAGCTCAGCGTGGTTTCTTTCGCGGTTGAAGAGCTCACCGGCGGCTTCCTCCGGAGGCCTCGCCGGGTTCAGCAGCAGCGCGGCATCTCCCGGCTTCAGCTCTGCCAGCAGCCGCCGTGCACGTGCTTTTGCCCGCTCGAGCAGGTTGCCCGGCTCGCCATCGGGGCGGTAGGACATGCTCAGGCTGGTATCGAAGGTGAGCACCAGCCCGCGGCTCGATGTGCGGTCTGCTCCCAGCTCTTCCTCCACCAGGGTGATGGGACCCAGCAATGCGTAGACGATGAGAGCGAGGGCGAGAGTTCGAACTGCGATCAGCAGCGCCTCCCGCAGGCGCATCCAGCGCAGCCGGCCCTTCTGGCGGTGCAGGAAGAAGCGCAGCGCCGGCCAGTCGATCCTCCGGGCCCGCCGCCTGTCGATGAAATACAGCAGCGCGGGCAGGATGGCGAAGAGCAGCAGGGGCCAGAGCTGCGGGTTGTTGAAGGTGTCGGGTAGGGGATTCATTTTTGCCGGGAACGAAGATGGAGAAATCGTCCAAGGGTATTGGCAAAGGGCTCAGTGGTTTCCAGGCAGAGGTAATCGACCTCTGCCGCTGAGCAGCCCCTGCGGATCGCCGCCTGGTGTTCGGCGAAATTTTCACGGTAGAGCTCCGCCATCTGGCGGGCATCGAGCCGCAGCTCGACGGAGGGATCCTCGATATCGCGGAGCACCATCCAGCTGTTGAAGGGCAGCTCGCGCTCGGCCGGGTCGAGCACCTGGAGAACGATCACCTCGCTGCCGCGGTGGCGCAGCTGGGAGATCCCGTTGAGGATGGAGCGCTCATCGTCGAGCAGGTCAGAGACCAGGATCACCAGGGAGCGCGGCTCGGTGCGCTCGGCAAGGTGCTTCAAGGCCCTGGCGAGATCTGTTTTTCCACCGGGCTCGATGCTCTCCATTGCCGAGAAGATTCCTGCGAGGTTTTCGGCGGTGGCCTTGGGTGGAATGAAGTTCTCGAGAGAGTCACCCGCCAGTGCCAGCCCCACCGCGTCATGCTGCCCCAGCAGGAGGTAGGCCATCGCCGCGGCCAGGCAGGAGGCGTAGCGCAGCTTGGTGACCTCTCCACTCGAGAAATCCATCGAGGCGGAGGTGTCGAGCACCAGCGTGCAGCGGAGATTGGTCTCATCTTCGAACTGCTTGAGGTAGAAGCGGTCGGTGCGGGCGTAGCTGCGCCAGTCGAGATGCTTGAGGTCGTCGCCGGGGGAGTAGGGCCGGTGCTCGGCGTACTCGATCGAGGAGCCCCTGGCGGCGCTGGGGTGCATGCCGCGGAGAAAGCCCTCGACGATCTTCCGGGCGATGACCTGTAAGCGTTCCAGCTGCGCGACGGAGCCCGGATCGAGGAAGTCGCGCAATTCCGTCATCGGTGAATCATTCCCCCGTATCTTCCCGGGTGAGGTCTTCCAGGAGCCTGTTAACCAGGCTTTGCGGGGTGATGCCCTCGGCATCGGCGTTGAAGTTGGTGATCAGCCTGTGGCAGAGAACCGGCTCGGCTACCCGGGCAATGTCGGCGAGGTTGACGTGAAAGCGTCCGTGGAGAAGCGCCCGGGCCTTGGCAGCGGTCATCAGGTATTGCGCTGCGCGCGGTCCGGCGCCGAAGGAGAGGCTCTCACGGATGTAGTCCGGGGCATCGTTCTCTTCGGGGCGCGAGCGCCGCACCAGCTTCAGGGCGAAGCGGTAGACGTGGTCGGCCGCCGGGACTCCCGGCACCAGGGCCTGGATCCGGATGATGTCTTCTTCTGAGAGGACAGGGGAGAGCTCAATGGATTCGGGTGCGCGGGTGCGCTTCATGATCTCCAGCTCCTCCTCCTCGGCGGGGTAGCCGACCTGGATCGAGAAGATGAAGCGGTCAAGCTGGGCCTCCGGCAGGTTGTAGGTGCCCTCCTGTTCGATCGGGTTCTGCGTGGCGACGACGAAGAAGGGTGCCGGCAGCGCGACAGACTGCTGGCCCACGGTGACGTTTCTTTCCTGCATGGCCTCCAGCAGGGCGGCCTGGGTTTTCGGCGGCGTGCGGTTGATCTCATCGGCCAGCAGCATGTTGGCGAAGATCGGCCCCTTCATGAAGCGGAAGCTGCGCAGCCCGGAGTCGGGATCTTCCTGCAGGATGTCGGTGCCGGTGATATCCGAGGGCATCAGGTCGGGGGTGAACTGGATTCGCCGGAAGCTCAGGTTCAGGAGCCTCGCCAGGGTGCTGACCAGCAGGGTCTTGGCGAGGCCGGGAACACCGATGAGGATCGAGTGCCCACCGCAGAACATGGCGATGAGCATCTGCTCGATCACCTCGTGCTGGCCGACAACGACCTTGCTGAGCTCCTTGCGCAGCCGCTCAGAGGACTCGCGCAGCAGCTCTGCGGTTTCGTTGTCAGAGGCGCCGCCTGCCGGGGGGGCTTCAGTTCCTGGTTCGGGGCTTGCCGGGTCGGCCATTTCGTTCTCGCAATCACCTGCTGCTGGTTCAGAAGAGGCGCCATCTTAACACGAGTTCCCCGTGGCCCGGAATACCAAGCGGGTTTCAGCAACAGTTGGACAGTGCCTGCTTTGTCATGGGATAATGCTTTGCTGAAATGAAATGGGCATCAGGCTGCCTGCCGGGCTGCGGGCCCGTCCGACGTCGAGAAAAAACACGGGAGTAAATCCAATGCTGAAAGTTACCTGTAAGGGCTGTGGCGCCAACTACAAGGCGCCGGATGATTTTGCCGGCCGTAAGATCCGCTGCAAGGCCTGTTCAGAGGTCATGCTGGTCGGAGAGGCCGAGGCCCCTTCGGCGCCTTCCCCGGCTGAGGCCGAGGCCCCTCCTGCGCCTCCCCCGGCTGAAGCTGAGGCCTCGCAGGAGGCTGCCCCGGCTGAAAAGAAGGCCCCTGGAAAGAAGAAGATCTCCTTCAAGAAGGGCGGCATCAAGGCCCGCAAAGGCGACAAGAAATATTCCTTCAAAAAAGGCGGCGGCTCGAAGAAAGCTGCTGAACCGGAAGCCGGCGACAGGAAAGCCTATGGCGGCGGCAAGAAATCCGGCAGCAAGAAGAGCCCCGCAGTGCTGGTCCTGGCCCTCCTCCTGGTGGTGGGGGGACTGGCGGCGCTGGATTACTTTGTGCTCCACCTGGTGATCGGTTCCGATCCGCAGCCCGTTGCTGTCGAAAAGACCGGTTCGGGGGACGATGAGGCCGGGGAAGAGCCTGAGGCTCCTGCTGAGCCCGAAGAGCCGGCTGAAAAGGACGAGCCTGAAGTTGCGGCAGAAGAACCTGCTGAGGAACCTGTAGATGAGCCTGCTGAGGAACCAGCCGAAGAAGCTCCTGCCACCGCCGAGATCCCGGCGGCGTCGGTGCCTCTGGCCTCCATAGTTCCCGCTGAGGCCACTCTCCTTCTCTACGTTGATGTTGCCCGCCTTTTCGGGGCGGTTGAAGGACTCACCGGAGAAAAAATCCCTCGTACGCCCGAGTTGCTGTCTGCTGGTGACCTTTCTGCCGTTGAGCCAGTCAAGGCGGTTCTGGCCACCGGACTCGATCCGTTCAGCTTTCAGAGAGTCCTGGTTGCCTACTCTTTGCCTACGCCTGAGGCTACAGAA
>CAZTRG010000023.1:0-47910 GCA_964615885.1 uncultured Planctomycetia bacterium | reverse complement strand
AGCTCCATTGCGTAGATCATGTAGCGGGGTTGTGAGCAGGTGCCGATATCAAGCCCAATGGGGCCGACTCCCCGGGAAACAACAATCCTCATGATCAGGTCGGTCTCGATCGGCACCTCGTCGATGGTTCTCTGGATCTGCCCTTCAAGCTCATCCCTGGAGCACGGCATCTCCAGGAATATTTTTCCCAGGGAGCGTTGGAGCCTGTCGAGATGGCGCCCAAGAAGGAAGGGGGTCTTGTTGAAGGTGCGGATAGTTTCGTAGACGGAATCCCCATAGAGGAAGCCATGGTCCATGGCATTAACAGTCGCTGACTCCGCCGGCAGGACCTCGCCCTGAATGTTGACAAAAATCTTACGATCGAAACTTCCACCAGATGTCGATTCAGGCATTTCCCCTCCTCAGCAGGAAATCAAACGGAGCGCAGGGGCCCCTTCGGGCTCTATGCGATGATCTCAGCCAGGCCTCTTCACTAAGCCTGCAGGAACTTTTTGTTCTTCTTCACTTGGTGCAGCGGCAACAGGTTGAAATCGCCTCACTGGGGTAATCTCCGCCGCGACAGACTGAATGATATTTAGACTCGCCCTCAATACAAACGGCTTCTTTGTCTTTTTGCGGAAAATCTGGCCTGGGGGCCCAGAAATAACGGTTTTAAGTCCTTTAGGGCTCCTCTGTTTTTCTTCTATTGGAGGCCTGGAGTTCTTCCCGGGTCAGAAAACGAAGGTTGCGGAACTTTTCTATCCAGAGGGCGGAAGCCTCGCCTTGAGAAGCCGGGCTGAAAGGCTTGCCCTGGGGGGGCGTAATTCTGTTCCGGGATCCGGTTAGGGAATAGTGCTTCCGGGAGGTAGCGACCAGGATTCCCTGGATGAGTGTGTAGTCCTGGAATTCAACTCTATAGACCCCATTTCCCGGGCTAGCCCCACGGAAAATATAGTGAACACTGGGCAGTCCCCCCCGGAGCTTATTAAACCTGAAAAAAAACGGCCCCATTTTCCGGGCTCCGCCCGGCTGGGATGCTTCGAACTCTACGAAGGGCTTGTCGGTGGCCTGCAGAACCATTGCCCGGCGTAATTTCCAGCCGGGCTGGTTGAGCTCAAAGGGAAGGTGAAACAGGCTGCTGAGGGATGAGGTGGCGAGGCGGCCTCCGGCCCCCCCCGCAACAGCGTCCTCTTTGGCCAGCCAGGTGATGGCCCCCGGGGAGCCGAACTCGATGATGACCCTGCTGGAGATGCTGCCGGCAGAGGCCAGGGGGCCTGCACCGGTCCCCTCGTAATCAAGGCTGGCGCCTGCAAAGCGGCTCCAACTGGAAAGTCCACCGTGAGCATCCCAGAGGGCTTCCAGGTCAGGGCCAAGGGGCGTCTGCAGAAGAGAGGACCTGGCCGGTCCTCCGCCACAGCCTGACAGGAGAATCATCGCAAGCCCGGGTAGCAGTAATTTATTCAGCAAATCATTCATCAGGCAGGTCGGCTATCTTTCTGTCGGAAGGGAGGGCTCTCCCCCACGCAGGGAGGCCCCGGTCTTGCTCTCGGTACATTCCGCAAGGCCGGCGGGTGGTCCCTGGTAAACCAGGGCGCCGCCTTCAGGCCCGGCACCGGGCCCCATGTCGATCACCCAGTCTGCGGCCATTACAAGTTCCATGTTGTGCTCTATCAGGATGACTGTCCCTCCTCCATCAACGAGGCGGTTCAGAATCTCGAGCAGCTTTTCTGTTTCTGAAAAATGGAGCCCGGTAGTTGGCTCGTCAAGAATGTAGACAGTCCCGGCTACATTCTGCCCGGCAAGCTCTGTCGCCAGCTTAACCCGTTGCGCCTCTCCGGTTGAGAGTGTCGGTGAGCTCTGGCCGAGTTTGATGTAGCCAAGCCCGACGTCATCCATGGCCATGAGGAATTTAAGGATTCCGGGTTGGTTGGCGAAGAATTCGCAGGCATCTCGGACCTCCATCTGGAGGACATCTGCGATGTTCTTTCCCTTGAAGACCACCTCCAGGGTGGACTTGTTAAAGCGCCTGCCTTTGCACTCTTCACAGGTGACCCAGATATCGGAAAGGAATTGCATTTCAACCTGGCGCAAGCCCTGGCCTTCACAGGAGGGGCATTGGCCCTCGGCGGAATTAAAGCTGAAACGCCCCATGCCATAACCCCTGGACATTGCAAGAGGCATACGGGCGAAGAGGGATCGAACCAGGCTCCAGGCCCCGGCATAAGTTGCAGGGGTTGACCTCGGAGAGCGGCCGATGGGTTTCTGGTCAACTGTTACGAGCCTGGTGAAAGATTCGAGCCCGGTGACTGCCTCGGCATGGGCGATGCCGGGTTCCTTCCTGAGATGCCCTCTGATGGCCTCAGAGAGGATATTCATCACCAGGGTGGATTTTCCGGATCCTGAAACTCCGCTGACGGCGGTGAGCAGGCCACAGGGGAAGCTCACGTCAAGGTCGCAAAGATTGTGGAGCTGGACTCCGCTAAGGTTGATCATTTCAGCAGGGGGCTTGCGGAGCTCTCTTGGGCGATTCACCGTTTTTTCTCCGCGAAGGTAGGCCCCGGTCAGGGATTCCTTCGCAGCCCTGACCTGCTGCGGGCTTCCCTGTGAAACAATCATCCCCCCCTTGTCCCCTGCTCCGGGTCCCAGGTCGATCATGTGGTCAGCGGACTCGATCATTTGGCGGTCGTGCTCAACGACAATTACTGTGTTGCCGGAATCTTTGAGGCTGTCGAGACTTCTGAGGAGGCCCCGGGTGTCAGATTCATGAAGGCCGATGGTGGGCTCATCAAGAATGTAAACGGCCCCGCTGAGCCGGTTGCCAAGCTGGGAGGCCAGCCGGATCCTCTGGGCCTCCCCCCCTGAGAGGGTGTTCCCCTGCCTGTCGAGAGAGAGGTACCCAAGGCCTGTGTCGACCAGGAAGCGCAGCCGGTTAGAAAGCTCACGCAGGACATCGCTGGCGACTGCTGCTTTCTGGTTTTCAAGCTGAAGCAGGGTGAAAAATTTCCGAGCCTCGAGAATGGTGAGGGAGAGAACCTGGTGCAGCTTCCGTTCCCCGACCCTGACCGAGAGAGATTCGGGCCGGAGCCGGTGGCCTTTGCAGGAAGTGCAGCGCCTGTTTTCAAAAACATTGTCGATCCCTCCACCTGAGAGGTTGGGGTCCTTGTCCCTTGCCCATTGTTCAAGAAGAGGCACCAGGCCGGGCCAGGTGGTTTCATGGTGACCCATTTTAAGAGGCAGGGTGATTTTCTCGTCGCCGGTTCCCCCAAGCAGGAGCTGGATTTTTTCCTCCTCAAGCTCAGAGACTGAGTAGTTTTCCCCGAGGCCGAGATGTCGTTCCGCTGCTTTCAGGATAAGAAGGGAGGAGGTGCGGAACTTACCAAGGTAGTCCTGCAGCTCTGGGCCCAGGGATTGCAGAAGAGGCATGCCCGGGTGCACGATGAGTTCGTTGATATCTACCCGGGCCTCGTTTCCGATTCCCCTGCAGGATGGGCAGGCCCCTTCAAAGCTGTTAAAGGAAAACATCCTGGGAGTCAGGCTGCCGGAAAAGGTGAAGTGCCCGTCCGGGCAGGAGGGGTGGCGAAAGTGGCGCTGGAGCTTCCCGCCGGAAAATTTCAAGGCAGCTGCCCCGCCGGATCTTGAGAAGGCTTCCTCGATGGCGGCTGCCAGGCGGGATTGGGAGCTTCCCGAGACAACAACCCGGTCTACAACAGGGTGAAGACAGGGGCCTGCAGTGGCTTCAGTGCTGGAGAAATAATTGAGAACCCGGCGCAGCGCAGCATCTTCACCTTCGTCGAGGCGTATTTCCTCGGCTCCGGCAAGAATGCGTGTGCAGCCTTTCTTTAGCAGGTCCTTGAGGACCTTCCTGAGCTCTTCCTGGTCGCCGGAGGCCAGGTTGAGCGGCGCGAGGACGTAGAGCTTTTCTCCTGCAGAAGCCTGGACCAGCTTCTCGGCAAGAGCGCTGGGGGTTGTCCAGCGAAGAAGCTTTTCACAAACGGGGCAGTGCGGATCTCCTACATGGGCGTACAGGAGGCGGAGGTAGTCATGGATCTCCGTCAAGGTGGCAACGGTTGATCGGGGGCCGGATGAGGTGGATTTCTGATCGATGGCGATAGCCGGTGCAAGCCCGGTGATTTTCTCTGCCGGGGGACTGTTAAGGGTGCCAAGGATCCGGCGGGCGTAGGTTGAAAGAGAGTCCAGGTAGCGCCGCTGCCCCTCTGCAAAGAGGGTCCCGAAGGCCAGGGTTGATTTTCCGGACCCGGAAACCCCGGTCAGGACGGTGAGCTTTCCATGTGGAATCTCAACGTCAA
Source organism: uncultured Planctomycetia bacterium (assembly GCA_964615885.1). Classification (GTDB taxonomy): domain Bacteria; phylum Planctomycetota; class UBA8108; order UBA8108; family UBA8108; genus UBA8108. Next base: position 43,624 of record CAZTRG010000023.1, on the reverse strand, counting down.
CGCCCTTGAGATTATTCAGGGAGGCTCCCTCCACTCGTATGTGGGCGGGTTGTTTCGACGGGGCCTTCTTTTCCCCTGCCGGGCCCTGGGGGCCTGGAGAGCTTCCTGGCTGGAGCCGAAGCTCCTTGAGCGCTTTGCCGGTATGAGATACCGGGCTGGCACTGAGCTCTTCGGGGTTCCCGGTAGCTATGATCTGCCCCCCTCCGGCGCCTCCTTCGGGGCCAAGGTCAATGATGTGGTCAGCTGAGGCAATCACATCGAGGTTGTGCTCGATGATAATTACGGAATTACCCCTGTCCACCAGCCGGCCCAGGGCTTCGAGGAGGACCCGGACGTCGTCAAAATGCAGGCCGGTTGTGGGCTCATCAAGGAGGTAGAGGGTGTTGCCGGTGTTGGTTTTTTGAAGCTCATTGGCAAGCTTGAGTCGTTGCCCTTCACCCCCGGAGAGGGTTGTTGCCGGCTGGCCGAGCTTCAGGTAGCCAAGCCCGAGGCGCTGAAGGGTTTCAAGCGTCCGTGAGAGCCGGGGCACGTCCTCGAAGAGGTGCAGCGCTTCGTCGATGGCCATGTTGAGAACCTCGGCGATATTGTTGCCGCGGTACCGGATTTCAAGTGTCTCGCGGTTATACCTGTGTCCGCCACAGGCTTCGCAGCTGACCTCCACGGGAGCAAGGAACTGCATGTCAACATTGATGGTGCCGGCGCCAACACATTCAAGGCAGCGGCCGCCCTCGACATTGAAGCTGAACCTGGAGGCCTTGTACCCCCTTGCCCGGGCTTCGGGGGTGCGGGCAAAGAGGTCGCGGATGAGAGAGAAGGCTTTGGAGTAGGTTGCCGGGTTGGAGCGTGAGCTTTTTCCGATGGGCGATTGATCAACAGAAATCACTTTGTCGACCGCTTCATGTCCCGAGATGCCCCGGCAGGCACCCTGGGGGTTTGCCTTGGAGCCCAGCTTCCTGAGCAGGGCTGGCCGGAGCACCTGGTTGACCAGGGAGCTTTTTCCTGAGCCCGAGACGCCCGTAACGGCGACCAGGCAGCCCAGGGGAATGTTTACGCTGACGTCCTTGAGATTGTTGTGGAAGACCCCTGAAATCTCCAGCTCCCCGCAGGAGCCGGGGTCATGGGTCCTGGCCTGCCGGGCCGATGTTCTTCCAGCAAGGTAATCGCCGGTCAGCGATCCTTCTGAAGAGGTGATATCTTCAAAGCTCCCCTCTGCAATGACCTCTCCGCCCTGGTTGCCGGCCCCGGGCCCCAGGTCAACGATATGGTCAGCAAGCTCCATGGTTTCCTGGTCGTGCTCGACAACGATCACTGTGTTGCCCTTGTCTCGCAGCTTGCAGAGAGCCTTGAGGAGCCTCCTGTTGTCCCTGGGGTGGAGCCCCACCGAGGGTTCGTCCAGGATGAAAACCACCCCCTGCAGCCCGCTGCCAAGCTGCCCTGCCAGCCGTACCCGCTGGATTTCTCCGCCGGCGAGCCCGGGGGCGCTTCGGCCGATTGTGAGGTAGCCGAGGCCCACTTCAATAAGAAAGCCCAGGCGCCTGGTGACCTCTTCGATAAGGGGTCCGCCAATCAGCTTTTCAGTGCCCTCAAGGGGCAGGCCGCTGAGAAAGCGGTTGGCCTCATCAACGCTCATTGAGCAGATGTCACCAATTCGCTTTCCGGCAAATTCAACACAGCGGGGAAGGTCTGCGAGCCTTTGGCCATCGCAGCGGAAGCAGGAGCCTTCACGGACAAGGTCCGAAAGAACCTCATCGGAGTCGGCTCGGATTTCTTCAAGTTGTTCGATGAGTCCGGGGAGCCCCTTTTTTCCCTTGAGGAGCACTTGTTGCTCCTCAACCGGGAGCTCTTCCCAGGTTGAATCAGGGTCCACGGAGACCTGCCCGCAGAAAGAGCGAAAGGAATTTTCGTCAGGAACCGGAGGGCCTCGCTGGCCGGCGGCAGGATAGATGGCAAGGCCGCCTTTCAGCAGGGGGAGCTTTTCGTTGGCGACAAGGAGGCGTGGATCCACCTGGGTTGCAAGACCTGTCCCCTTGCAGCCGGGGCACATTCCGGCAGGTAAATTGAAAGAGAAGATCCTCGTGTCGAGGGCCGGCAGGTCGTACTGGCAGTCAGGGCAGGAAAATCTTCCTGAGAACAGACGGTCCAGGGGTTCCTGTTTTGGTTCATCTTCATTTGAGATGAACTTGAAAGTTGAGTCGCCAAGGAAGAAGCAGCGCTCGATGGCCTCGACCATCCTGGGCAGCCTGGAGTGGTCGACCTCAAGGCGGTCGTAGATAATATCGATACTGTGGGCCTTGGCGGGGTCAAGCCCAAGGCTCTCATCTCCAAGGCGAAGGACCTCGCCGTCTACAAGCAGCCGTCGAAATCCGTCCTTTCTAAGCTTGTCGCAGAGGGTGTTGAAGCCCCCCCGCCGCTGGCGAACCAGGGGCGCGCAGAAGAGTCCCTGGCGGCCCGGGTAGGACGCCAGGAGCTGGCGGGCCACCTGTTCGGGTCCCTGGGTGTCAATCACCTTGGAGCACCCCGGGCAATGAGGAACACCAAGGCGGGCATAAAGCAGGCGAAGGTGGTCATAAATTTCGGTCATGGTCCCTACGGTGGACCTTGGGTTCCTTTGTATGGTGCGCTGCTCAATAGAGATCGCCGGCGACAGCCCCTCGATGCTGTTGACCTCGGGTTTGTCGATCCCCCCGAGGAAGCGGCGCGCATAGGCGGAAAGAGATTCCAGGAAGCGGCGATGACCTTCCCTGAAGATGGTGTCGAAGGCCAGGGTGGATTTCCCGGACCCGCTGACACCGGTAATGACAATCAGGGCGTTTCTGGGCAGGTCAACAGACAGGTTTTTAAGATTGTTTTCCCTAGCCCCTCGAACCTGGATGTTTTTCACAGGGTCTCGATTGCCTCACGAAGGGTTTCACGTTCAATGGCATGCTCTATGAGCTGGCCGAACAGGTCCGGGAGGGTGATCCCTGCTTCCATAGCAGATTGTGGAATGAGAGATGTGGCGGTCATTCCGGGAAGGGTGTTGATCTCGAGGACCGTGAGGCCCCCCTGGGGATCGAGAAACATGTCGGTGCGCGACAGGGGCGCGCACTGGAAGATCTCATGGACCCGCACGGCGACCTCCTGCACTTTGCGGGTGATACCAGGTTCGAGCTCTGCGGGGCAGATCTCTTCGCTGGCTCCCTTGGTATACTTGGCATGGTAGTCAAAGAAGTCACTGGAAACAGGGCGGATCTCAATAGGGGAAAAGGCGAGGGGCTTGCTGCCGCTGGTTTCGAGGACCCCACAGGTGAGCTCCCGGCCCTCAACCAGCTCTTCTGCAATAAAGCCTGACCCGGGTATCCCGGGTTCAGAGTGCCAGTTCCGGGAAACCTCCACAGCCCTTTCGCAGAGCTCCTCCGCTGAGTTGAACAGCTCGATACCTACGCTGGAGCCGAGGCAGTTGGGCTTGAGTATCCAGGGGAATGGCATGGAGCGGGCCTTGTCCCGGGCCCACTGGCGCAGATCGTCGCTGGACCCCACCTCTGCCCGGGCCGGGAATTTAAACCCCCGGGGGGTGCGGATGCCGGCCTCCTGGAGGACGGCCTTGGTGAGGGCCTTGTCCATGGTTACAGCCGCAGGGGTAACATCTGGACCCGTAAAGGGAAGTCCTGCCTGGCGAAGAAAACCCTGCATGATTCCGTCTTCGCCACCGGGGCCGTGGAGTGCGTTGAAAACACACTCCACTTCGAGCTCGATCATCCTGGCCAGGGCTGAAAGAGCAGATCGGCCATTTCCGGAAAACCAGCTTTCACCGGGGGTATCCACAATGGGGTCATCGGCGAGTTCCCAATCGCCCTTTTCGTGAATGCAGACAGGGAGAACCTTGTGCCCGGCTTCAAGCAGGTTGAGGCTTACGCAGGTGCCTGTCTGGATCGACACGCCGCGCTCACCACAGATACCGCCCATGACAACCGCAATGTGGCGTGATTCAGAAGGATTCATTAACTCCACCCTGGTTCGGCGTGGCTGGACTTCCCAGCGAGCCTCTTCTCTTAGATTTTCCGGTCCACCACGAACCGTATCACTTCCCTGAAATCTTTTTTGCCGTCTTCGGAAACCTGGAGCTTGTCGAGGGCCAGCAGGGACTCCTGGGCAAGCCGGTCCGCCTCGGCCTGGGCAAATTCAAGAATACCCTCCCGCCTGTAGAAGTCGATGACCCAGGAGATGTCTTCTTCAGTGGTGTCGTCGCGACCGGCCCCTACGATCCGGATGAGCTTTTGGCGTTCTTCCGGGGTGCCCTTCTGGGCCTCAAGGGCATATGCATAGCAGATACTCGGCTTGCCCTCCCGGATGTCACAGCCGATCTCTCCGCCCCGGCCCTTGCCCTCCGTCAGGTCAATCAGGTCATCCCGTATCTGGAAAGCAGGGCCGAGGCAGCGGCCAAGTTCCCAGAGAGGCTTAACATCATCGTCGCTTGCCCCGGCTACCATGGCACCCCCCACCCATGGAAGGGCGAGGTAAAACGCAGTTTTGCAGGTCACAATGCGATAGTAGGTTTCCAGGGTCACCTCTCCATCTCCACGCAGATTGATATCGAGGGCCTGTCCTTCGACAGTTTTCTGCAGAACGAAGCTGAATGCCTGGCAGAGCCTGAGTCGTACCCCCTCAGGCAGCTCGGATTCGGTGATGAGCCTGTAGGCACGGGCAATCATGAAATCTGAAACATTCAGCGCATTTGGCAGGCCGATCTCTGCCCAGAGTGTTTTCATGTCCCGCCGAATTAAATCTCCGTCCTCAATGTCGTCATGGATCAGGAGGTAGTTGTGAAGAAGCTCCGTTGCCATGGCAAAGGGCAGCGTCGTGGAGGGGTCACCGCCGTGGATCTGGCAGGAAAGGAGGCAAAGGGCAGGGCGCAGGCGCTTTCCCCCGGTAGAAAACTGGTAAAGGAGCCCTTCGCTGATGAAGTCAAAATCTTCATTCCTGTTTTCGGACTCAAAGTACTCTTCGAGGGCGACAATGTGTAATTTTACGGATTCGGGCAAATCAGGCATGGTGGACATTCTATGTGGGCTTTAAACCCTGTCAACTTGGGCAATTACAAGAAGTTAAAACAACCATAATGTTTGACACCTCAACTGGGGCGTTTAGAATCGAGATACTGCTCTGAAATTGCCTTTTCATGCCGGAACCGGGGTATCAAGTTTAATTCCTGGCACCGGGTCTGAACTTTCCAGGGTAGTTATTATTCATAGTTTATCTGTAGCTTTTGACAAGCCCAGAGACGTCGGACCAGTTTCTTAACTGGCCTTGATATCCGGGGATATGCCGGGAGGTACTGGACACTTGCCCAGGGTTTCCTTTAGCAGATTAAATTATATCCCCACAGAAAATAAACCTTCTGTGGCCAGGGAGTGCTATTGCCGGATTTTCGCCATGGCAAGCCTCCTCCTGGGTCTTCTCCTGGCCGCCCCCATGGGAACACTTCAGTCCCAGGACCAGGGCCTCACCCTTGAGACCCCGACGGTAAGCCTGAGCATGGACGAGGTGGATGCTGTTCTTAAGGGCGGGACCCAGGAGTCCAGCCCCGTCACCGTGCCCGTCCGAATCGCAGGGGCCCGCCAGGCCAATTTTGTACAGCTTTCAGTGGACTATGACATCAGCCGGCTTTCTTTCCGCGAGCTGAGGATTGAATACGGCCGCTGGATCCTCTGGCCGGGAATCCCGGTTGAAAACAATCCCGAAGGCCGGGTTGTTGCGACACTGTTTGATCTTGGTGGCGGTTCCCGGCCTGTTTCCGGGGAGCAGGGCCTTCATTTTGTCAGCCTGGTTTTCGACCTTGTTCCCGGGGGCCTTCCTTCTGACAATTACGTGGCTCGGACCCCACTGGAATTTACGCCGTTCAACCTGGAATCTCTCAGTGACAATGCTCGCGAAGAAACCGTTGTAGGCAACCTCGACGTAGAAAATCAGGCTCTCTTCATACGTTCCATTCCCACCGAGGTGAATAACGGTGGAGTGAATGTTTTTTACGCGAACGCTGTTGAGGTGGGCGGCGGCGGTGTCACCCATATCGAGCAGTCGGTGGTCCTGCCCTTGTATGTGACCCAGCTCTCCGATATTGATTTTATCGGGGTGGGGGTTGATTACGATGAGCTGATTCTCAACCTGTCGGCGGTCAGGCCAAGGGAGGCTCCTGGAAGGGGTTCTCCTGAACCAGTAGAGGTCAACTACCGGTCCAATCCTCCCGGTGCAGATTTCAGGCTCGATTTGCGCGGCTTTGGGCAGCCCGAAACCGGCTACCTGGTTCGCCGCCATGTTGCCGACCTGGTGTTCGATTATTCCGGTCCTGGTGAAGAAGGAGACGGAATGGGCCAGGGTGGAGCTGGCAATCACATTGGAGGTTCCCTTGAGATCCAGCCTTCGCTTGGGAGAAATCCCGGCCAGGGAGTTGCAGCAGCAGCCGGTAGTCGTGTATTCCTCCCGGGGTATCTGAGAATCCTCCAGCCGCACTTTGTTCGTGGAAACGTGGACAGCTCGGTGCTCAATTACCAGGCCCCTGAAGACGGAGCCTTGATAGCTGCGGACAGCCATCGAACGGCTCCGGACCTGGGTGATCCTACGGCTATCTTGCGGTGGTTGTTCATACCGGGAGAGGGAAGCCAGAATATCAGGTGTATGGAAGCCGCAGATGTGGACGATGACGGAGTGGTCCAGATAGACGATGCGGTCCTCCTGCTTACGACTCTGTTCAGGGGCGGAGTTGAACCTGCCGCGCCATATCCCTATCCGGGAACAGACCGGGAAGATTCGCCTTCCAACCTTGGTTGCGAGCTGCCATTGCCCGTGTTCATGGGCGACTGATCCCGTCGCTGGAGCCGGCTGAGAATTCCCGCCCGGGATCTCTTTGAGTCCGTCCCTTGAGCCCGGGTTGAACCTACAGGTCCATTACCTGTTCCAGGCCGTAATAAAGCTGGTTGAGCTTCGTTACCTTGCTGATTGCAAGAAGGACTCCGGGCATGAAGGATGTCCTGGAGATGGAGTCATGGCGTATCGAGAGGATCTGTCCGGTTCCCCCAAAAAGGACCTCTTCATGGGCCACAAAGCCGGGCAGCCGAACGCTGTGAACGGGTATGCCGAGGTAGTTACCACCGCGGGCCCCCGTGACAGTCTCGGTTTCCTCGGGTCTCTCAGCTGCAGAGGCTGAACCTTCGGCATCAAGGCTTTCCCGGATTAGCTCAATGGTTTTAAGGGCGGTTCCAGAGGGCGCATCAACTTTCTGTTCATGGTGTAGCTCAATAACCTCGACATCAGGCAGGTAGCGAGCAGCTTGCTGGGCAAACTTCATCAGCAGGACAGCCCCGATGGCGAAATTAGGGGCGATCAGGCCGCCCCGGCCAAGCCCGGCTGCCTTTTCCTGGAGGACCTCGATGTCTTCGGAGCTGAAGCCGGTTGTCCCTATGACCGGGCAGGCTCCTGAATCGAGAATGATGTTGGCATTTTCAACGGCTGAGCCTGGAACCGTAAAGTCGACAACAACCTGGGGCGAGGAGTCCCTGACAGCCGAAGCAAGGTCATCTCCAAGATCGGTTTCTCCTGCCAACTCGTAACCATCGGCACCCTGGACAGCCTGGACCACCTCTAATCCCATGCGGCCTTTGGCGCCATTAACTAGAACTGAAATTGAACTCATAAAAATACTCCCCGATTCCGGAGGGCACCTGGTGTGAATATTTTGAAGTTTGGGCACCAAGCATAGGAGAAAGACAGTGCCACCGCAATAAAACACCAAGCGGAGCCCCGGGCAAAAAAGCTCCGGCGCTCTTTTTCTGCCGGCCGCCCATGGCACATCGCCGAAAGGGGAGTTCCCTGTAAGTTTCAATGAGTGTTAAGGACAAATACGAAAGAGCGCCGGAGTGGCTATCAAGGTATTTCCCCCCTTGGAAGGCTTAAGGCCCCCGAAGGGACCAGGCGCCGTCCTCTAAAAGGGGGTCTTATCACCTCCTCTCTAAGGTTGCTGGAAAGCAAAATGGAACGGGCTTTCTTTTGTTATCACGGCCCGCGCCTCTTCTGTGCCTCGATGAGAAGCAAATCCTTTGCCACCAGGGCTTGTAGAGAATGTGCCGCAGGAGGGGTTTTGGCAGAGACCATGGCCAATACCGTGCAGCTGTGTTCTTTTCCGGACACAAGGCATTCAGGATAGGCGATAGTCGGGCACAAATAGAGTTGGTACAATTCCGTCGATGAAGGATTCAGCTAACGAGCTCAACAGGCTCATGGAAGTAATAGAGACCCTTCGCGGCCCCGAAGGCTGCCCCTGGGACCAGGAGCAGTCCCTTGAAGATGTTGGCAGGCACCTGGTTGAAGAAGCAGGCGAGGTGCTTGATGCAATCGAGGATGCCCGGGGGGCCCCCACAGCCGATGTTTGTGAAGAGCTCGGCGATGTGCTCATGAATATCTTTATGGCCAGCGTGATTGCCGGAGAAGATGATTCATTTGACCTGGATTCAATTGCCGCCGGAATACGGGAGAAGCTCATCAGGCGTCATCCTCATGTTTTCAGCGGGCAGAAGGCAGAGAATTCAGAGGAGGTTCTGAAGCTGTGGAATGCCATCAAGGAAAAGGAGAAAGCTGACCGTGGCGAGCCGGCCTCGACCTCCAGGCTTGCCGCTGTGCCGCGGAACCTCCCACCGGTTCTCCGTGCTGAAAAAATCAGCAGGAAAGCAGCAGCGAGCGGTTTTGACTGGGATGGCCCCTCCGGGGTTATTGAAAAGCTGAGAGAAGAAATCCTGGAACTTGAGGGAGCCCTCAAAACGGAGGAGGCAGGCGGCGGCGAAAAAGACAGGGCTGTATTGGACGAGCTGGGAGATATACTTTTTACCGCAGTCAATCTATGCCGGAAACTCGGGGTCAGTGCAGATACTGCCCTGCGCCATTCGACGGCTAAGTTCGCCCGGAGATTCATGGAAATGGAAGAGATCCTGGGTGATCTTGAGTCAGCGGATGCTGAAGAAATGGACAAGGCCTGGGAGCAGGCGAAAGGTGAAAGCCCGGGATGAAGCCGCAACTAGGTAAATCGGACCTCAGCCGAATCGAAAAGTATTCAGGCCAGATTGCTGACCTGCGCAGGGATCTTTCCCGCCGGATCGTGGGGCAGGATAAGGTCATCCGTCAGGTCCTTGCCGCAATTCTGAGCGAAGGCCATTGCCTGATTATCGGGGTTCCCGGCCTGGCCAAGACCCTTCTGGTTCGATCAATTTCTGAATTACTGACTCTTGAATTCAGCCGGATTCAATTCACACCGGACCTGATGCCGAGTGATATAACCGGCGCGACCCTGCTTCAGGATGATTCAGATGGGGTTCGCGGGTTCAACTTCATGCGCGGGCCGATTTTTTCAAACGTCATTCTCGCCGATGAAATCAACCGCACCCCACCCAAGACCCAGGCGGCCCTGATGGAGGCCATGGAAGAACGGCAGGTGACGGCCGCCGGGGGGAACGTGCCCCTTGAGCGCCCGTTTTTCGTCCTGGCGACCCAGAATCCAATTGAACAGGAGGGGACCTATCCATTGCCGGTCTCTCAGATGGACCGTTTCCAGCAAAGTATTCGAATTGACTATCCTGAGGCGGATGAGGAAATGCAGATTGTTCAACAGACCACCTCTTCCTACCAGTCAAGCCTGGAACCTGTTCTCGACCGGGAATCTATCTCTGACCTGATTGACCTGACAGCCAAAATTTCAATATCGTCCTTGCTGCTTGATTACGTCTCGCGGATTGTCAGGAAAACCCGCCCAGGCTCCGAGCAGGCCCCTGGGTTTGTGAAGGAATGGGTATCCTGGGGAGCGGGCCCCCGTGGCGTGCAGGCAATCATAGAGGGAGCCAGGGCGCTTGCCCTGATGGACGGACGCCATGAGATAAGCCCGGGGGACCTCCATGAAATGTGCTTTTCGACCCTGCGCCACCGCATGGTGCTTACCTACCACGCAGAGGCCGAGGGGGTCGATGCAGACATCGTGATCGAGCAGATCCTCGAAAGCATGGCTGAAGGGCACTACAGGCCTGCAGAAAAAGAAACCACGAATGCACCGGGGTTTTTCAGGCGCCTGCTGGGAAGAAGCTGAAGCCTGGCCAGGAGGAGACCTGGCTCTACTTTCCTTCGAAAACCTTCAGCTTCTGGTAAAGGGTTTCCCGGGAAATCCCGAGGATTTTAGCGGCCTTGGCTTTGTTGCCGCCGGTCTCTTCCAGGACCCGCAGGATGTACTGCTTTTCCACCTCGCCGAGAGGTTTGAGAAGAAACTTCATTCGTCCCCGGCCCACCTTTCCGATTTCAGCAGGAAGGTCAGAGGGCGTTATCTGTTTTCCGTCTCCAAGAATTGCAGCCTGCTCAAGGGCGTTCTTTAGTTCCCGGATATTGCCGGGCCACCTGTATTGCTCCAGGCATTCTTGAGCCGCCTCGGTGAGGTCGATTCCATCTCCCTCTTCCTGGAGGAAGTGCTCAGCAATTTCAACAATATCATTATCCCGATCCCGAAGAGGAGGAGCCTCGATGGTCACGACGGCCAGTCGGAAATAGAGGTCCTCCCGGAAGTGCCCCTCATCAATGGCATTTTTGAGGTCTCGATTGGTGGCAGAAACAACCCTGATATCGACCTCGATTTCAGCCTTCCCCCCCACCCTGAAGAATTTTCGTTCCTGGAGGGCCCGCAGAATCTTGACCTGCATATCAAGGGGCATTTCGCCGATCTCGTCCAGGAACAGTGTCCCCTCGTCAGCCAATTCGAATTTTCCGGGGGTTGTTCGCTCAGCCCCGGTAAAGGCCCCCTTCTCGTAGCCAAAGAGCTCGCTCTCTACGAGGTTGGGCGGTATGGCGCCGCAATTAACGGCAACGAAGGGCTTGTCCCGTTGGGCAGATTGCTCATGGACCTGCCGGGCGATTAATTCTTTGCCGGTGCCGTTTTCTCCCGTAATGAGAACCGAGGTGTCGCGGGGAGCCACCTTCTGGATGAGCCTGAATACTTTTTCCATAGCGGCGGAGCTGCCCACGAGCTTGCCGCTGTTGGAGACCAGGGACCTGAGCCTGATGTTCTCCCGGGAAAGGTTGGCCTGGACCCGGATATTCTGGAGGCAGAGGCCGGCCATGCGGCCGACGGCGCTGACGAATTGAAGCTCATTCTTGTCAAACTGTTCCCTGCCGCCCCTCGTGTCGATGTAGACCAACCCGAGGCAGCGATCAGCATAGGTCAGGGGGGCGCAGATGAAGGAGCGTATTTTAAGGTCAATAACGCTGTGGCCAAAATCCTCCCTGTCAGCAAGGTCATTTACCAGGACGGCTTTCCTGTCACGTTGGATCCTGGTGAGGATCGTTTCGCTCATCTCGATGGTCTCGGCCTTTTCACCCTGCTCGATGTCCCAGAATTTAACCACCTCGAGGGAATAGGGGTCTGGCTCCGAGCCTTCCGGGAGAAGACCGAGAAAACCCCTCTCGGCACCGGTGTCCTGGGTGACTGATTCGAGGACGGCATCGTAGAGGGCTTGTTCGTCGCCGATTTCCAGGATCTTTTCCGTAAGGCTGTAGAGGCTGGAAAGCCGATGGAAGTTCTTTTCCCTGGACTCAGGCGGCTCGTCTTCTCCTTTTGGAAAGACAAGCGTGGTGGCCTCGAGGCTCAGGTCCTCAACCTTGGTGTCGGTATTGTCCACATCCTTGAAAACCCTGAGTCGCTTCTGGTTTTCTCCGGCGCCTTCGAAGAGGAATTCAAGTTCGCTCTCTCCGATGGTGATCCTGTCATTGTGGATCAGCTGGTAGTCCCTGGTGTCGTTGATGTCTTTGCCGTTGACCCTGATCGGGTTCTTGCCGCCATTGTTACGAAGGACCACAGAGTTCCCATCGAAGATCACTTCGCCGTGTTGGCGGGAAACAAGGGAGTCCTGCAGGACAATGGTGTTCTCCGAGGAGCGGCCAATCAGGAAGCGGCCCTCTTCAAGAATATGCTCCTGGGGCTCACCGGATTCCGTCGTGGTAAGGATAAGGGTTGGTTTGGGAGTAGCTTTTGCCATTTGGAGGTGCCCCGGGTACCCGAAGGTACAAAGGGACTGTTAAAGTGTCCACTGATCAATAATCCGTATTCTACAAAGCACGGAAGGCATGTCAAAGCACCCCCTTTAACCATGAAAAAGCTCTGTTTCCTCAGGTTAAAGAGAATTGGCCCAGGGGATTAATTGGGAAAGAGGAGGAATCAAATGTTAGGCTTCCGATGAAGACCGCTCATGGAGAAAGTCCTTGTCTGTGGAAGACAGAACAGATCCTTACAGTGCCACCCGCCTCATTCGCGAACATCTTATAGGCGATGGGTACGAAATTGTTTTCGACCTGGAAAAGAGCCACGGATCCTGGGTGGTTGATGCCAGGGATGGGCGCGAGTACCTTGATTTTTATACTTTTTTCGCAAGTCTTCCCCTCGGGTTTAACCACCCGGTATTCCAGGAGGCCGGAGTTTCCGAGCGCATAGCCCGGGCCGCTCTGCACAAGCCTGCAAATTCAGATGCTCATACCTGCGAGCTGGCAGGGTTTGTCCGAACATTTTCGGGGCTCGCCATGCCGGCAGATTTCAAGCACCTCTTCTTCATAGAAGGCGGTGCCCTTGCAGTAGAGAACGCCTTGAAGACGGCCTTTGACTGGAAGAGCCGAAAAAACCTGGAGGCCGGAAAGGGAGGTGTCGAAGGCGACAAGATCCTGCATTTCCAGGAGGCCTTCCATGGCCGGAGCGGGTATACGATGTCCTTGACGAATACCAGCCCTGAGAAAACGGCCCTTTACCCACAGTTTGACTGGCCCCGGGTAAGCAACCCCAAGGTCCATTTTCCCCTTAGCAGTGAAGAGGCCTCTCGTGTCAGCTTAGCGGAAAATGAGTGCGCCGATCAGATCCGCGGGGCCTTTAAATCAAACAAAGACAGGATTGCAGGAATCATCATCGAGCCGGTCCAGGGCGAGGGCGGAGACAATCACTTCCGCCCTGAATTTTTCAGGTGCTTACGGGACCTGGCAGATGAATACGAGGCCCTGCTCATCTTCGATGAGGTCCAGACGGGGTTTGGCCTGACAGGGAAAATGTGGGCCTATGAGAATTTTGATGTCTGCCCTGACATTCTTTGTTTCGGTAAAAAAAGCCAGGTGTGTGGAATCATGGCCGGCCCAAGGGTGGACGAGGTTGAGGACAATGTCTTCAGCCTCTCATCAAGGATCAACTCAACCTGGGGTGGCGGCCTTGTTGACATGGTGCGGTGCGAAACCATCCTGGAGACGATCGAAGCAGAGGGCCTTGTGGAGAACGCAAAGCTGGTCGGGAGCAGCTTCCTCAAAGGCATCGAAGAGATCGCCAATAAGTTCCCCGGTAAAATCAACAACCCGAGAGGACTTGGCTTGATGTGCGCCTTTGATTGCTCGACCCCGGGCATCCGGAACAAGATCCTCGAGCTTTGCCTGGCCAACGGCCTTCTTGCAATAGCCTGTGGCCATTGCTCGGTGCGGTTCCGCCCCCCTCTCACCCTGTCAAAGGAAGAGGCTGCTGAGGGGCTTGAGCGGCTCGAGGTCAGTATCCGGCAGGCCTGATTTGGCTCAGGAATTATTGCTGTATGCGGGAATCCCGGTGACATCTTCACCCAGGACAAGGGTGTGTATGTCATGGGTGCCTTCGTAGGTCTTGACCGACTCCAGGTTCCTGAGGTGGCGGCCACACTGGTACTCCTCTGTGATCCCATTTGCCCCGAGGATATCTCTTGTCGCCCTGGCTGCCTCAAGGGCCATAGCGACATTGTCCCGCTTGGCCAGGGAAATCTGCTGGGGCCGGACCTTGCCCTCTTCCTTTAAAAGCCCAAGCCGGTAACAACGGAGCTGGGAGGCGGTGATGTCTGACAGCATGCCGACCAGCTTCTGCTGGACAAGCTGATAGGAGGCTATTGGAGCCCCGAACTGGATCCTGGAGCGGGAATAATCAAGCGCCTCACTGTAGCAGGCCATGGCGGCCCCTACAGCTCCCCAGGCGATCCCGTATCGCGCCTGGTTAAGGCACATCAGTGGGGCCTTAATGCCCTTTGTCGCCGGCAGTAAATTTTCAGCAGGTATACGGCAATCTTCGAAATGAAGCTCCGAGGTAACAGAAGCGTTAAGGCTCCATTTGCCCTTCTGCAGAGAGGTGGTGAATCCCGGGGTGTCCTTTTCGACGATGAAGCCCATGATCTCGCCCTCGCATCGGGCCCAGACAACAGCAACATCTGCAATGGAACCATTCGTGATCCACATCTTGTTGCCGTTGAGAATGTACTCATCACCGGAGAGCTCGGCCTTGGTTTGCAGGCCGGATGGATTGGACCCGAAATCAGGCTCGGTAAGGCCAAAGCAGACGATCTTTTCGCCGGCCGCCATCCTGGGAAGCCAGGAGGTTTTCTGCTCTTCACTTCCGTGGGCATAAATGGCAAACATGCCAAGTGCGCCCTGGACAGAAACGAAACTTCTCAGGCCTGAGTCGCCACGCTCCAGCTCCTGCATGGCCAGCCCGTAGGCGGTTGCGCCAATCCCGGCACATCCGTAACCCTGCAGGTTTGCTCCAAGCAATCCGAGGCCGGCCATCTCCCCGACCAGCTCCTCTGGGAAACGATTCTCGGTGAAACAGGAAGAAATAATTGGAAGCGCGCGATCCTCTACGAATTTCCGGACACTGTTGCGAACGAGCAGGTCTTCTTCGGTAAAGAGCTCATCGACCTGGTAATAATCGGGGGCTTCAAAGGTCATAATAAAAAGTGTACCAGTTGAAATGAGGCGGATGGAACTAACAAAAGAAAGCCCCTCCCTTTCGGGAGAGGCTTTGAAAAAAATGGTGACCCCATGGGGATTTGAACCCCAGTTGCCGGGATGAAAACCCGGTGTCCTAGGCCCGACTAGACGATGGGGCCCCAGGCAGGAATTCCATATGGAATTCCTGCCTGGTGAGAGCTGCAGGGATCGAACCTGCGACCCGCGCCTTAAAAGGGCGCTGCTCTACCAACTGAGCTAAGCTCCCAAATTTTTTGAAAATTATAGAAAGGCTACGCCAGCTTTCCACAGAAAAACCGTTAAATCACATCGTTGTCAGCTCATCGGTTTTATCTTTGAGCAGGTCATCTACCTGCGTTTCATGGTTCTTGAGCAGTTTCTGGATCTCTTCCTTGAGATCTTTGTGCTCATCTTCAGAAATTTCTTTATCTTTTTGGAGCTGGTCTGAGGTCCGGTTTGAATCCCGTCGAATGTTCCTCATGGCAACGCGCGTTTCCTCGGAGGTTTCCTTGGCAAAGGTTGCCAGCTGCTGGCGGCGCTCCTGGCTGAGGGGCGGCAGGATCAGGCGTAAAATTTTTCCATCATTCTGGGGGTTGATGCCCAGGTCGGATTTGAGAATAGATTTTTCTATCTCGCCAAGGGCGCTTGGGTCAAAGGCCTTGATCAGCAACTGGTCAGCTTCTGGAGCTGAGATATTGGCGATCTGCTTAAGGGGCGTGGGGCTTCCGTAATAGTCAACACGGAGAGAGTCTACCAGGCCGGGATTGGCCCGCCCGGTCCGCATCCCCCTGTATTTCTCTTTGAGAACCTCAAGGGCTTTATCCATTCGTTCTTCTGTGTCGAGCAAAATGGTGTCGTAATCCATTGATCCCCTTTAATTCAGGTATTCACGGCATTGGCGGTGACCATGGTTCCAAGACGTTCTCCGGCGAGGAACTTGATTACGTTGCCATGATTTTTCATATTGAAAACATTAATTGGCAGGGAGTTGTCCATGCAAAGACTGACGGCCGTTGAGTCCATGATTTTCAGTCGTTTTTGCAGGACATCGAGAAAGGTCAATTCGTCGAATAATTCGGCATCGGGATTGGTTTCCGGGTCATCGGAATAGACGCCATCAACCTTGGTGCCTTTTGCAAGGACTCCAGCCCGGATTTGAAGGGCTCGGAGAGCCGCTGTTGTGTCGGTGGTGAAATAGGGGTTCCCTGTTCCGCCGGCCAGGAGCACCACTCTTCTTTTCTCCAGGTGCCGCAGAGCTCTACGTCGAATAAAGGGCTCTGCAAGGTCGTTGACCGGGATCGCAGAGAGCACCCGGGTTTCGACGCCAAGCCGTTCAAGGGCGGACTGGATGGCCAGGGCATTCATGATGGTGGCCAGCATGCCCATGTTGTCCCCGGTGCTCCGGCCGATCTCATCGCCGGCAATCTGGGATCCACGTAAGAAATTCCCTCCCCCGCAAACCATTGCAAGCTGAACATCGCCCTGGTTGAGGCCGGACTGAATTTGCTGTGCAAGGTCTTGAACATGAGCGGGGTCGATGCCGAAGCCCCCTGTTTCGCAAAGCATCTCACCCGAAATTTTAAGCAAGACCCTGTTTTCTGCCATTTGATCGATCTCAGTCACTGGTCGAACTCTGTTAAGTAATCTGACAAGGGCTTAAACAGCAGGCGGCCGCTTCGGTGTCAACAGAAAAACACCAGCAGGCCCAGGCGCTATCCTGCAGACCTGCCGAGGGCAGGCCCAAGGCAGGGCTCAGTTGTCGCGATGACTTGAATCCCGAGACTTATGAGTCTGCGGGTTTGTCTTCCTCGGCCGCAGGAGGAGCTTCGCCTGCGGGCTCTTCCGGTTTCTCCTCGGCAGCCTTTTCCGGCTCTTTGGCCTCGGCGGTTTTTTCGGCCTCGATCCTTGCTGCTTCGGCTTCCCTGGCCTTCCGGAAAATTTCTTCTCTTTCCTTTTCGGCGGCGACAACCTTATCTTTCTCTTCCTGCACCTTGGCCGCCTCTTCCTTGCGCTTTTCTTCTTCTTCGAGGCGCTTCTTCTCTTCCTCAGCCTGGACGGCGGCATATTTTTCTTTGCCGGTCAGGAGGGCATCGGCAAGAGTCGTAAGGACAATCTCGATGGACCGGAAGGCGTCATCGTTTCCGGGGATTACGATGTCAACCAGGTCCGGATCGCAGTCGGTGTCCACAAGGGCTATGACAGGGATTCCGCATTTCTGGGCCTCCCTGACAGCGATGTGCTCACGCTTGATGTCAACGATGACCACGCAGGAAGGAAGCTTGCCCATTTTTCGCAAACCGTCGAGGTTTGTGCAGATCTTCCTTCGCTCTCTGCGGAGACGGGAGACTCTTTTCTTGGAATATTGATTGATGCCCCCGGACTCTTCGAGAGTTTCGAGCTCGACGAGTCTCTTGAGGCGCTTGCGGATGGTGTGGATGTTAGTCAGGGTCCCGCCCAGCCAACGCTCCGTCACCCAGTGGTTTTCGCAGCGCTGGGCCTCGCGCTGGACGATGGACTTCGCCTGGCGCTTGGTGCCTACAAATACCACCTCTTTACCCTGGGCCCCAATCTGGGAAAGGAAATTGCAGGCCCTGACCAGGCCCTTGAGGGTCTGTCGCACATCGATGATGTGGATCAGGTTGCGTTTGCCGAAAATGTAAGGCTCCATTTTCGGGTGCCACCGGCTTGCCCTGTGACCGAAATGAACGCCTGCCCCAATGATTTCCTTGACGTCGACAATAGCCAAGACAGTACTCCTTTCACCCGACGATAATGCTCGAAGGGCCGGCCTTAAAAAGCGGCCTGACTAGTAGTGCAGGATTTCAAGCAAAAGCGCTGCTGTCTATCCTTAGGATAAAAAAGCCCGACAATCTAAAATGACTGTCTGTGGGTTAATCCAAGAAAATATCACAGCCGGAGAAGGCTGTCAAATACCACCAAGGTCCGGAAATGATTCCATTTACCCGGCTGGCTTAGCGGGAGCAAGGAGGGCGGGCTGGCAGGCCTTGTTATTAAAGCGGAACATCATCCGGGGGAGCTTCGCCGGAGTCCCTGCTGGCCTCCAGGAGCCGTTGTTGCTCACGGATCTTGTCCTGTATCTGCATGGCGATTTCAATGGCCTGCAGGCCATGAGAGCCTGTTACAACCGGCTCTCTGCCCGTACGAACGGACAGGAGGAAGGATTGCAGCTCGTTTTTAAGCGGCTCATCTGAGGCAACATGGAGCTGCTCAATACTGAAGTACTTAGTAAATAGCGGATAGGCCCCCTGGTCCTCTTCGAGCTTTGCCATTTCCTGGATATCGATCTTGCTGCGATCAAACCCGGGCTTGAAGCCCATCAGCATTCCGGTCTTGGCGATGTAGTCGAGTGAGAGATAAGAGTCCTTGTTGAAGATCCGCATTTTACGGCTTTTCTGGATGGCCACGCGGCTGGCCTTGACCATGACCGTGCAGCCGTTTTCAAAGGTAAGGCGCGCGCTTGCAAGGTCTTCTGTTTCGGAAAGGACCCGGGCCCCCACGGCCTCGAGCTGGGCTACAGGAGCATCTACCAGGTTGAGGGCGATATCAATATCATGGATCATCAGGTCGAGTATTACGCTGGTCTCAACCGAACGAAAGCTGAAGGGGTGGATTCGATCACATTCAATATATACAGGGTCCCGAATGAAGGGGTGGGCAGCAATGACCACGGGGTTGAAGCGTTCAATGTGCCCCACCTGCAGGGTGATCCCGGTTTTCTCAGAAAGAGCAAGTAGCTCGTGGGCCTGTTCCGAGGTGGAGGTCATCGGCTTTTCCACCAGGACCGAAACTCCGGCATCGATGCAGCGGCTGGCAACTTCGGCGTGGGTAGGAGTAGGGGTCACAATGCTTGCCGCGTGAACCCGGGAGAGGAGCTCCGGGCTTAGCTCTGAAAAATAAGGAACCCCAAGCCTCTCGCCAACCTCCTTGGCGATGGCGGAATTCGAATCAACCACACCTTCAAGGACAACGCCCTCCAGCTCGGTATAAACCCGGGCGTGGTTTTTGCCCAGATGGCCGACTCCGGCAACCAGGACGTGAATGGGTTCCTTGCCTTCTGGTCTTCTGGGTGGGCTGGGCAATTTTGTCTTGGCTCCGGGGGTATTAACTACTCACAAGAGGGCTGGCGCGCACGGCCTTTATGCCCCTGGTCAGCCCGGTCCAGGAAGTTGACCAGATTTTGAACTTCACTGCATTCCCAGAGTCTGTCACGAAGAATTTTAAGTGCTTCAACTCGAGAGTATTCTTCCCGGTAAAGGCATCTGTGTGCCTCCTTCAGGCTTTCTATGGATTCCGGAGAGTAGCCCTGGCGTTTCAGGCCCACCTTGTTGATGGACCAGACCTTCATGGGGCTGCCCTCTACAAGCATATAGGGCGGGACGTCTAAGCTGATCCTGGCCATCCCACCGATAAAGGCCGACTCCCCTACCGTTGTGAAATGATGGACCGCGGCAAGGCCGCCGAAGGTGGCATTGTTTTCAACGACAACATGCCCGCCAAGCAGGACGTTGTTCGCCATCGTGATCCCATCTCCTAAAATGCAGTCATGGGCGACGTGGCAACAGGCCATCAGCAGGTTGTTGTTCCCGATGACGGTGTTGCCCCCACCATGGCGGGTCCCCAGGTGAATGGTAACGCACTCACGGATCGTGTTCCCGTCACCGATAAGGACCCAGCTGTCTTCTCCTTCGAATTTTTTGTCCTGGGGGTCGGCCCCGATAACTGATCCCGGGTAGACCTCGTTGTTCTCTCCAAGAACGGTATTGGCAAGGAGGGATACGTTATTGTGCAGCTTGCACCCATCGCCGACCCGGCAGTTGGGCCCTATATAGGTGAAGGGCCCGATCGAGACATCGTTGCCTATCTCTGCGGTCGGGTGAACAACGACATGTTCGTTGTCGACAGAATAATCAGCTTGTTTTCGCGATGACCAGAACAACTGTACCTCTAGGCCCCCATTTAATTATTACCGCTGGATGGAAGGAGTGCGTAGCGGATATCCGCCTCTGCTACAACCTGGTCATTGACCAGGGCCCTTCCTTTAACATGAGCAGACCGGCTCCGGATCCTTACGGCATCGACCTGCAACAAGAGCTGGTCCCCGGGTACTACAGGTCTGCGAAATTTGACTTTATCCAGAGAGAGCAGGTAGGCGGAGGAGTTCTTATGTTCTTCGCCTGCCTTAAGGATGATCCCGCCTACCTGGGCAAGGGCCTCAACAATCAAAACACCGGGCATGACTGGATTGCAGGGGAAGTGCCCCTGGAATAATTCTTCATTAACCGTGACGCATTTAACACCGACGGCCTTTTCACTGGCCAACAGGTTGATGATCTAGTCAACGAGGAGGAAGGGGTAGCGATGCGGGAGAATTTCTGCAATTTCGGCTGCAGCCAGCAAGGGAGCTTTCCCCGGTTGGGAAGTCACGGCTCCATTGGACGGTGGGTCCAGTTGGGCTGGGGCTTTCCCATTTGAGGTGGGGCCAACCCCTCCCTGCAGGAAGGCCTCAGCCAGGCAGGCATTGAGGGAGTGCCCGCTTTTAACGGCGGTGATGTCAGCACGTATGGAAGCGTTTGCAAGATACAGGTCTCCGAGGAGATCCAGTATCTTATGCCTTACGAACTCATCCTCAAATCTAAGCGAGTTGTCGATGATCCCATCGGGTCCGAGGACCAGGGTGTTGGATGGGTCGGCGCCCTTGCCGAGCCCTGCCTTCTGAAGTTGCTTCACCTCTTCCAGGAGGACAAAGGTCCTTGCCGGGGCAATTTCCCGGGCGTAAACATCTTCGTCTATGGAAACACTCAGATGCTGCGTTGCCAAAAGAGGATTGTCGTAATCAAGTGTATAGGAGACCCTCAAACCATCAGGGTTTGACTTGGCGAGCACACTGGAATCGCCGCTTGAAACGAAAAGGGGCTCCACTACACCGAGCTCGACAGCCTCTGAATCCTGCTGTGCCACACCCGCCTCTTTACAAGCCTCATAAAAGGGCAGGGCGCTTCCGTCCATTCCGGGCAGCTCGGGGCCATCGATGTGGACTTCGAGGTTTGTCACTCCCGTAGCAAAAAGGGCCGACATCAGGTGCTCAATGGTCTGAACTTCGGCATCGCCCCGGATGAGACTTGTGCACCTGGGCTTTTTTCCGGAATACCTGGTGCAGGCCTGGACGGCCGGTCTCCCAGGCAGGTCAGTGCGAACAAAGTTAATGCCGCTGTCAGCATCAGCAGGGTGCAGCTCAAGATGAACTGCAGCGCCTGTATGAAGCCCTTTACCTTTTAGCCGGGCTGTCCCTGATAAAGTTTTTTGTGTGGGCATGGTTCTGTTTTCAGAAAAAACGGATCAGCCTGCCGGGGCAGAGCTGGAGCTTTCCAATTATCCGCCAGGCCTCTTGTAGCGTTTGTTCAAACGTTCAGTCACCTCTTTGGTGATGTCGTACTCAGGCTTGGAGTAGTGGACTATCGCCCAGACGAATTCAGGCGCCTGGGGCAGCAATTTGGCTCTGATGGCTTTTTCAAGTACCAGGTCCACTTCCTTACCGGCTGCTACAATTTTTATTTCACGGGAAATTTCATCGCGGATTTCCGCAGTAGGCTTGTTGGCTTTTTCTTCGTAGATGGTCCTTTTGCTTTTTTGTACTTCGGCAATTTTTTGCTCGAGCTCAACCATCGTCGTAACTGTACGCAGATAAGCAGGTGAATCTCTCTTGATCGACTTCAGTTGCTCCTGCTTGATAGCATACTGGTCTTTGGCAGCGGAAAGCTTGCTGGCTACGGCCTCGATGGCAGCTTTCAGTTCAGCTTCCTTATCAACGCGCTTGTTGTAATCCATGAAAATCTGGGATGAGTCAACAACTGCAGTACGCGGCGGCAGGAAAGTCGTAAAGGCTTGCGCCCCTAGGAACAAAAATCCGGCGGAGGCCAGAAGAAGTGAAAAAGTCACCAACAAGACGCGTAACCGTAATTTTCTCATACGCTTCAGTCCTATAGACAGGTGTTAAGAGCTCTACCAAGAAGCCTGGTACCAGCCACTCAGCAGTCCAGATGATATTCTATTCGTGCCCGAAAAGGTCGATATTTTACTCGCGCAGGGAGTGACCTGAAAGCCAAATCAAACAGAACGCCAAAGGCTGGGCTTATCGGCCCTCTGTCTTCTGGGTTTCGGCCATATTTGGCTCTTCGGTGGGATTGTAATGGGCCTCGTCCTGGGGCCATTTTGAGCGGTTCTCGAACCGCATGAGGTTCTTTCTGAAGTGGAGCTGGACAGTACCAGTGGGCCCATTACGGTTTTTAGCCAGGTTGACGTGCGCGTCATTTTCAGCAGCCTGATGTTCCTCGCTACCATCCTGGAGAAAGTATTCAGGCCTGTGGAGCATCAAGATCAAGTCAGCATCCTGTTCGATAGCTCCGGATTCACGAAGGTCTGACATCCGAGGCACCTTGTTTTCACGATCCTCGACTTTCCGGCTAAGCTGGGAAATTGCAATGACCGGCACCCCAAGCTCCCTGGCGATACCTTTCAGCCCTCGGGAGATGGTGGCGATTTCCTGTTGGCGACTTTCGGAGGTGCTGCCTTCCATCAGTTGAAGATAATCAATAATGATAAGGTCAAGTTTCTCGAGCTTGTGCAGGCGCCGGGCCTTGGCGCGCAGGCCAAGAGAAGTAAGCCCCGGGGAGTCGTCAATGAAGATCTTGCAGGCGTTAAGCCGTCCGGCAGCATCGAGAATCTTCCGGGTGTCATCGGAAGTTAGTTTCCTGGCCCGAATTTTTTGAGAGTCGACCCCGGCGCTGATAGACAGGATGTTGGTGACCAGTTGCTCCCGGGACATCTCAAGGCTGAATATCGCTACGGACTTGGGCTCGTTATTGTCTGCCAGCCCCTCTGCAATATTTCGGACCACATTAAGGCAAAAGGTCGTTTTGCCCATACTTGGCCGGCCGGCAATCACAACAAACTGAGATGGCATCAGGCCAATCAAGAGGTCGTCCAGGTCAATGTAGCCAGTCTTGAAGCCGACCTCGGCTTCTTTATCCATATTCTCGAGGATTTCATCGAGCTGGGTGGAGATCGGGTGGAAATCCTGCCCGCCAGTGGCCGTGTCGCCCAGCTGAGCAAGGGCTGCCTCGGCCGCATCCTGTTGTTCAACGCCGCTCTGGTTAGAGTCGTAAATATTACTGACTATTTCTGAGCAGGTCTCATGAAGCCCCCGGAGGATTCCTTTGTCCTTGACGATCTTGGCGTAGTATTCGGCATTACCGGCAGCCGGCATGAACTCTTCAAGTTCATCCAGGTAGTCGAGTCCCCCGGTAACCTCTGTGTCTCCGCGCTTTTCTATTTCGTCAGCAAGAAGGACCTGGTCAAGCGAGTTGTGCTTATCGTAAAGATAAGTTGCGGCAGCAAAGATGCGCTTGTGGCGGTTGCTGTAGAAGTCATCCCGGGTCAAGAGGCTGAATACACCCTGGGCGGCTTCGCAGTCGACGAGCAAGGCGCCAAGCACGCTCTTCTCGGCATCGACACTATGCGGCAATTCCCGCTCGCTCATTTCCACCACCTTTAACTCGAAAGAACTTTTCAGTCCACCAACCCGAAACTTTGTGTTGTCGGTCACCGGGCCAACAACACAGGAAGGTCAATCTTCGGATTCGTCGCCACCAGGTTCAGTGGCGTCTTCACCCTCAGCTGATTCTTCTGGATCCGAGGCCCCCTCTTCAGCAGAGCCCTCTTCGGTTGCGCCTCCATCTTCGGCGTCACCGGAATCCTCCTCATTTTCTTCATCGAGGAAGTCCATGGAGCCGACCTGGCTTTCATCTCCCTTGACCACCCACACCTTGGCCTCACACTCCACTTCCGGGTGAAGCCTGATATTGACCATGTAAATTCCAAGTTCTTTGATCGGTTCGGGGAGCACGATAGCCTTGGGCTCTACCTCGATGTCTTCGGCGACAAACTGCGCGGCAATGTCCCTGGCAGTAACGGAGCCGTAAAGGTGACCCTCTTCACTGGCGTTGGTGACGACCGTGCAGGATGCTCCCTCAATTTCTTTTGCAAGCAACTCAAACTTTTCCTTGGTTTCCTGCTCAATGGCGATCAGGCGCCGCTTCATGCCTTCGAAGCGATTGATATTGTCTGCAGTGACTTCAACCGCGAGTCCCTTGGGAAGAAGGTAATTGCGACCGTAGCCAGGGGGCACCTCGACGATGTCCCCAATGTTTCCAAGTTTTTCAATATTGCGCTGTAAAAGTAACTTCATTGTTTTGTCTTTCTAACCAGTCCGGGTAGTGCACGTGACCGCCCAGTAAGCTATAGCTTTGACTCAGAACGGCACATCCTCATCTTCTGTTTCCCTGTTTTCCTGGCCTTGCCCCTCACTGGGGCCGCCCCCGGAATAATCGTATTCGGTATGAGCTGCAGGGGGCCCCCCGTTGGGCTCCTCCCGAACGGGCTCCTGCCCACCTCCCCCACTATTCCCGCCGCCCTCTCCAAAGGATTCATGAAGGCGGAAGTTCTCTCCTGTTACCTTCAATTTTCGGCGTTTTTCCCCGGTTTGCCGGTCATCCCAGCTGTCAAGGGTGAGGTGGCCTTCGACAAAAAGAGGAGCTCCCTTGCGGTAAAGGCGGCTGATCTCTTCTGCCGGTTTTCCCCAGAACGACACATCGATAAAGTCGGTGTCTTCTCTTTTCTGGCCGCTGTTGTCTGTCCAGATGCGCTTGGTGGCAAGGCCGATATCCAGCACAGCCCTGTCTTCCTTGATATACCGTAATTCAGGATCTCTCGTCATGTTCCCCATAAGAAATACCTTATTGAAGTAGGGGACATTATCTCCGTTGCCGCCAGGCTGGTCGGAGGGGGGCGAGATAAACTCAAACCCATCGGCGGTAATCTGGACCTTGTTTCGCTTCTGTCCTTCAGGGGTCTCCCAGCTGCTGTAGGTGAGTCGCCCCTCAACGAAGATGGGCTTTCCTTCCCCGAAAAACTTGCAGACATTCTCAGCCTGTCTCCCCCAGAAGGTGGCGTCGACCCAGTCGTTGGAGGTTCTCTCCTCTCCCTGGGGCCCAAGCCAGCTTCTCTTGGTGAGGATGTTCACGTCGGTAACGCTGGTTCCGCTGGAGACCTGCCTCAGCTCAGGGGTCCGTGTAACCATTCCCATGAGGATAACTTTATTAAAATTAGGCATTAAAAATCTCCTGTGAGTACAGCAATTGCCGGGAACCGGTTTCCAGCTTCACCGCTATCCTGAGGGCAGGATTCTGACCTGCAATAAAACTTCAGGATTCCTTGCTTCCTTCTGCTTCTGAATCGGCTTCCGCTTCTTCGGCTTCTTCAGCATCGGCTTCGGCTTCTTCAGCTTCAGGTTCCTCGGCTTCGGCTTCCTCGGCTTCCGCTTCTTCGGCTTCGGATTCTACGGCCTCTGCTTCTGCGGCCTCGCCGTCACTTTCTTCCGTGGAATCTTCATCCACAGGAGCCTCTTCTGCAGCAGCCTCGGCTGGTTCTTCTTCCGGGGCCGGGGACTCAGCGGTATCGTCACCCCCGCTTTCATCCTGGGCGCCGTCAGCCTCACCTTCAGCACCTCCATCCGCAGCATCCTTACTTTCTGAAGTCGCCCCATCTGGAGTTTCAGAGGCCTCGGTAGCCTCCGTCGTCACTTTGTCGGCAGGAGCCTCGTCTTTGTCGGCCGACTCAGAGCTTTCCTCTGCTTTTGCGGCCTCTCTCTCTGCCTGGCGTTCCTGGTGTTTTTCAAGGACCTCTTCGATGTATTCGTTCTGAAGGACCATAAGTCTCAAGACGCGCTCAGAAAGCTGGACATCTCGATGGATCCCGGGGAGGGCCGTTCCAGGTGCATTAAAGTAAGTGAGGAAATAGGTCCCTTTTCGGCAACCTTTCACCTCATAGGCCAGCTTCCTGTCCGGCCAGCGCTCAGAGTAGACCAGCTCGGCATCATGTTTTTTGAGGAGATCCTCAGCATGTTTTTCGAGCCCGGGCCAGTCCTTGGTGGCAAGGTTGGCATCAAAAAGAAAAAGTCCTTCGTAAAGTTTCAATCCGTTCCTCCTGTAATCAGGGCTTCCTGCACTATGCAGTGTGTCAGGCGATTTTATCTATATTGGGTTTGGGGTCAATCTTCAGTTTGGTTGAAACGGTTCATGGAAACCTCGGTGCCTTCCTCTAACCAGGTTGAAATAGCCTCTGTAGACCTCTCTACGGCCTGGTTGAGAGCCTCCCGGCTGGCACCGCCAACCTTATCAAGAACGTAATCCCTTGTTTCAGATTCAGTATTTCTTCCTATACCGATTTTAAGACGGCCAAATTGACCATGGCCAACCTGTTCAAGTATTGATTTAAGGCCTCTGTGCCCTCCAGAAGCCCCATTGGCTTTGAAGCGAAGTTTTCCTTCAGGAAGATCAAGGTCATCATGAATGACGAGGAGCCTATCCTCAAGGCCGGCCTGTTCTTCCTTCAGGAAGTATCCAATAAAGCTCCTGACGGAATGGCCACTTAAGTTCATATAAGTTTGAGGCCAGACAAGGCATACCTTTTCGAGGCCATCCTGGAGGTCAATTGATGACTCTGAATAAAGAGAATTGAATTTCTTTTTCTGAGCAGGGAAGCCGCCACGGGTCGCAAACTCGGTAATGGAATCAAAACCGATATTGTGGCGAGTTCCGGCGTATCTCCTTCCTGGGTTTCCAAGGCCGACAATGATTTTCAGCTCTCACTCCTCCGAATCCCCAGAGTCTCCATCTGGATCATCCTCTTTGGGCTTCCCGACAACCTCGGGCTCATCCGCGCCCTCTGTCTCAGCGCCGTCCTCCGCAGTCGTTTCCTCTTCGAGGTCCAGCGGTGCGCTCACCTGGAGCACCAGGGCTTCGGAGTCATCTGTAAATTCACACCCCTCAGGCGGCTCCAGGTCTCCTACCCGAATGACGTCACCTATTTTGAGCTCGGTAATGTTTATTGGGATAGAAGATGGGAATCCCGTGGGGAGGCTTTCTACCTTGACCTCCTTGAGGGGTACATCGAGAACTCCAGCGGCCACGGCGCCGACGATTTCAATCGCAACATCCAGAACGATTTTCTGGTGAACATCGATTCGTGTAAAGTCAACGTGAAGGACCTCGGTACCAAGGCCATCATACTGGACCTCTTTCACGACGCCTTTTTCCTGGCCGCCTTCGGTATTGATCGTCACGATTCGATGGCCGGCCATAAAGGCCCGGGTGAACTCTTTACAGTTGATCGTGACTGTAAGGTTCTCTTTGCCAAGCCCGTAGATATTTGCGGGCAGAAGTCCCTGGGCACGGTATTCCTTGGAGGCCTTTCGTCCGTATTCCGAGCGGGCTGTCGCGTCGAAAATAATTTCTTCCATGATTACATTCCTCTCGATTTACTGCGGGCCGGAGATCCGGCTCATAAGGGTAGTTTTCAATCAGTCCTGGCTTTCGCCGTTATTTTCTTTCTTTGGTTTGTGCTGGCGGGCAGGGACCCCAATTACTGTTTCGCCATCAGGGACATCCCGGCCTCTCAGGATTACTGACCCTGCTCCTGTCCGGGAATTTTCGCCAACAGTTACGGGTGCGACAAGTATGGAGCCACTCCCAATAAAGGCATCGTCTTTAACCTGGGTCTTATTTTTATTTTTCCCATCGTAATTGGCAAAGATCGTTCCGGCACCAATATTAACCCGTTCTCCGACATCTCCATCGCCAATGTAGCTCAGGTGATTGGTTTTGCTGCCTGCGCCCATGCGGGAATTTTTGATTTCGACAAAATTACCAACTTTGGCATTTTCTTCAAGTACCACCCCGGGGCGCAAATGGGAAAAGGGGCCGACCTCGCAACCAGGCCCGATTTTTGATCCGCGTCGAATCACGCAAAAGGGAAGGATTTTAGCCCCAGGGGAGATCTGGGCGCCTTTTTCTATGTAGGTGCTTCCGGGGTCGTCAATCTGGACGCCCGCTTCAAGGTGCTCCTTGATCAGGCGGTCTTTCATGTACATCTGTGCAGTCGCGAGCTCCGGGAGATTGTTGACCTGGGATGTTTCGGATTCTTCTTCAACCTGGAAGGTGAGAACCCTGGCCCCGGCACTGGCAGCCTGGACAACGACATCGGTAAGGTACTTCTCGCCCTGCTGGTTGTCTGTCC
Source organism: uncultured Planctomycetia bacterium (assembly GCA_964615885.1). Classification (GTDB taxonomy): domain Bacteria; phylum Planctomycetota; class UBA8108; order UBA8108; family UBA8108; genus UBA8108. Next base: position 15,685 of record CAZTRG010000023.1, on the reverse strand, counting down.
CGATGGACTGGTAGTGCTCGAAGAAGACAGCCGGTTTCAGGAGATAGGTTCCGACATTAACCTCCTGGATTTTTCGGACGGCCTCATCTGCGTCACCCTCCTCTACGATGCTTTGCAGTTGACCATCTTTGCCTCGAAGAATACGGCCGAAGCCGGCAGGCTCGGGTTTGATGCAAGTAAGGACGGTGATGTCTGCATTGGACTCCTTGTGGTGATCAAGCATTTGCTGAAGAGTCTCAGCCCTCAGCAAAGGCAGGTCGCCATTGAGAATCAGAACATCTTCAGATTCCCCACTTTCAGCTCCTCCGGCCTGGAGAGATTCAACTCCAACATTTGCAGCATGCCCGGTGCCAAGTTGCTCTTCCTGAACAGCCCAGCAAATTTCGCCCTTCTGGGCGAATCGGCGGTCGGAAAATCTTTCAAGGATCTGGTCCCTGCCGTGCCCGATTACTATGGAAAGCTTGTCTGGCTCAAGGGCATCGGCCTTTTCAATCGCGTACTCCAACAGGGACTCTCCCATGAGGAGGTGCAACATCTTGGGAAGGGGAGACTTCATACGGGATCCCTTTCCAGCTGCAAGTACAACTATTGAAAACATTTATAGACACTCAAATTTTAAATGGTTGCCCGGTAGGGACTCGAACCCCAACTAACAGGTCCAAAACCTGCGGTGCTACCGATTACACCACCGGGCATTACGGAAAACTTGGGAATATAGCCACTTAAACGCCTACTGTCAAAGGAATTGAAACCTCCTGGGGGCGCCCGGTCAAGGCGAGCCAACTTCACTCCTGGCTTGCTTGAAACCCTGTTTCATCGCCGATCTGCTTTACCTGGAAACTAAGCTGCTCAAGTTGGACGGTAAGGTCTATAGAAACATAGGCCACGCTGTCGGGAAGGCTTAAAACGGTCGGGGCAAAATTGAAAATTCCGCAAATTCCCGAATCAACCATGAACTGGGCAACCTCTTGGGCTGATTCTGCCGGCACAGCCATGATTCCAAGCCTTATATCCGCTGCGGATACTGCAGATGGGAACTCCCTTGTATGTTTAACGAGAAGCCCGCCAATGGGACTCCCTACAACAGCAGGGTTGTTGTCAAACACCGCGGCAATACGGAAACCCTGTTTTTCGAAGCCCCTGTATCTGAAAAGGGCTGACCCGAGGTTGCCAAGCCCGACAAGTGCAACGTTCCAGATCCTGTCCGTCCCAAGGATTTTTCGTATTTCTACAATCAGGTTTTCAATTTTATAGCCGATCCCGGGAAACCCAAATTGGCCGAAATAGCCAAGGTCTTTCCTTACCTGTGCTGCGGTGACTCCAAGTGCTATGGCCAGGTCTTTGGAGGAGGTCGTTGAAGCCCCGGTTATGCGGAGGGATTCCAGGTGTCGCAGGTAAAGTGACAGCCTGGCAGCCGCAGCTTTAGGTATGACATTCTGGGCATCTCGATCATTGGAGCTCATTGCCTTAGCCGAGAACTTTAAAGCCTTCGCAGATAAGGCGAGACCAGGTTTCCATTTCAGCAGCCCGGTTCCCAAGATCTTCGATGGGGGTAAATGCGCCTTTCAGTTGCTCATGTTCGCGCACCTCCACAGCCCTTTCCTGGACGGTGATTTTGTACACCATCCCGAAATGGACCTCTCCGACGGGATTGGAGTCATCGTTGAGGAGCCCGATAGGGGAAATCTCGAGAGCATCGGGAACGAACAATTCTTCGTGAAGCTCCCTCAGGAGGGCGCGCTCGACAATTTCCTTATTAATTTCGTCATCGACGGGATTGATATGGCCTCCGACCCCGAGGCTGTAGAGGTTGTGAAGCCGCTTTTCACCACCGCCTTTTTTTCGCTGCATCAGGAACCATTCTTCTCCATGGGAATCTGCGCAGTATGAAACAACGGCGTAGGGAATAATCTGCTTGTAGCTCGGATCTTCTTCGACTTCGTCACGGGGCAGGAACAGGGAGCTCTCCGCGATCATCTGAAGATAGGGTTCCGCCGATTCCTCACGGAAGCCCTGGAATGCAGTGGCTTCATTACAAAAAAGGATTTCCCTGGGGACCACGAGTACCTGTTCGCCCATAATTTTCTCCACCTGTCACGCCGGTTGATATGACCTTGCGGCCCTAAGCTGAGCGTCCATAGTACATCGCTTAGCTGGATAACGAAAAGTCACTTTCGCCCACTTGGGCCCGGGGCCGTTCGGCGGAAAAGGAATCAGGCCGCTAAAAGGGGAAAACCCCTTTTCGTTTCAGCAGGCCCTGGAGCTTGGAGGTCCGTTGGGGGACGGCTTCAATTCCGAGATGTTTAATCCGGGACTCCAGCTGTTTCCTGGCCTCTTCCGGCAGGGAGGTTTCGATTTCAACCTCGAAAACGACATCTCCATCGGGGTAGGTAACCTCATCCAGTTCCAGCAGAAAGGGCTCTATGATGCGATATCTCCGGACAGTGGACAGCTGGCCTACCCAGGTAAGTTCAAGTCGGTCAAAGTGGTCCCACAATGCCATAATCGGCCGGATGGGAAGCTCCCCCAGTATTTCCGGGGCATCAAGGGCTTGCTGAAGGATGCCGGACTCAAGGTCTGATTCAACCTCCAGTGCATCGAAGTATCCAGGGTGCCCCTCTTTTTCGCCGCCGAGCTTGAAACAGATTTTGAGATCTCCGTCGAAACGCAGGCGAAGCATCCCGCCTTTTGCCGCGATGTCATATTCCGAGGAATCGAAATAGTAATTATCAAGCCTGGCGGGGTCACGGCCAGGGGCGGGCAGGCAATTCTCCAGCAGGAGCTCATAGTCTTTCCTGCTCCGAAGGCGATATTTGAGTTCTAGTTCTCTTGGGTGCTCTGGTGCCATTCAACACCTAATCCTTCAGATCGAATTCCTCCAGCCACTCATCGATTTCCTCTCCCTTGGGAGAGGAGGGCTTCTCCTCCCCCCCTGAAGAAGCTTCCTGGCCGGCCTTGTTAAGAGTCCCGGAAAGTTCCGCTATAAACTTTTCTGACCTTATGTGGGTAGCCCTGATTCCACCCAGCCTCCGCCCGATGTCCTTAAGGTCAGAAGTGACCACCCAGACATCCCCTTTGTCAGCGTATTCTTCAGCGTAATCCAGGACCTTTTCATCTGCAGTTGTCTCCCCGGGGGCAAAACAGATTCTGACCCCCCAGCGCTCCCTGGAGAGCCTGGATCCGCCACCCCTGCCATCGTAGACAAGGATGACCTTGGCGTTCCCGGCAAGAGAGATGAACTCAACAAGCTTCCTCTCGAGGTCCTGCCTGTTGCCCTCGAGCCTGGCGGAATTCATCTGGCCGGGCATCAGCTTCCACAGAAGGTTGTAGCCGTCGACAATATAGATCTTCAAGGACGACTTCTTTCGAATTCAAAGATTCAGAGGCAAATGCCTGCCGGCCACCTGGGACCCGGCTAAAGATCAAGGAGTCGTAATTTCGTTCAGAAGGTTTTTAGCCCGAAGCCCTACATCGAGCTCTTCCAGAAGAGATTGCTGAAATTCAATGTCCTTGATGAAGTGGTAGGCAAGGAAGTCGACCAGGAACCCGACGTTGGACTCATCCGAAAAGGACTCCTGGAGCTTGAAAAGGCCCTTGTTCTGATCTTCAAGATCCTTTGTGGCCAGCTTAAGCAGGGCCTCAAGCCCGAGGCGAAGATCTTCCTTTTCAGCTGAAGAATGAGGGAGCTTCTCCTTTAACTCTACAAGGACGCCTCGCCTGTAGGGCCTGCCCCCTATCTCTTCCACAACCCGCGCTCTCTTGTTGCCCAGAAGCACTATGTCGTAGGTCCCGTCATCCTTTGCCTGGTAGGTGATGATGTTCCCAACTGCCACAACCGGATGAATTTCCGGAGCGCCAAGGTAATTGTCCTCATAGCCAGGCTTTAAAAGAGCCATGGAGATAAACCCATGACTGTCGAGGGCCTCCTCGACCATCTCCAGGTATCTTGGTTCAAAAATATGCAAGGGCTGAACAATCTGTGGGAACAATACCACCGAAGGCAGCGGGAATATCGGGATTGGCTTTCCATCAAGAATCTTCATTTGGCTTTACTGCTCTCTCAATCCATTCGACTCTAAGGTGCTTATATTTTTCTTCATTACCCAGGTAGAACCCGGAATGCCCGGGGTTCGGTTTAAATCCACGGTAGATAGCGTGGCAAAGGTAACAAACGGTCACATTTTTCCATCTCCAGTAGACCAGGCCGTCGGCTGCCGCAAGGGCGAAAAGGCAATAGAGTCCAGGAAGATGCCCGAATATCAGCATTACCAGGAAAACAACCATTAACGAGGTGGCTGCGACCATCAGGCCAAGCTGTCGATTGAAATCTTTCTGGATATAGAATTCCTCACAGGAACATACCGCGCAATTATTTACCGGCTCACTGGCTGGGTATTCCGAAAGTCCGGCATCAAACTTAAACTCGCACCCGGGGCAACACTCATGCCCGTTGGCCTGACCGCCTTTTTCGGGGCCGCCGCATTGGAGATGGTATTCCCCATCGCAGCTCGGGCAGGCGAACTGGACAGAAGCGAAATTTTCCCGGGCATTATTGCCAGACATATCAACCCTGGCCGCGTTAACAAGGGGGCGACCCTTGGCGGCCACTTACAATGCTAAAGGCCAAGACCACGATTAGCGAGAAAGTGCTTGGAAAGAATCTCTCCGAAGAAAACAAAGGCCACCAGGACATACAAAATACCGGTAGCAGACTGGTTGGAACGAATCCGGGCACACCTCCAGGCCAGAATCGCCAGTACAGCGGGCAGCAAAATACCTAAAATAAACCTGCAGGAGACAAACAAGCCAAAGAGCCCCTCAGCGAGCAGAAAGTCGGTAGCCCCCCTGCCAAAGGATTCCCGCCAGAATTCGCCCTGGGAAAACATGCAATAGAGGGAGCTGGCCAACCTTAAAAATACAGCTATGCAGAGTAGCCCCGTCAGCCGCTTAAGGGGGCCAAAAGACAGCTTGCTTGAGACAAGGTACCAGTGCCCAAGGATCATCGCGCCAAGGGAAAATCCAAGGAGCAGGGTCGAGGTGGCTGCGTTGAATAACAAGCCCGGCTGGAAAGAATCGGAATAAGGCAGCCCGGCGTTCACCGGGTAGCTGAGAGAGCTTCCCCAGGCCTCCCGAATAATCCCCGCCCAGCCGGCGCAGATAGCGAGATAGAGAAATACGGCACTTAGCCGCCCAAGCAGACCCCCGGGACTGGTGTCTTCAGGCTTGAGGCCAGGAGGCGATGAGTTTGCCCCTGAGCCAGGGGGAAGGGTGATCTGGTAAAGCACCAGCAACCCCCCAGCGGCGAGATAAAGTGGTTCAGTTCCAAGGCCGCGCCCGATCAGTGCCATGACATAGAAGACGATGGAGATAAGCGCGATCAGGAGAAAGAAGCGTCGCCCGAAAACCTTTGCAGGGACGAATGGAAGAACTGAAATTGTTCCCGCCGCAAGTGCTGAAGAAAATAGGTAGAAGGTCGAGTAAGCCTGGATGACGGATAAGCCTCTAGTGGTCGCCGGAAAAGCCCGACGGGTCTGATTGAACAAAGATACTGCGCGCAGCATAACTGTCCGGCAGGGATGTTCAAGGGGGACTCTGCCAAAACAAGGCCTGCGGAGTGCCATCGACAAGAGACTGCCCTTAAAGGAAGCAGTTGCTCAACAAGCCCAGGCTGAAACCAGGCTCAGTCCGAGGAGTCGATGGTTGAGGGGGCCGGCCCATCGCTGAACTGAAGAGGAGTGCGGTCTTCAGAGGTTTCGTTCAGCTCGTGCCAGTAAACCATGTCTGAATCTGCAGGATCCCAGACGAGGTAAACACGGTGATCTTTGAGCTCTGTGTAGAAGTAAATGAAGCCCTGGCGGGGATCCTTCAGGACGCCACCAAGAAGGCGTACTTCTTTTTCCAGTTCGCCCATTTCGGAGTCGTCATTCTCGACCTTTTTCCGAAGGCTCTGGATGGTCTCCTGGATTTCAGGGGAGTTGAATTTCCGGGAGATCACCACGAATTCTTCCAGTCTCTCCTTGAGCTTGTGGCGGCGCTCATAGCAGTGGATCACATCGCGTGAAATCCGACTGAGCATGGGAGACCTTTTAAGGACCTCTTCGGCAGTTACTACATCCGGCTCAGTGCGCTGACCGACCATGGATTTGCCTCAAACTTGATGGGAGAGCTTCGCAGCTATACTGGAAACCCCATTGAGGGCACCTGGTGTCGAAGAATCTTTGCCAGGTGGTGTTACTTTCCGTTGAAAGTAACCAGAAGCGGTCGTGTCCCTCGCAGGGTACTAATGCGATTTTAAAGTCCAGCAGGCGATGATGCAAATCGCAATTAACCACCCCCGGGACCGATAAGGAGGCCTGGGTGGTTTCCTGGCCGAGAAAGGGCTCTTTTCTGTCTTACCCGGCCTGCCCGTCGCTGGCCTGTGAGCCGCCAGGCGGCGCCGCCTCGCTCTGGGAAAACCTTTCCTCAAGGTAGTCAATCCGCTTGCCAAGCTTCCCTCCCTGGAAAATCGCCCAGGTGAAAAACAAAAACAGAAGGAGGCAGGTAAGGCCATAGGCCATGAAGACATAGACCTGGTAATCAGGGCCGCCGATGGTCTGTTCGGCCTTAAACTCTTCGGGAGTTTTGCTCTCCCCGGCTGCAGGGGCTGCATTCTCAGCGGGAGCCGGGGCGGGATTTCCCGGGGCTGGGCTTTCCTGCGCATTGAGTTGGCACACCGTAAACAGAATCACGGCAAATAAGGCGATGGGTGTGAAGAAGGATAACTTTCTGGTCATTCATTCATCTCCGAAGGCTGTTCAAATGTGAGCCCGGTTGAAATTTTCCTGGAGCCTGTCAGCTTTTACGCATTGCTGGTAGTACCTGCGCCTGAGCCGCATAAACCCAATATAAAGGACAAGGAAAGCAAGGGCGCCGAACCTCATGGTGGTCTTCATTGAAGTCTCGCTGAGCTCCAGTGACATGGGGTGGTTCTCTTTACCGAAAATTCGAATGGCATAGTAGACAACCGGTACATTGATGGTTGCCAGGAGGCCAAAAACCGCGCAATAGAGTTCACGCCTTTTGCCCTGCTCCATGGACGTTCTCAAGGCAAGGTAGGCAGCATAGGTGAGCCACATGAAATAGACGCTCATCAACCGGGGGTCATTGATGACCCAGGTGTCCCATTCCCCCCAGGCGGCTCTTGCCCAGATCCCACCGGTGACGATTGTTATGGTGCAGGCCAGCATCCCGACCTCAATCGCAGAAGTAGCCCAGAGGTCCATCGAGGGATTCCTCTTCCACAAATAGAGGAGACTGCAAACTCCCCCGATGACAAAAAGGTTCATGCAGTTAACGGCCGAGGGGAAGTGGAAAAAGAAAATGAGGTAGTTGTCATCGAGAACCTCCACCTCGTGAGGAACCCAGTACCCGACAAAGGCCAGGGTGGTGATGACCATAGCCCAGCCGATGGCATTGTTGATGTAGTGACTCATTGACTGCCTGCCTTGTATTGAACTCGCCTTGCCCTTTGAGCGCTGCGCTCAGAGGGACTCCCCCGCAATTTAAATTGTTGGGCTGTCGGGGCGGATATGTGAAGCATATTTTCGGGTATTGACTCGGGTTTATTCTTCGATGATTTTCGGGAAAACAAGGTAGCCGATTACGAGGTAAATTGCATCCAGGGAGAGGATAGTGAGAAGGTACTTCCACAGTTCAAGAGGAGGGCCGAGGATCCCGTTGGCGACAACGACGCCGAAGGTGGCCTCGCTGACCATGAGGGTCAACATCACCACGGGGACCATAAGGGGCAACAGCAGGATCCTGAGAACAATCTCGCCACCTCCCCGCAAGGCTGTGGTCATAGAAGATAGAATGATTCCAACCCCTGTATAGCCGAGGGCGAACACGGCCATTACCGATATCAGCGCAGGATAAAGGTCCACTCTCATGAAATTGAAAAACAGGATGTAAACACCCAGCAGCGCAAGCCCCATGGCCATGACGTAGATCCATGTGGCGGCAACCTTTGCGAGATAGAAGATGCCGTGATCTATTGGTGCCAACTGGATCCCGTTAAGGAGCCCTCCCTCTCTTTCAGCGGCAAAAGACTGGCTGATACCAACGGTCCCGGTAAAAACTACCGCCATCCAGAAAAACACCGGCCCCACCCTGGAGACCACCAGGGTGTCTCCCCCTGTACCAAGCTGGGCAATCGTGAGCATCAGCACGGCAAAAAGGGACATATTGAGAACGATCTCCATACGGCGAATTTCGCGCAGGAGGTCCCATTTTAACAAAGAGAAAAAAAGGCGGCCCGGGTTCATGATTCCCCTCCGTAGCCGGCGGGCTGACTTGTCGACAAGAAGCCATTTACGATTTCAATGCTGTCGGTGGCCAGTTCATCGCCGATTTCCCGTAGATGGGTTACCAGCACGACCGTTCGCCCTGTCCTGGAGTAGCCTTTTACGCATTCTTTCAAAAGTTGCTGGCCTTCCTGGTCAAGCCCACCGAAGGGCTCGTCAAGTATCCAGAGGTCAGGGTCGTGAAGAAGGCTCCGAGCAAGGTTAGCCCGTTTAACCATTCCCTGAGAGAAGGTCGAGACCTGGTCTTTGCGGCGCTTGTACAGCCCGAACTGCTCGAGCAAGTCGGCTGCCCGCCTGTTGTCCCGGACACCGTAAAGAGACCCGTAAAATATAAGGTTCTCTTCCAGTGAGAGCTCCGATCTCAGGAAGCTCTGATCCGACACCATGCTGGAGCGGCGACGGATTTCCCTGTTACCCTTGCCAAGCTCTTGCCCGAGAATTTTTCCTTTTCCACGGGAGGGAGCCCACAAGGTTCCAAGGATGCGGGCTAGAGTCGATTTGCCGGCTCCGTTTTGCCCGTAGACGCAGAGGCAGGAGCCCTGGCTGACCTCAAGATCGATTCCCTGCAGGACATCCCGAAAGCCAAAACTCTTGGCAATTCCTTCGAGGGAAATGGCCACATCGCTTCCAGGAGAAGCTGGAGGCGTATCAGCCCTATGGGAAGTGGGCGCCATCACCCCTCCAGGTCATTTTTGAGGGATTTGTACAGCTCTTCCAGGGCTTCGCTCCTCTCGGCCTTTGTCTTTTCCTCTGAGGCTTCCCCCCCGCTAAGATCCTTAACCCGCTGGAGGCGTTCCCGGGTTGGCTTGGACAGGCCAACAGGTGTGTCTTGCCCGGCAGGGGCAGCCGCTTCGCCCTCCAGTTCCCCTGCGGCAATCTCGAGAAGAACCTTTCGTCTTCCCTGGTACTCTTTTTCTCCAATTCCTCCGGTGGAATTGAGGTAATCGAGATGGGCAATCTGGTCAAGGGTGTCCAGGTTCTCGATTTGAGCTGCAAGGGCCTGCGCTCCATTCTTTTTCCCGATAGCCAGGCCAAGAAGTACAGCCAGGAGGATGACAGAAATGCTTCCGCCGTGCCAGAAGAGGGCCTTTTCACTGACCTGTCCGACAGCCACATCCGAAATTTCAATCGGGACCGCAAGGCTTGAGCCGGCAACAAGGGATGCGCCAGGGCTGGGCCCGTAGACCGCATAGCTTTGAGCCGCCCCATCGAGGGGATTTTTCTCTACCAGGTTGTTGAACTTCTGAAGTTTCGAAATTGCAGGATCGATTTTCATGCCCCCCTGCCCAAGGTCGGCCCTGAGCGAGGAGTAAAGCTCTTCAAGTAACCGGGACTTTTCCCTGAATCCTTCAACGCCACTTGCGGAGCCGGTTTCAAGGTCGGTGAGCCCCCGGAGAACATTTTGCGTTGAGTCTGAAACCTTCGCATCGGGATTGTTCTCGGGTTTATTGGACCGGATATTCATATCTCCCTCCTGGACAAAAACCAGGAAGCCATCCATCTGTCCTTCAGACCTTGTCATCGGGGCCAAAGAAAGAGGATAGGACATGTGGAAGAGGTTGGTGGCCGGAACCCGGTATTCAACCAGCCAGCCCCTGGTCCCGGGTTCATGCCGGACAGCCACCAGGTCAGCGAGACCCATAATCGGCTCATCGATGACGAGAAATTTCCCATCGGAAGTCATTTTCCATTTGGTTCCGGGGGCCATCCCTTCATTTTTGGTGATAAGGGCCCCGGCAGGGATGGGCAGGCGGTATACCTCCCGGCCTTCATCCTTGCGGGGGCCGACAAAAAGGCTGTCCCCACCGTTCCAGAACTCCACCATGCATTGAACTTTAAGGTAGTAGATACTCCCGGCCTTTTCGATGGTATGGACTATCTTGGTTATGGTCCTGACCCTGCTCTTGTCTTCGCCGGGAGGATAAGCGAAGACTTCGATCTTCTTGCCAGGAGTGGCCCCGAAGGATCCGGTGAAATATTCGCGATCACCCAGGGTGAGGGCCACCACAAAGGGGCCGGTAGTTGTTTCGGGCAGATCTGTTTCGACTCGGAAGGCTCCCTGTGCGCTTGTGGACAAGGGCCAGGCTCTTTCGGCGCCTGGCTCCAGCAGCCGGATCCGGGCATTAGCCTGGGCTACGGGAGTTTTCCAGGTAGGCGATGAGAGCCCCTCAACACGCAACTTGGCAGTGCTGGCGGGGCCGTCGTAGAGGACGCCTTCGATAACCAGCGCGCCATGCAGGGCACCCTGGGCAAGGCAGCCTGCGAGTATCAAGCTTAAGTATTTCATGGTTGTCCTAATTTTCATCAACTCCCCCCTTCGGCATAAAGCTTCCGAAGGCGAAGGGCTGCCTTTTTTTCAATCCGCCCGAGAAGATCAGGGTTGAGGCTGGCTTCGCCCGAACCAAGACGGCGCAACCTGGCCTCCCTGACGCGCTCAAACTCACGCAATGCGATAACTGCCTTGGCCTTGTAACTGCGCCGGAGGCGAAGATGTTCACCCTCTTCGATGGAGCCCATGGCCTTTTCTTCGTCAAGATCTTTAAGGATTCTAAGCAGCCGGTCCTTCTTGCGGGCCAGGGTGGAGAGGGCATCGGAATCAAGATCGGGATCCCAGGTCTCATCCTCTCCGCTGGAAGCGTAAAAAAGAAGGAAGCAGGTTATAAAACCAATAAGAATTAACAGAGCTGTGGCGATCATTATTTTCAGTCTTTCAGGCGGTCCAGCTCAGCTTCGAGCCGAGCCTCAAGTTCGGGATTTTCCGATGGCAGGAGAGCCCCATCTTTTCCCGGGTCGCTTTCAGTCCTGGTTCTCATTCGGGTCAGGGTGAAAACAACTCCGATGCCAAGAAAGGCAAGGAGCCCGTAAGGAATGAGGTTGGGCAGAAAGCTCGGGCGTGCAAGGACCAGTTCCGTCCCCGCATCGGCAATCATTTTCTTCCTGATTTCCTCGTTGGAGTGATTGGCATCTACAAACCCCTTGAGAAGTTTGCGCTGGCGGTCAGCGCAGGGCTCGAAACAGCCGTACAGGGTCCGTGTCCAATCTTCCTTGGAACAGTCGCATTTATACTCTTTGAGCAGGCGCAGGTATTTCTTTTCCGGTGTCTCCCCTTCGCCGGGGCTCCCCGGGCTGCAGCCGGCGAGGGCCCAGCCGGCGAAAAGAAACAGGCCTGCCATAAAGAAAAATTTAACTTCAATCAAAGCCAGGTTCCTATTCCGACAATCCGATTCGATTTCCAGAAAAAGGAAGGGCGGCAAAGATCCCCCCCAGCAGCATGATAATTGTTCCAATGTAGAGGAAGCCCATGAATGGATTCAGGTAGGCGGTCATGTAGACCCTGTCCTCGGGATCCCTGTTGGAATAGTAGACGTAAACATCCTGCAACAGCTTGCGGTGGATGCTGACTTCGTTGATCCACTGATCCTGTTTTGGATAAAAGCGCCTCTCAGGGTTGAGAATAGTGACGAGCTGGGCTCCGTGGGGCAGCTTGTCGAGATTGGTGGTCCCCCCCGCCTCCTCTTGCGACGGCGAATCGGCGGCATGGGCCTTCTTTGTACTTCCAAGGGGGTCGTAATAGATCCTGAAGGAGACCTTGTCGAGAAGATAGGGGAGGCCCTTCTGGAAATCTTCCACTCGATGGGTCTTGGCGCTCACCTTCGAATAAGCATCGGCGATTTCTTTGTAGGGGCGGTTGGCCTGGTGGGGATTGATCAGGTAATTGCCGATACGGGCATATTTCCCCATCTTGACCACCAGCTTCTCCTCGGTAATTTTGTACATTGAGCTGATGACAATTCCGATGACGAGAACTGAGATCCCGATATGAACAATGTATCCACCGTATCTTCGGTTGTCGCGCAGGATCAAAGACAGGGCTGCTGATACAAGGCCCTGCTTACGCAGGCGACTCCTCGCACGAAGATTGCGGACGAATTCAGCCCCGATGGTCGTCAGGATCAGGAAGGAAAAGAAAAGGAAGAATCCGGTTGGGTAGATGCTGCTGGAATAAAACAGCTCCTCAGTAACCTGCCCCCCATTGAGCGCATCGCTGACGGGCTTGATGCTGAAGACCTGGCTGAACGAGATGGTCTCGGGGCGCACGATCCAGATAAGGCCATAGGCTCCAAGAGTGAAAAGGAATGCAAGGCATCCGGGAAGAGCGAAGTTCTTCCAGAGATTCCGGCTGCTGCTCTTGATCCATCCAAGTCCCGGCCCTATGGCCGTAAGAAAGACCAGCAGGGCAAGCAGTGGAGACATATACAGGTTGAAATCTTTTGGTTCGAAGGTCCAGGTCTCCCCGAAATATGCCGTGCTCAGGTTGGGGAGCCAGCTGAGGGCCCAGACGGAAATGGCCAGGACGACAAGAACCAGGTTGTTGAAGAAAAAGGCCGCTTCGCGGGAGAGAAGAGAGTCAAGCTGATGACTCCCTTTGAGGTCATTGAACCTGTAAAAGAGAAGGAAGAGCCCACTGCCGATGATGGACCATTTGAAAAAGCGGAAATAATTACCAAGTGAAGCGTTTTCACCAAAGGAATGAACCGACGCAATTTCTCCGCTCCTGGTCATGTAGGTGGCCTCGATCGTAAGGAAGAAGGCGAAAATGAGCAGGAATACATTCCAGCGCTTCAGCATATCCCGGCGCTCCTGGATCATGATTGAATGAAGGAAGGCCGTGGCTGCGCACCAGGGAAGAAAAGAGGCGTTTTCAACAGGATCCCAGGCCCAGTAGCCTCCCCAGCCGAGCTGCCGGTAAGCCCAGAGTCCACCAAGGATAATTCCGCAGGTCAGGAAGAGCCAGGCAACCATGGTCCAGCGTCGGGTTACCCTGATCCAGTAGGGGCCAAGCTCTCCGGTTATCAGGGCCGCCATCCCGAAAGCAAAAGGGATTGAGAAGATGACCATGCCGAGGTAGAGGCACGGAGGGTGAATAACAAACCAGTAGTTGACCAACTGGGGATTGAGCCCCTTGCCATTCAGAAGGTTGCCGGTGTGGTCCATCGGAATGTTATAAGCAGAGGCGAGATGGACGGCGTGGCGAGGTTCCATTTCTTCGAAAGGGTTTTCAGAGATGGCGAGCATCACAAAGAACCCGATGATGGCGGTCAGGACCAGGTAAACGTAGGGTTCCATCCTTCGCCCGCTTGGGTGCTGAGAGCTCCATCTATGCTGGAATGCAGCAATGGCGGAGACCCCGGTCAGGATAAGGGTCCAAAACAACAGTGACCCGTCCAGGCCGGCCCAAAGCCCTGCGAATTTAAAGAAAAAGGGCAGGTCTTTGTCGGAATACCCCCAGATGTACTCATTGTTGTAACAGCCGGTGATAAATCCCCAGACCAGCGTTGCGCAGGAGGCAAGCACGAGAATGAACACGACATAGAAGCCGGCTCGTGCGCTCCGGATATAGCGGCGATCCTTGCGCGCTGCGCCAACCAGGCACAGGACGGCAATGAGGCCAAGCAGAGGCGCTGCGACCCAGGTTAATAAGGAGTGCCCGAAATTAAGAACATCCATCAGGTGGGATCCACTTCCTTCTCCACGTTTGAACCTTAACGGCCTGGCACGCCGGCAATTGGCGAGCTTTTGCCGGAGGGCTTGCGCATGGAGGTGCTTGGAACTGCCTCTTTATAAGCTGGTTTCCCCCCACCGGACTTCTGGTATTGATCGATCTTCTTCAGCTCTTCTTTCGGGTCATACCGGCTGGGGCAATTAGTGCTGACCTGGTAGGCCTTAAATACTTTACCTTCAGAATCGTAGGTCCCCTTGATGCTCGCGCCAATGCCGACCTTGAAGTTCTCAGGCGGGTTCCTGCTGCTCTCGACAAGGATTACCTTGGAAGGGTCCTTTTCGTTGGCGTAATGAAAACGCAGAGATGGGGCCAGGGATTCAATAGAGACTATTTTGCCATTGTCCACGCGAACAACCTGTCCGGGTTCAAGCCTGGATTCGGCGGCAAAAAGGTCGCCGACCTTGAGGACGGGGATGCCACGGGAAAGAATGCCCAGCGTGACCAGGGTCCCGGCAGCAAGAATGAAAATGGCCCCAATAATAAACAACCGCATATTTTGGCTCGGCTAACAATGCTCAAGGAGATAACAAACAATTACTTACGCATTATCTACTGAATCCGAAGTATATAGGATCTCCGTATCTACGGCAAGAGAAGGGAGTTTTTGCTGTAAAATTTGCTCCATAAACTATTTCCGTCACTTTATGGCCCGGCCAACCTCAAATTATGCCCGCAAATTTTGACCTTTTAATATTCGACCTCGATGGGACCCTTTTTGAAACCAGGGAAGATCTTGCCTCCAGCGTCAATTACGCCCTCGGTAAAGAAGGATTCGAGGAGCTGCCCCTGGAGACTATTGTTCAATTTGTTGGCGACGGAGCCGCCAAGTTGATCCAGAGATCTCTTGGAGACAGGGCCACCGACCTTCTCTGCAAAGGAGTCCTCGACACCTTCCTGGAGCATTACGCCGACCATTGCACGGGGGCCACCAGGGCTTATCCGGGTGTCGCTGAAATCATTCCGGCTCTTAACTCCCAGGCTCTTGCGATTTTGACCAACAAGCCGTCGGGCCCGACCGAATCCATCCTGGAGGCTTCCGGGCTTCAGCAATACTTTAAGCAAGTCATTGGCGGCGACACAGCCCATGGAAGAAAACCCGACCCCGCCGGGATCTTCTCCATTATGGGAGAGCTGGGATTTGACCCCTCACGGGCCTTGCTGGTTGGGGATACAAGCGTTGATGTTAAAACGGCCCGCAACGCCAACTGCAGGTGCGCCGGTGTAAAATACGGCTTCAGGCCCGGTGATTTCGATAAAGACCCTCCAGATTACCTCCTGAATGAATTCAAGGACATCCTGGCAATCCTCGAGGATGGGCCCAAGCTGGATAATGGGTCCTGAAAAGCCTTTCTGCCGGCCTTCTAAAATGCATTGGTCAGGTCGGACCCGGCTCGTTAGAATACGCGCGGCTGGTTATGTGGATCGGCCCCAGAAAAACCTTTTTGAGATGACAGTCAATGGCCTCGGCTAAATCAGGCAGGCGGAAAAAGAAACCCAAGGTTCTGGCTTACATTACCGAGTCCTGCACCGGCTGCGCAGGCGCCCCGGTTTGCCAGTCTTACTGCCCGGTAGACGAGTGCATGATCCTTGTCCAGAACCCTGGCGCCCCCACCTTTGGTGTCATTGAGGTTGATCCTTTTAAATGCATTGGCTGCAGGAAATGCACCACCAAAGGACCGGATGGAACCTTTCTGGACGGATGCCCCTGGGATGCGATTGTAATGGTCGACACGCCTCAATATGAGGCGAGCAATGGCACTCTGCCTTATTGACGACCCGG